>JAZNVS010000096.1:0-90581 GCA_045592965.1 Bacteroidales bacterium | reverse complement strand
ACGCCTTCTTGTTTTTCTACTACTGCGTAACGTTGTGAGCCACGAGCTCTGTAGTTCTGCAATGATAAAACGAAAGCATAAATAAGGTGGAACACCATAAGAGCTGCTAAGCCTACTGTTGCTACTAAAGCATACCAGTTTGCACCGAGAAATTCGCAAATCTTGTTATAGCCTGATGGCTTGATGATCGCGACTAAGTTCATTGAGGCGTGGAACAAGAGGAAAAATACCATAGCTCCTCCGGTTATCGCCATAATCAATTTTTTTGTAATTGATGAAAGACCTTTATTACCCATGTTTTTTTTATTTATGAATTAATAATTTAACTTAACATAATTCCTGCTTTACCAACAATGATTAACATTGCGAAAGCTAAGATGAGACCTACAACACCAACTATAACACCGACTTTACGCATCTCCCTAGTATCTACCATGCCTGTACTGTAGGCGATAGCATTAGGAGGTGTACTTACTGGTAATATCATAGCTAATGAAGCTGAGAGTGTAACGCCGAGGATGAGTGTCAATATTCCTCCGTATGGTGCCAAGACATCGCCCATACCAGTTCCTACTGCTACCATAACAGGGATGAGGAGAGCTGATGTTGCTGTGTTTGAGATGATGTTTGAGAAGAAGTAGCACAACAAACCTGCACCTGCGATAACGATTACTGGTGACCATTGATTGAACGGGATAGCCTGTACCAAATATTTAGCGAGACCTGAATGATCTAAGGCTGTACCTAAAGCGAAACCTCCGGCTACCAACCAGATAACGTCCCAGTTGATTTCTTTAAGGTCGTCTTTAGTGAACAAACCTGTCACACAGAATACTGCGATAGGTATCAAAGCTACAGCATTAGCGTTGATGCCAGTGAATTTGTCTGTCAACCACAATATAATCGTCAAAAGTAATGTGACGTATGCAAGAACAAGTCTTGGTCCTTTTTCTGTTTCACCTTCGATATGCAAATCGATAGTTTTTTGTTTGAATGGGAATATCTTGATAAGCAATACCCAAGCTAACAAAAGCAATACGATTGTGAAAGGAACCATCACCATTGCCCAGTCGCCGAAACCGATATTCAAGTTAAGGCCATCAGGGTCGTTCAAATATTTTAGTGCGATTGCATTTGGAGGTGTTCCAACAGGTGTTGCTATGCCGCCGAGGTTAGCACCGATAGGAATTGACATTACGAAACCTACTCTACCCTTACCATCAACAGGCAAGTAACGGATGATAGGTGCCATGAAGGTAAGCATCATAGCTGCTGTTGCTGTGTTGCTGATGAACATGGAGAAAACACCTGTAATCATAAGGAAGGCGAGTAATACGAACTCAGATTTCTTACCGAAAGGTTTTATTAATATTCTTGCCAACTGAACGTCGATACCCATCTTAGAAGCTATGATAGCGATAACGAAACCGCCGAGGAAAAGCATGATGGTTGGGTCGGCAAAAGCTCCCATGATAGCTTTATGTGAAAGGAGATTGCCCATGTTTTCGCCGTTTCTCAAGAAGAAGAGCGAACTGTCGGAACATGTCACTAAGAGGATGACAACTATCATCATTGATGTTGTCCATGATGGAATGGCTTCTGTAAACCATAAAACAAGTGCCAAGCCGAAAACGGCTATGACACGTTGTTGTATTACAGTGAGATCTGGCAATCCCAATATTGCTGCTGGGACAAACCATAAGAAGAAGAATACTATGAGAGCCAAAACTATCTTGACTGTCTTTCTTACATTGATTGAATCACTCATTGTTGTTTCTCTAATTTAAAATTTTGAATTCATTGTTTATTAACCTCCAAAATCGTCGAATGAAATCATTTCTTTTGGAACGCCGAGACTGTCGAGCATCTTAAGGACTGCTGCTGTCATCATTGGAGGTCCGCAGAGATAGTATTCAATTTCTTCTGGTTCGCTGTGATTCTTAAGATAATTTTCGAGCAATACTTCGTGGATGTTACCTACGTAGCCTGTCCAGTTATCTTCAGGGAGCGGAGCCGAGAGGGCGATATTAAACTTGAAGTTTGGATTTTCTTCCTCGATCTTTCTGAAGTCGTCGATGTAGAAGAGTTCGCGTAAAGAACGACCGCCGTACCAGTAAGATACTTTTCTGTCGGTGTGTTTTGTGAGGAAAAGGTCCAAGATGTGAGAACGCATTGGAGCCATACCAGCACCACCGCCGATGAAGATGATTTCGCGTTTGGTGTCTTTGATATGGAACTCGCCGTAAGGACCGCTGATTGTTACCTTATCGCCTGGTTTCAATGAGTAGATGTATGATGAACAGACACCTGGATTTACCTTCATGAAGCCGCCATTGACTCTATCGAATGGAGGTGTTGCGATACGTACGTTAAGCATGATGATGTTGTCTTCAGCTGGGTAACTAGCCATAGAATAAGCTCTGAACTGTGGTTCAGGGTTGTGCATGACTAAGTCGAACATACCGAATTTTTCCCAGTCGGCTTTGTATTCGTCATCAACGTCAATGTCTTTATAGTTGACATCAATTTTAGGAACGTCGATTTGGATGTAACCGCCTGATAAGAACTTGAGGTGTTCGCCTTCAGGAAGTTTAACAACGAATTCCTTGATGAAAGTAGCGACGTTTCGGTTGCTGACCACTTCGCATTCCCACTTCTTGATACCGAAGATTTGTGGGTTGATGTGGATTTTCATGTCTTCGCGAACTTTCACCTGGCAACCTAATCTCCAGTGATTTTGTTGTTCTTTTCTGCTGAAGAAGCCTGTTTCTGTAGGAAGGATTGTGCCACCGCCTTCTAAGACCTGGCAACGACACATACCGCAGCTACCACCACCACCACATGCTGATGGAAGGAATATCTGTTCGTTGGCTAATGTTGCGAGCAAAGAGTTGCCCGGTTCTACTTCTATTTCTTTTTCATCGTTGATGTTGATTTTAACTTTGCCTTGTGGAGCAAGTTTCTTTCTGACAATAACCAATATTGTTACAGGAATTAAAACAACGATCAAGAAAACGACAACGCTTAATAAAATGATTGATGTAATACTCATTTCTTTATTTTTTTAGACTGTAACAATAATTATTTGAAAGTTATACCGAGGAATGACATAAAGGCGATGCCCATCAAACCTGTCACGATGAATGCTATACCTGTGCCTTGCAATGACTTTGGCACGTGTGAATATCTTATTTTCTCTCTGATAGCTGCGATGCCTACGATAGCGAGGAGCCAGCCGAGACCTGAGCCTAAGCCGTATGCCAATGACTGACCTACTGAGCTGAAGTCTTTCTCTTGCATGAAGAGTGAAGCACCCATGATGGCGCAGTTTACAGCGATGAGAGGCAAGAAGATACCGAGTGATGAATACAATGCAGGAGTGAATTTCTCTATCACCATCTCGAGAATCTGAACGATAGCAGCGATGATAGCGATGAAGAGAATGAATGTCAAGAAGTCTAAGTTGACATCAGCGAACTTAGGGCTGATCCATGACAATGCGCCTGCCGACAAAACGAATTTATCTAACAAATAGTTGATTGGCACTGTGATGGCAAGGACGAAGACGACTGCCACGCCGAGACCGAAAGAGGTCTTAACATTTTTAGATACTGCGAGGTATGAGCACATTCCCAAGAAATATGCAAACACCATATTGTCGATAAATATCGAACGGATGAAAATTCCTAATGATTCCATTATTTCTTATCCTCCTCTGGTTTTTGTAGCCACATGATAACACCTACAATAATCAATGCCATTGGAGGAAGAATCATAAGACCGTTGTTCATATATCCGAAATCGTAAAGTCCTTCTGGAATGATTTGATAGCCTAACAATGTTCCTGAACCGAAAAGCTCACGGAAGAATGCTACTATAACTAATATCAAACCATAACCGAGACCGTTGCCGATACCATCTAACAATGATTCCCATGGACCGTTAGCCATAGCGAAGGCTTCGAGACGTCCCATAACGATACAGTTGGTGATGATAAGTCCGACGAATACCGATAGTTGCTTACTTACGTCATAGACGAATGCCTTGAGGAACTGGTCGACGAGGATAACTAATGTCGCGATGACTATAAGTTGCACTATGATACGTATCTTGGAAGGGATGCCTTTTCTCAACAGAGAGATGATGAGATTCGACAATGCGATAACTACTGTTACTGAGAGAGCCATTACCAATGCCGGCTTGAGCTTAGCTGTGACGGCGAGAGCAGAGCATATACCTAATATTAATACTGTGACAGGATTTGCCTTGCGTAATGGAGCTGTTAAAAGTTCTAAATTCTTACTCATTGTTTTTCAATATAAGGTAAATAAGATTCTAACACTTTTTCTATCATATTATTAACTCCGTTTGAAGTTATAGTACCACCGCTGATGGCATCGACAGAGTTCTTTTGAAGGTCGGCTGAGAGATTTGCCACGCCGCCTTTAACAACATCTATCGAAACGAATTCGCCACCGCTGAAGATTGTCTTACCTTTAAATTGTTCGGTGAATCTTGGTGTTGTGATTTCTGCACCTAAACCAGGTGTTTCTGATTTGTGGTCGAAAACAACGCCCACTACGTTTTGGAAGTTTGCTGTCATTCCGATGTAACCCCAGATAGGTCCCCAAAGACCAGCGCCTTGAAGTTGGATGACGTTAACGTTTTCCTTACCATTATTGATAACGATAATTGGTAAGACATAATCTTTTCCATTGTCTTTTTTATAAAGCTCATCTTTCATGTTCATAGTGAAGGCAGCGAATTTTGTAAAGTCTTTTGTACATTCTTCAACTACTTCACCTTTTGCGTTAACGAGTAACATTTTAACGCAATCTTCATTGAAAAGCTTTTGAACATTTTCTTTATCGACATTTTGTACATCGGCTGCTTTCAAGATGTTCATCATCTTTTCATTGTCGATGTTTGCTTGTTGGAATGGTTGTAACACCATTGCTGCTGCCGACAATAATACGGCTACTATTGCAACCAATATTATAATGTATGTGAAAATATATCTGTCTTTCATTTTGCACTCCTTTCTTCTGCTTTTGCCCAGCGTTTTTTACGTTTACTGATATTCATTGCCACTACGCAATAGTCGATGAGTGGAGCGAATACGTTGAGGAGTAATATTGCGAGCATCATACCTTCTGGGTAACCAGGGTTTGCAACGCGGATTAATACTGCCATTGCTCCGATAAGGAATCCGTAGATGACTTTACCTTTGTTTGTCTGCGCTGCTGTAACAGGGTCTGTTGCCATGAACACTGCACCGAACATAAAGCCGCCCATCAAATAATGATAGTAGAATGGAACGTCTGATACGCCTATAGCTGTGAATAACAATCCTAAAGCTGCTGCGCCGACGAATGTAGAAAGCATGATTCTCAAGCTTGCTACGCCTGTCAACAAGAGGAACAAAGCACCAATGAGGATAGCGATTTTTGAAGTCTCACCAACGCTGCCTGGAATTGTTCCGATGAACATCTCCATCATGCTTGGAAGTTGTTCTACGCCACCGCCGTTCAACAATGTGCCGAGTGGTGTTGCTCCTGAATAAGCGTCAGCTTTTTCTGCTATCCAGATACCGTCGCCCGACATTTGTGAAGGATATGAGAAGAACAAGAAAGCACGTGCAAGAAGAGCTGGGTTGACGACGTTCATACCGCTGCCGCCGAACACTTCTTTACCGATGATGACTGCGAAAGCCACTGCCAATGCGAGCATCCACAATGGAATGTCAGCTGGCACGATTAAAGGAATCAAGAAACCTGTCACGAAATAACCTTCGTTGACTTCTTCTTTTCTGACTTGTGCAAAGACGATTTCGATGCCAAGACCTACGATATAACTCACTAAGTAGAGAGGGATAACCTTAAGCAAACCATAACCGAAGTTTTGCCATAAAGTAGCTTCTACACCATGAGAAAGGAAATGTTGATAACCGATGTTCCATGTTCCGAAGAGGAAGCAAGGAATAAGAGCGATGAGGACATAAATCATATTACGTTTCATATCGACAGCGTCTCTGACGTGTGCGCCATTGAGAGTCACTTTGTTAGGAACGTAGAAGAATGTCTCCATAGCATCGAAGAATGAATGGAAGCAATAGAGTTTGCCGCCTTCTTCAAAGTTAGGTTTTATTTTATCTATAAATTTACGTAATCCCATAATTCTGATATTTAGTTCATTTCTTTACGAAGCATTTCTAAACTTTCACGTACTATTTGTTGAATCGGAGTCTTCGATGGATCGATTACTTCACACAATGCGAAGTCTTCAGCATCGATTTCGTAAATACCGAGTTCTTCCATCTGATCGATGTCTTTGATAATACAAGCCTTGATGAGTTGCATTGGGTAGATATCGAATGGGAATACTTTCTCGAAGTTACCTGTCATAATGAGAGGACGCACGCCACCGTTGAGGTTGGTGTCGAGAACTTTCTTGCTCTTCTTGCATAATGATGCGCCCATTGTATTTGTTGAGGTAAATTTCTTGAAGTTAGGAGCCAACCAGCCAAAGAGTTGATAGTGGTTACCTTCTGGGATGACTGTAACTTGTGAGTCGTAGAATCCCAAGAAGTTGTCGCCGTTGATTTTTGTGCCTGTCAAGACGTTGCCACTGATGATACGTACGTTGTCTGATGAGATGTTATTGTACAATCCTGACAATTCTGCGCCTATTCTTGTTTGATAATAAACTGGGTCTTTCACTTCTGAACCTGTGAAAGCTATTGTTCTGCGGCTGTCGTAAGTACCGTTGATGAAGAGGTTACCTATGCTGACAAGATTTTGTGCGTAGCAATACCATACCACTTCGCCTTTGTTGATAGGTGACAACACATTGAGTTGAGTGCTGATGTTACCTGTTGGGTGTGGTCCCTCGAATTCATTGATAGAAACGTTCTTTGCTGAGAAGTTCAACGAAGCGAGTTTCTTTGCTGTTGCAGATGAGTTAACGTTAAGATAGACCACGCCGTCGGTCATTTTAGCGAGAGCTTCAACGCCGGCTTTAACAGCTTCATATTGGTTTTCAATGATGAAATTGTTATCTGGTGCCAATGGAGCTGTATCGAACATTGAAACGGCGATACATTTTGGTTTGTCCTGTGGGTTAGCGATTGTAGAGTAAGGACGTTGACGTAACATTGTCCATGTACCACTTTGGACCATCTTGTCGATCACTTGTTCGCGTGACAATTTCGATGGGTCAGCTTTACCGAAGTCGATGGTTTCGTATTTAGCATCCGATTCGATAACGACTTGTAGGATGACGCGTTTTTCTCCACGAACGACAGCTTTAACAGTTCCTGATACCGGAGAGGTAAAGAAAATGCTTTCGTTGTTTTTGTTGTGGAACAAAACGGTACCGACTTTTACTTCATCACCTTCTGCCACGTGTAATTTTGGCACCACGCCTATAAAATCGTGAGGTTTGACAGCGCAAAGTTTAGGCTCATAGTTTTTGAGCTCTTTCTTTGCATCGCCAACAAGGTGAATATCAATACCTTTTTTTACTTTAATCATATAAAGTTGTTTTTTATAAATAATTAAAAATATATTCTTAATAGAATACTATACAACTATACATTTAAAAACGACAAAAGGATGGCACCTTACGGTACCATCCAAATTAGAATTTATATCTTATTAGAGCATGATTTTCTTTGTAGACATTGCATCTTCGATTTGTTCTTCTGTTAACAAACCTTGTTCTCTTACGAGATCCATAACGCCTCTACCTGTTTCGATAGCTTCTTTAGCGAGTTTTGTACATGGTTTGTAACCGATGACAGGAACTAAAGCTGTGATAACGCCAACGCTGTTTTCGACTAATTCGCGGCAACGTTTTTCGTCAGCTACGATACCGTCGATGCAGAGTGTACGTAATACGTCGAAGCCGTTTTGCATCAATTCGATTGACTCTAACAAAGCGTAAACCATAACTGGTTCCATAACGTTGAGTTCTAATTGAGCGTTGTTAGCGCCGAGCATGATGCAGTGGTCGTTACCCATAACGCGGTAGCAGATTTGGTTAACTACTTCTGGGATAACTGGGTTAACTTTACCTGGCATGATTGATGAACCTGGTTGTAATGCTGGAAGTTTAATTTCGCCTAAGCCGCAACGTGGACCTGAGCTCATTAAACGCAAGTCGTTACAAACTTTGCATAAGCTTGTGCAGAGTGTTCTCAATGCGCTTGAGTAAACCATCATTGATGTAGCATCTGATGTAGCTTGTACGAAGTCTTTTGCTAATTGAACATCCCAACCTGTGATGTCGCGTAAAGCGCGGAGACATACTTCTCTGTATTCTAATGTTGAGCAGATACCTGTACCGATAGCTGTTGCGCCCATGTTGCTATATAAGAATTCTTTAGCTGCTTGAAGAAGGTGTTCTTTTTCGTTCTTCATTGCTTGTGCGAAAGCGTTGAATGTAAGACCTAATGTCATAGGAACAGCGTCTTGGAGCTGTGTACGACCCATCTTGATAACGTTTTCAAATTCTTTAGCTTTAGCTTCTAATGAGGCGATGAGCATATCCAAATGTTTAACCAATTCTAAGTGGTCAGCATACATTGCGAAATGTACTGCACATGGATAAGCGTCGTTTGTTGATTGTGAGCCGTTGACATGGTCGTTAGGTGAACAGAACTCATATTGACCTGGTTGGTGACCCATATATTCCAAAGCGCGGTTTGCGATGACTTCGTTAGCGTTCATGTTTGTTGAAGTACCAGCACCACCTTGGATAACGTCAACTGGGAATTGATCGTTTAATTTGCCAGCGATGACATCGTCACAAGCTTTTACGATACCTTCGTAAATTTCCTTGCTGATTTTGCCTGTTTCGTAGTTAGCAACTGCTGCTGCTTTTTTGATAACGCCTAAATACTTAACAATGTTTTTGTAACGATTGATACCAATACCTGTGATTGGGAAGTTACCAATAGCTCTCATTGTTTGTACTCCGTAGTAGCATTCCATTGGGATTTCGAGTGAACCAATAAGGTCTGACTCAATACGAGTTTTTTTTGTTTCCATTTTTTAGATTTTTTATTGTTGTGTTTATATTAATTCAACCGTTTTGTTATTTTTATTTTTGGTTGTTTTCTATCTAGTTTTCTTGATGTTACTAAAAAAACATTCACCCTTCTTATCGGTTGCAAATATAGCGCTTTTTTTATATATTAGATAATTTTTTATCGATTTTTTGAATTATTTTTCATTATCTGGAACTACTGCAAGACCTCATTGATTTTGACCGATTTCATTCTCTCTGTTATGTAGTTTTTTTGTTAGCAGAGCTAATGAGACAGCGAGGTTTTCATGCTTGATAATTATGCCGTCGGGTACCTCTAGATGCACTGGTGCGAAATTCCAGATGACCTTTATTCCTGCCGAAATCATGGTATCGCAGACTTCTTGCGCCGACTCGCGTGTAACCGTGATAATTCCTATTTTTATGTTGAGTCGCTCAACAATGGGAATAAGTTTATCGATATGAAGTATCGGCTTGTTATTTATTTTAGATCCAACGAGTTCTACTGAGTTATCAAAAGCTGCCACTATATTGAGGTTATAGTCGGCGAAGCCTTGATAACTCAGAAGGGTGCGACCCAATCGTCCGGCACCTACCAAGACGACCTCGTCTAAACTGTTGAATCCTAATACTTCTTCAATATCAGATATTAAAGATTCAATTTCAAAACCCATTCGTGGCTTACCTGATTGTTTGCTCACGCAGGCGAGATCTTTTCTCACCTGAATATTATTAAGTTTCAGACTTTTCGCTATCACCGTCGATGAGATGTACTTATAATTCTCCTTCCTTTTCTCAAGCAAGAAATTATAATACAACGGCAAACGACTCAAGACCGTCTTAATAACTCTAATGGGTTCCGATTGAAAGTCTGTCATTCTTGTGTCATTTGATATAGTTTCACCGAATTGTAGATAGTCTTTTCTTTTGCTTCATTACCATACTTATCAACGTCAACTATATTACGTGGGCTATGTGTGATACAGAGTGGTCCGTTGAGGCAGCCGCCTTCGCAAGCCATACCTTCAAAGAAGTTTTCTGTCGCCTTGCCGAATTTAAGCTTCATCAAGTTTGCTCTACATTCCTCAATACCGCTCATCACTACTGGCTTAAGTCCTTCTACATTAAGATCTTTAGCTACATCACCGAGACCTTGGACTATACCGCCAGATTTAGCGAAGATTCTTCCGTAGAATGATGCGTTGTCGAGAACTGTATCTTCACAATCTACAGTGTCGATACCTCTTGCATCCAAGAATGCTTGCAACTCTTCAAACGACATCACGCAATCAATAGCGCCGCCGGTCTTTTCCAATTTAAATTCAAATTTCTTTGAAGCGCAAGGTCCTATGAAGATGACTTTTGCTGTTGGGTCTGAGTGTTTTATCAGACGTGCTGTCATAATCATTGGTGAGACAGAGTGTGAGATAAGAGGCACCAATTCAGGGAAGTTCTTCTCGATAAATGCCACATAAGAAGGACAGCATGATGTTGTCATCACACCTTTTTCTTTCCATTCGAGAGCTTCGTTGTATAATGTGATGTCAGCACCCAAAGCTGCTTCAACTACCTGGTGGAAACCTAACTTTTGAATTGCTGTGACAACTTGTGTCGGACGTCCGAAACGACATTGACTTACTATAGCTGGAGCAATAACAGCATAAACTTTATATTTAGTGTTATTCTCTGACTTCTTCAACATATCGATAATGTCGAGAACGTATGACTTGTCTGTTATAGCGCCGAAAGGACATTTGTAAACGCAAGCGCCGCAAGAGATACATTTGTTGTTGTCGATTTTTGCTTTCTTGTTTTCATCGATAGAGATAGCCTTGACTTTACAGCTTACCATACAAGGACGACGTTGAACGATAATAGCAGAATAAGGACATGCTTTTGCACATTTACCACATTCTATACATTTTTCTTTATCAACGACTGCACGATGATTCACTATTGAGATAGCACCCTTTGGACACACGTCTTGACATGCGTGGACCATACATCCGCGGCATGCTGGTGTTACCATGACACCTTCTGCTGGACATTCGTCACAAGCAATGTCGATTACTTCAACAGGATTAGGGTTATTCTTATCGCCTCCCATCGCCATCTTGATTCTATCTTGGATGATAGTTCTTTCTTTGTAGATACAGCAACGGATTTGAGGTTTTGGCCCTGGACAAATCACTTTAGGGATTTCAAGATAAGCATCTTCCAATCCGCCTTCGTAAGCACGACGGATCACTTCTTTTAAAACGTTGTATTTTACAATCTGAACGTTTGTGTCGAAAACTCTTTTATTTTCACTCATATCTCTTAAAAATTAATCATAATTCAATATTACATTTTTTCCCATAGCGCGTAAATTTGACGCCAGTTTTTCTACGAGTTTCATCTTCATAGTGATGTCTATTGGCAGGCCTTGATGCGCCACGTTGACACTCTGTCCCACGAAGAATTTTATGTTGGTAGCTTCCTCAAAAAGCACATTTGCCAAGAGCGAGGCTCCATCTTGTTTTGTATATGTCTTTGGTGTTAAATCATTGACGGATATATACTTCTCTGAAAGTTCGAGAAGTCTTCTCAATGTAAGGACCCCTTCTGTAGTAAGATCGACTCCTTCTATAAATCCTATCGGAGGCACGTCTTTGTCGGGAAAGTCAAAGCTGGTGCGAAGTGGTTTGTTCAGATAACGGGCCACTATCTGCGAACTCGTGCCGCCGCATACCACTTTCTTGCATCCTTCCTCCATAAACTGTTCGACGTAGAAGTTGTCTTTTTCCTTATCGACAGGTGGTCCGACCATGATATTAACTTTAACAGGTCGACGTATCTTCACTGCTGCAACGGTAGTGTCGTCGCCTGGTTTATCCAAATACAAATCGTTACATGCCGAGGTGAGCAGACAAGCTATGGCTCTTGCCGACATAGTAGGTTCTATGTTTTTCTCGAGGTGTTCCATAATCTGTTGGCGTTCCCATCCGAAGTTAAGTATCTGGCCTATGCCAGCGTGAATGGTTCCGTCCGACATCATCATAATGACATCGTTTTCTTCGAGATTAAGTTCCGATTTATATACGGATTTGCCGCATATCTCCAGTTCTTCTCTATCGATGTCGATACATTTGTTCTTATGATAATATATGGCTCGAGGATTATCGAATTCGTAAAGGAAACCTTTACCTTCATTATTAATGTGTATTAGGGAGAATGTAGAATAAGCCACGCCTCTCACATGACATACCGGCAAGGTCTGTATGAGAGTCTCGACACATTCGTCTATGTCGATACCGTTGGCAGCCATAGTACACAGGATCTTAGATGTCAGTGTGGAAAGTATGTTAGCCTTCACGCCACTACCGAGACCATCGGCAAGCACAAGAGTCGTGTAGTCGCCATCGACTATACTGACGACATTATCGCCGCACAGCTCCTCTCCGAACTTATTCACCGAGGTACATCCATATTCCAAGCACAACTCCATCACTTCTTTCCTTTCTCAATATTTTCTTCCGACAGTGTCTTCTTCAGTTTAAGCAGAGCCACCTTTGTCTCCGCCGTCGTCTCTCCGAGCAATGACGCAATCTCTTGTGCCACACGCATCTGTTTCTTGATAACTTCATCTGTGGTCTTCAATGTCTCCATCTTGACCTTTGTTATCTCAGCGTCATAGTTGACACCTTCCGAAACATCCTTCATCACGCCGAACAACACGTTTTGGTCTTTAAGGTATGTTATCGACATATCGACATATTTACCTGAAGAAGGCACAAACATCTTCTCCACTGTAATATTACGTTTTTCGTTATAAGCGATAACGAAATCAACGAGGTTGAAGAAATCCTTAGCGTGACGGCCTTTTGCATGAGGGTCGTTGATACCAAGCAACTCGCGACCTTTTCTGTTGATGTCTTGTATATAGAAGTCGGAGTCGAGCAGAATGATTCCATTCGGGCTGTTCTGTATTATCTCATACGAGAGTGACTCGGCGCGTTCACGCATGTAAGGGAGACATATCTCCACATCGGAGTATCCGTTATACACCGCCCATGCCTTGTCGCGGCAAGTGTTATATCCGCACGCCGAACAGTTAAGCTCGTCTTCTTCAGAATGCTTGCCTATTTTTGACAAGATAGACCTTATCTCGCGTTCTGGCGCTGGCATGCTGGTGTTTCTTATGCGAGGGTATATTTTATTGACATCGATGTCGTGCTCTTCGTATCTATGAGGCGCCAAGGTATGGATGTCGTTCTTATAATATTTGATGACATCTGATGTCGCCTTGATGCTTCCGCCTTTAATATTGACGCTCAAGCTACAAGGTCCATTGACGCAGCCGTCTTTACAGATATTCATCTCAAGGAATACGTTCTCCAGACTGTCGATATTCTGCAAAGCGTCGACGCAGCGGTCAGGACCGTCAACAGCCATATAATCATAACCTTTAGGAAGTTCAGGGAACGACTTGATAATACCATGACTTATTGGATATGCTTTTGAAAGACACGCTGTCGCTCTTCTATCTTCGAGGGAGATATTTGTTATCTCTTCGAGGACGATATTTTTCTCTGCGAACAACTCAATAATATCGTCATAGGTAAGAACACCGTCGACGATACCACTTTCCAAGGCTTCTCGTTTTTTGGCTATACAAGGTCCTATGAAAATTATCTTAGCGTCAGGATGTTGTTTCCTTATCATCTTAGCATGCGCTATCATTGGAGAATCGACAGGCGCCAGATACTGCAAGGCTTTAGGATAATAGGCCTGGATAAGACGACAGACAGCAGGACAAGCTGAGGTGATAAAATTCTTGAACTGCTTCGACTCTAACAGAGCTTTATATTGCTGTGTTACAATCTCTGCACCGAATGCCGTCTCTTCTGCATCAAAGAAACCCATCTTTGCCAATGCTATCTTGAATACATTGAAGTCTTTCAGTCCGAAACTCGAGATGAAAGACGGGGCGACACTTGCTATCACCTTTGCCCCACTGTTTAAAATCTCTTTCACTTCGTGCAGCGAACTATGGACAATCTTAGCATTCTGAGGACATATCAAAGTGCAATGTCCACACAAAATACAGCGACTCTCTATAATCCTCGCCTGATGATTTTTAACCTCAATAGCCTTAACAGGACACTCTCTCAGACATTTATAGCAGTCCCTACACTTAGCGTTTTTGAATTCTAAGTAATCAGCCATGGTTTAAAACAATTTGATAAATTAACAGAAAGTTCGTATCAACCTAAATTTAACAAAGGATAGATTTCTTTCGCAAAGAGTTCTTCTGCGTTATCTTTGTTTACATTATGAACAAAGAGACAATCTTCTCCAAGCTTTTGAACGGTCGCCTCATCAAAACCTTCTGCCTTGACGGTAACGCCTTGAGCACAAAAACCAAGACAGAAACTTGCTTGAAGATCAACGACATCCTCTACATCATACTTTTTCAATATTTCTTTAAAGGCTTCAATAACATCGTATGAACCTTTCAAATGGCATGAACTGCCAACACATACTTTAATGGTAGTCATATCAAATAATTTTATATCTTATTGACAAATAATTCAAAATAAATATTTTCCATCCCCCGATCAATTCGAGCAACAAAGTTAGTATTTATTTATGTAAAACAAGCATAAAATGAAAAAAAAAATATAATATCGTATATTTCCTTAAAAACACATTATTCGCCGCTCGTATAAAAGAAATTGCTTTTGATTAATTGATTAGACAATTCCTCAGCATTATTGACACGTACCGCTGATGAATCCAAAATATTTCTTCCCAAACCTTTCCAATAATATTCATCACACCCCATTATGTTTAAGATCGTCGGATATAAGTCCATCTGCAGAATCTCTTCCATATCATCACCAACAGTAACACCTTCTGAATAATACATAATAAAAGGTACCGAAGTCGATATTGGCGTGTCTAATGTGGTGTGATCTCCAGTAATGATCAACAATGTCGGTCTTTCTTTTTCTTTCAGGCAATAGTCTATCAATGGTTTAAGACAAGCATCAGTATAATTAACAGATTTTAAATATTTAGCATGCTGATAATTAAGAGGCACAGCTAAGTCGGAACTATCGGAATACATCTCGAAAGGAACATGTGACGCCATCGTGGTCATCATAACAAAGAAAGAAGAATCCTGAGCCTTGATATCGTCGAGAAGTTTGTTACATATAACACGATCTGAGACTTCCTCCGCATATAGCTCTTTAAAACCAAACGCATATGTCATCGCATCTTGATTCCAGGCAGATGGCGAAGTTGGAACATAAATCTTTCTGAAATATGCTGAAGAGGCTTCTGCCAATGACGGATAAGTATTATTCATATAGCGCATACAAGTAATACCCTGAGTAACGGGAAGTAAACCTGTAAACGTTATAAGTTGTGCATCTGCCGAGCGTCCCATCTTCACCTGCGGAAAAACATTCTTCACAAACAAAGTATTTGGTTCTCTAATCAAAAGATTAATATTTTCCGTAATTTCGTTTCCATATATAGTGGTATCTACAACCCAACTCTCCAAACTCTCAAAAAGTACTATCACCACATCGCAATCACTTTTGACAGAAGTATGAACGCCCAATCTATCTTGTAAATCAACAGTTACGCTCTCATCGGTTATGCCACTCCATCTCTTTGGCAATGAAAACAGTTCGTTAAAGCCATGAGCTGTGACAGAGAAAGTCTGAGCATACCATACACGCCCCATACTAACATCATGATAATAAGGATTAAACGGATTGATAATGTTCTTGGAACGATGAGCCATCAGAGTCCATGGAATGAAAAAGACAACGACTGATGTCAAAGCGAATATTGTCAGATTACGAGTAATTATTTTTTTCCTAAAACGAGGAATGTACGTAATGCAAACCCATAACAATGTGGTCAATATCAAAAACAAGTCGCTAAGCCTACAATATGGGAATATGATACCATCATATAGTTGAAGCTGATTTATGGAATCGATACTCCATATACTGAGAAGATCGTGATAACTCCTGTAGTAAAGCAGGTTAGCGAGTATCCAACAATCTGTTACGATTAAAATAATCCACGACACTATCTGTCGGTAATATATGAAACTTATTATTGAAATAATCAGAGCGAAGACTGTGTATGTACTTAAAATGCGTATAACCGACATGCAACTCAGATTAATCTGAGTAGAATCTATCATACAGACGAAAGAGTATATGTTTTTTGATAAAACAATCAAAGTAAAAACCAAAAACAGAATAATTTGCCAAACACTTTGATTATCAATATTGCGTAAAAATAATTGTTTTTTCATTATCCAATAAGCATTATATAATCCCAAATTCTGATTTCATATCACTTTTTCCATGCAGACTTTCTGCACCGTCATTCCCATACTTTCGTAAAAAGCCTGCGCGCCAGGATTTTTAGCCCAGACATTCAAAGTCACGTTGAAACATCTCTGTTCCTTAGCATATCGAATCACATATTCGTACAACTCCTTCCCTACTCCACTGCGACGATATTTCTCGTCAACGCAGATGTCGTCAATGTATAGACTTCTGTCGGGACGAAGATTATTGCAAGAACTCAAATCCTGCATCACACAAAAAGCATATCCTTGCACAGACGTGACTTGTTGCGTCTCTGATTCAGACGAGACAAGTCGCGTACCTACATAGACGAAAACTGGTGTGGTATCATCGTTAATAATTTTTAACAAATCATCTTCATTATATTTTCTTTGACCTTTTATAAAAAAGTCGGGACGACCTTCTGCGTGAACATCATTGACTTGCGTAAGAAGTTCCAAAATTCTTGGGATATCATTTTCGTTTGCTTTACGTATCATGACCAACTAATTTTAGATTTTAAAAAACGTTTTAGTAAGAATGTAAGCCTTTCACTACAAGTGGTTTCCTGTCGGGAAACGACTCCAAATCTAACAAATATCCATCCATCTTTCTTTTAAGGAGTTGCATCATATTTTTCACACTTTTGATATGGCAAAGATAGTATTTTTTCACAGAATCGGCATTAAGGTGCAGAGTAACATAAAATACCTTTTACAAAAAACACATATTTTATATCCGACTTTTTACAAATCATATTAATTTTGCTTTCGCAAATATCTTCAAATTAAATGAAAAAATTTAAAAAAAATATCATCAAAAAAATCCAATTGTTAATTGTCAATTGTACATTGTTAATTTTTCTTTTCTCCTGCTCATCGCCGAACAACGAAGTCGCTTCGCCAGATGGAAAAATACGTCTTTCTTTTAACATCGACGATGAAGGTTTTATGTATTATGACGTTAAAGTCAACGACAGCATTTTCATAGATTCTTCATTATTAGGGTTTGAAGCAAAAAACGGAATCAATCTAAAAAACTCTTTCGAGATAACAAAAACAGAGTTCACTTCAGAAGATGAAACTTGGACTCAGATATGGGGCGAGAACAAAACGATACGCAACAACTACAACGAAATGGCTGTTCATCTCGAAAACGAAGACAGCATCTTCCTCGTCATGCGATTCCGCCTCTTCAACGACGGTCTCGGATTCCGTTACGAATATGAAGTCACCGACATCGACAGCGTAATCATCACCGACGAATTAACATCTTTTAACATTAAAGAAAACGGAACCTCATGGTCGATACCCGCCGACTTTGACAGCTACGAACATCTGTACAGGAATCTATCTTTAGATGAAGTTAAAAACGCAAACACTCCATTCACCTTCAAGACAAAAAGCGGAATCTACGCCAGCATACACGAAGCCGCTCTCATAGATTTTCCAGAAATGACTTTAGGACTTCGTCAGTCGAAAGACAAAAGTCTAAAGGCCAAAGTCACAGAAAATCAAAGTTCGATGTTCAATGTTCAAAGCACAGAGCTCAAAGCTCAGTTAGCACCTTATCCCGACAAAAAGATAAAAGCCATTTTTAAAATTGAAAATCTGAAAAATTCAGAACCTGAAAACTCAAAAAACTCTCAAATTTTCTGTTTCTCAGATTCCCAGATTATAAATTTCAAAACTCCTTGGCGCACGATACAGATCTCCGACAATGCCGTCGGTCTCATCAACTCCAATCTCATCTTAAATCTCAACGAGCCTTGTGCTTTAGAAGGCGACTTATCCTGGATTCGTCCTATGAAGTATGTAGGTGTTTGGTGGAGTATGCACCTCGGCGTGGAGAGCTGGGTAATAAACGACCGTCACGGCGCGACGACAGAAAACGCAAAACGTCACATCGACTTCGCCGCGAACAATAATATCGACGCTGTTCTTTTTGAAGGATGGAACGAAGGATGGGACAGCTGGGGCGGACGACAGAACTTCGACTTCACCAAAGCTTACGCCGACTTCGACATCGATGAGGTGATGCGTTATGCCAAAGAAAGAAATGTAGAAATAATCGGTCATCACGAAACCGGCGGCAACATCATAAACTATGAGAAACAGTTAGAAGAGGCTTACCGTTGGACGAAAGAAAAAGGCATCAACTACGTTAAGACAGGTTACGCTGGAGGCATCTCAGATTTTCATAATCATCACGGACAATACAACGTCCGTCATTATCAGAAAGTCGTTGAGACAGCTGCCGACAACCATATCTCGCTCAACGTTCACGAGCCGATAAAGCCCACTGGACTACGACGCACCTATCCTAATCTTATGACTGGCGAAGGAGCACGCGGCATGGAATGGAACGCATGGAGCGAAGGCAACCCTCCCGAACATCATGTCACTCTGCCTTTTACACGACTGCTCGCCGGTCCGATGGACTACACGCCTGGCACTTTCGACATCTTATTTGAAAACACACGTAACTCGCCACAACGTAAGAAGTGGAACGACAACGACAAAGGCGACAGCCGTGTCAACACTACATTAGCAAAACAACTCGCCAACTGGGTGATATTATATTCTCCTCTACAGATGGCGTCGGATATGATAGAACATTATGAGGGACATCCTATGTTTCAGTTCTTCCGCGACTTCAATCCCGACTGCGACTGGTCGGAGGCGCTGCAGGGCGAACCAGGAGAATATATCGTCGTTGTGCGCCGAGCCGGAGAAGATTTCTTCTTAGGAGCAGCCACCAACGGCTCGGCGCGTGAAGTCGCCGTACCATTAACGTTCCTTCCTAAAAACCAAGACTTTGTCGCCACGATATATTCTGATGGCGACGACGCCCATTGGAAGACGAATCCTACTTCATACAAAATAGAAAAGAAGATAATTTCACGTAGAGACACACGGACGTGTAACTCAATCTCACACAACGACACATTGTTTATTAAGATGGCAGCCAGCGGAGGATGCGCGGTGAGTTTCAAGGTAAAAAAAGAATAACTATTCGTTTTATCTATCATAACTATCGAAATAAACCATAAGTTAATTTGTCGCAATAGTTTTTTTAACGTAACTTTGCAACTTCTTTTGCTAAAAATAAACAACTAGCAATCAATAAGATATAAATATCAAAAGGATAAAAAGACAAAAAAACAATTAAGATAGTAACGTAATATTTTTAACATGAACTGGATAGAATCATTGAGTGCAGATTTTTTAAGCACAGCGCATACAATACTTCTGTATGGTCTGATTATCTCATTAGGTATTATGTTAGGAAAAATTAAGATTTGTGGTATCTCACTAGGAGTCACCTGGGTTCTCTTCGTCGGCATTTTCGCTGGCCACCTCGGACTTCAGATAGAACCGAACACCTTGCATTTCATCCGCGAGTTCGGACTGATACTATTTGTATTTTGTATTGGCCTGCAAGTAGGACCGTCTTTTTTCTCCTCTTTCAAACAAGGCGGTGTGATATTGAATCTCTTAGCTGTAGGCATCGTCTTGCTCAACATCGGCGTTGCCTTGACGATATATTTCATTGACGGAGAGACAGAACTTCCAACTATAATAGGAATATTATACGGTGCTGTCACCAACACGCCTGGTCTCGGTGCCTCCAGCGAAGCGCTTAGTCAGATAGGCGTTTCCGACAGTTCACTCACCTCTGGTTATGCCTGCGCTTATCCTATGGGTGTCGTCGGATGCATCTTAAGTATGCTCATCATAAGGTACATCTGCAGAGTAAATCTCGAGAAAGAAGAAAACGAACTAAAAAACAATGAAAACCATAAAGATACACCTTTTGCCATAAATCTTAGAATAAGCAATAAAGATTTAGACGGTAAGACTTTAAAAGACATAAGAAAACTTTCGCCAAGCGGTTTCATCTGCTCACGAATCTTTAGTCATGGCGATTACGACAAGCCTTATGCCGACACTGTTCTTCATCTCAACGACATTATTCTTGTTGTTTGTAAAGAAGAAAATGCAGAAGGCATTGCTAAATTTGTCGGCGAGAGAATAGAATTCAATTGGGAGACACAAGACCACACAATGGTATCGCGCCGAATCCTTGTCACCAACTCTGCCATCAATGGACGCAAACTCAAAGAATTACATTTCTCCAATCATAATGTCACCATCACCCGCGTCAATCGTTCCGGTATCGACCTCTTTGCCGACCCTAACTTAGAATTACAGATTGGCGATAAAGTCATGGCGGTTGGTAAAAAAGATGACATAAAGCATTTCACCCGCGTTTTAGGTAACGAGTTGAAAAGATTAGACTCACCTCACCTCGTCACCATATTTTTCGGAATATGCCTCGGCATCCTCGTCGGAAGCATTCCAATTAACTTACCAGGAATGCCGACACCGGTAAAACTCGGTTTAGCCGGCGGACCTCTCATCGTGTCTATCCTCATCAGCCGTTTCGGTCATAGATTCAGAATGGTGACATATACCACTATGAGTGCCAACTTGATGCTTCGCGAGATGGGTATCGCTCTGTTTTTGGCAAGCGTAGGATTATCTTCCGGAGGTAACTTCATGGAAACCATAATGAACGGGGGATTGCTATATGTTGGATATGGCATTTTGATAACGATGATACCTATCATCTTAATCGGTACAATTGCACGTTTCGTATTCAAAATCAATTATTTCTCTCTTATCGGCGTCATCGCCGGCGGAACAACAAATCCTGCCGCATTGGCATTCGCTAATCAAAGCTCAAGCACCGACACTCCTGCCGTGTCTTATTCCACAGTATATCCTCTAACAATGTTCTTAAGAATTATCAGCGGACAATTAATTTTATTACTTTTGATGTGATTTTAAAACATCAAAAATAATAACGACAGATTATGGAAATAAGACAGTTAAAATATTTTGTCGCCACAGCTGAATCATTGAATTTCTCTGAGGCTGCGAAGAGGAATTATATCACTCAAAGTACTTTGTCTCAACAGATTAAACAATTGGAAAACGAGATGGGCGTACAATTGTTTGAAAGAAACAACCGCTCTGTTTTTCTCACCGAGGCTGGAGAAGAATTGCTACCTTTTGCCATCGACGCCATACATGCTGTAGATAACTGTCAGCAGAGAATCATGGACTTACAGCATTTCCTAACAGGAACGCTCAACATTGGAGTGACATATTCGTTCAGTCCTATAGTGATGGAAAGTATCTTCACTTTCATGGAGCGTTTCCCGAAAGTCAAGCTAAATGTTTATCATAAGTCTGTCGAGGAACTGATGGAGATGCTTCACTACAGGAAGGTCGATTTCGTATTGTCGTTCAAGCCTTCCGTCATCAATAGCGAGGTGGAGTCACAGGTTATCTTCGAGAATCATCTGTCGGCTATCGTCAATTCAAATCATCCATTAGCAAGCAAAGACATAGTGGAACTCAGCGACTTAGAGCGTTACGACTTAGCTCTGCCATCACACGGATTTCAGTCGCGCAGCACATTTGAAGAATTACAAGCCCAGCATAAAAATAAGTTCAGAGTAAGAATAGAGTTAAACGATGCTAACATTTTGTTAAAAATTATTAAGCAAAGCGAAATGGTCACGATACTTTCTGAGTCGAGCATCCATAATCTTGACGGATTTAAAGCCATACCTATCAACTGCTTGAATAATAAGATGGAAGTATGTATTCATATCTTGAAAGACACCTACAGAAAAGAATCCATGACTGAATTTATCGACATCTTAAATAATTCCAATGCAGTAATGCTCAGAAAACAAGGATGGTAACTCTAAAATTCATATCTTTGTTAAAAATTGTTATGAAAAAATATTCCCTTATAATACTGATGATATTCCTTCTATCGTCAGTTGCTTTTTCGCAAGATAAAATAAAAGTAGCCTGCATCGGCAACAGCGTAACTTACGGTTACGGACATGAAAATCCAGATTCAACTTCATATCCTTCCCAACTTGCGGAGATGTTAGGCGATGATTATGAAGTAGGTAACTTCGGAAAGTCAGGAGCTACGCTTTTACGAAAAGGACATCGACCTTATAATGAGCAAGAAGAATTTAAGAAGGCATTGAAGTTTGCTCCCGACATCGCGATAATTCATCTCGGCTTGAACGACACTGACCCTCGTAACTGGAAATATTACAAAAGAGAATTCATTTCCGACTATGTTACTCTTATTGAAGCATTTGAGAAAGTCAATCCTGATGTCGAAATCTATATCTGCAGAATGACACCGATTTTCCATTGGCATCATCGTTTTAAAAAAGGAACACGCGACTGGTATTGGGAAATTCAAGCTACGATAGAAAACATCGCATATAATATCGCGGAAGTAAAACTCATTGATTTACAAGAGACTTTATATCATCGTCCCGATTTAATGTCAGACGCATTACATCCAAATCCAGAAGGCGCAAAGCTTATTGCTCAACGCGTATATTCCGCCATCACTGGCGACTTCGGAGGATTGTCGCTTCCAGACATTTACAGCGATAATATGGTCATTCAGCACGGAAAACCATTTGTTGTTAAAGGATTAGCCAATGCAGGAGAAGAAATTTCTGTCAGTCTCGACAAACAAAAAATTAAAACAAAAGCTGGCGATGACGGCAAATGGGAAGTCACATTCGATGCACTTAAAGTAGATGGAAAGAAGCATAAACTTACAATTAAAAGTAAGGATAAAACATTAAGTTTCAAGAATATCGTCGTTGGTGAAGTAATACTTTGTTCAGGAAACAAAATGTCAAAAAACGAAAGTAAAAAGACAAAAGATTTTGACCATAGTCCTAATAATGACATTCGTTTGCATTATATGGATTCAGATATTTCTTCTTCATGGGTTAAAATTGAAGACATACGTTCGCATGTCTATATGGGAGAGACGTTATACAACGTAGGAGTAAAGATTTCCGACTCTTTACAAATGCCAGTCGGATTGATTTACAACATGGTAGAAAACGCTCCAATTGAATCGTTCATCGATAGGAAGACATTAGAATGGCATCCATTATTGATTGACGTTTTATATGAGTGGAGAAATGCCGATAATGTTAAAAAATATTTAGATAGTAATGAACCATCGTATAATTACGATAAATTTATAAAACCTTTAACTTCATTTCCAATAAATTCCGTTATATGGTTTGAAGATGACACTGACTCAAACACTGATTTGGATTCTATCAAAAAAACAGCCTTAATAGAAAGTTGGAAGAAAGTGTTTGGTGAGATTACTTTTATTAAGATGTAAACTCGCCCGTAAATCGTTATGACTTACAGGCGAGATATTTACCAAGTTCTAAACTAACATTATTTTATATAATCTCGAAGAGCTTCGATATAATTTTCCATCGCCGTGATGCCTGTTTCAGTGATACGGCATATCGTCCTCGGTTTTTTATTCTCGAACAATTTCTCTATCTCGATATATTTAGCTTCCGACAGTTTCTCCAACTGAACGCTAAGATTACCAGAAGAAGCTTCCGTTTCTGTTTTAATATACACAAAATCAGCCTCTTCGACATTAAGCAAAATCGACATAATAGCCAATCTCAATTCAGAATGCAACAATGGATCTAATTTCTTGAACATGACTATTCTTTTTTCGACTGCAAATTTAATATAATTCCAGGTATCAGCATGGAGATGAGCGATGCTATGCTAATCAGTAATGTCAAATCGGCACCGTTTAAGGAATAGTATGCGAAATGACATCCTAATCCATTGATTATGCCTGAAATCATAATCCATTTGTTGTTTACGATGAAACCTGTAATCAAGGTTGTGAATCCTAATAATATTACTATTATCCATGTCAATACGGCGGATTCTATTGGAGCAAGAGCAATTGAATATTGAGCGTCAACGTAAATTGGTGATATGAAACAAAATATGATACTCAGTCCGATAGCGAATATTCCGTACGAAATCCATACGTAACCAATAATTTCGCCAAGGAAATTCTTGGTCTTGACTTTCTTCTCCTTCTTCTTGTCGATAATAGAAAATACTATCCAAATGATTATAGTACTGAACCACAGGAAATTCCATGCAGGATTATCTGTCGATTTCCATACAAACCAAACAACAAGAGAGAGTAATAAGATAGACATTCCCCATATTATTAATGGAGTTCCAGCGTTTTTTTCAAATTCGCGTCTGCTTCTGCGCACAGCCTCGCTTATTATTTGCAGACTCTTTTCAGGATTTAATTCATTTGATTCCATTTTAAATTCGTTTAATAAGTTTTACAATGTCCTAAAAATTCCTTTCAATCTGCAATCCGGATTTGCCGACGTAAGGAAATGTCTCGCGAAGACTTTGCAAATATAAACAAGTTTATGTTATAAACCAAATTAATTTTCAATTATTTGTAAAAAATATTTGAACAACAGATCCTGTATAAATTATTTTTGAAGCAAAAATTGGAGATAATTATCTGGAGTTATTACATGAAATTCCTGTTCTCCGTATGCCTTTGTAAATGACCTGGGCACAATAACATTAGTTTTCTTCGGATTCCACTTCATCTCAAACAAGGTAAATTTTCCGTTGCTTTCTTCCACATAATCAATTTCATGCTGCTCAGTAGTCCGCCAGAAATAAGTATTACAGTAATTTCTGTTATAATGATTAAATTTAAGACGTTCACTGATAAAGAAATTCTCCCACAAAGCCCCGACATCATTTCTCATACTTAAAGGATTAAAATTCTGAATTATTGAGTTTCTGATACCATTGTCATAAAAGTAAATCTTTTTAGATTTTTTAAGTTCATTACGAAGATTTCTACTCAAAGCCGGCATTCTAAATACAATATAACACTTCTCAAGCAAGTCGATATATTTTTCGACGGTCTTAGAATCAGTTCCGATCGTTTGTGAAATCTCACTAAATGAAATCTCGCTTCCCACTTGAAGTGCCAAGGCGACCAACAATTTCTCAATTATAGCAGGTTTACGAATTCCTTCTAAGGAAAGTAAATCCTGATACATATAACTTCCGGAAAGATTCATCAATATGTCATGTGGATTTTCCA
Organism: Bacteroidales bacterium; assembly: GCA_045592965.1. Lineage (GTDB taxonomy): Bacteria > Bacteroidota > Bacteroidia > Bacteroidales > F082 > Limimorpha. The sequence goes on along the minus strand of JAZNVS010000096.1, from coordinate 65,124 downwards.
TATTATTAACCACATCAGGGTAAGAACCATAGATCATACGATTTTCCAAAGACTGCACAGTTCCCAACAGACCCGTATCATTGAAGATTTCCTCAGTCGATATAGGATAAAGATGATATTCAAATTTTCGGCCTGTAAGAGGTTCATTCAACTGACCTTGAAGTTGAAAAGAAGAAGAACCACTCACTAAGAGTTGAACATCAGGCATATTGTCGGTAATAAGTTTCAATGTCAATCCAATTCCCATAATTCTCTGAGCTTCATCAACAACTACGATCTTACTATTACCTATCAACTGCTTTAATGTATTGAGATTCGCATTTTGCAACAATTGTCTCACACTCGGATCATCGCAATTTAAGCTAAGAACATTCTCCTTGTTTTCTATAATTTGCCTGAATAAGGTACTCTTTCCAACCTGACGAGCCCCGATTATAATTATAGCCTTACCTTTAAACAGCTTATCTTCAATAACATCATGAAGTCTTCTTCTTATAAATTTCATAATTAATGATTTTATAAACATTGCAAAAATACAATAATTTCGGAATATAATCCAAAATTATTGCTATTTTTTCGGAATATAATCCAAAATTATAGAAATCAAAACTAACACATTTAATATGTCAGTACAATTTTCTTCTACGAGCGTCCAATGCGTTAGGGATTGAAGCGGCAACGAACCAGATGCCACATCTTATGACCTAAGAAATCCTTTTCTTCAACTCTTTCAAAACCAAGAGATTTATAAAGTCGCTCCGCTTTAGGATTTTCGAAATCAACCAGAAGACCCAATGGCTTGTTATACTTTTCGGAAGCGATTTCTTTCAAAGCAAGAATCAGCTTCGCTCCTACCCCACAGCCTCTATATTCTGGTAAAACTCCAAGACTATCAAGATAATACTCAGAAGCATCGGTCTCATCTTCAGTAATTTTCAGTTCTTCACCTCTATATTTAGAAATCACTTTCAGAGTCGCTTCACGAAGTATTTGCAAGTCGGCACCATTGTAAGCGACGGCAGCTCCAGACTTTACACCATCAACCTCAGCTATAAGAACGTTATTATAACTATATTGCGAGGTCTCCATAGAAGCCAACTCCTTTAAAACCTGATGATAATTCTCACCACAATAATAAGTTGCGATGTCATCGCCAATTGCCATCGCCACGACTTCCGCTATCAGAGAAACGTCGTCTTTGGTAGCCTTTCTAATTTTAATGTCTTTCATAAAAAAACTATAAGGTATCTACATCAATATAAAAAACCGAATGCCCACAAAGGTATCTTACGAAAAATAGCATTGTCAATATCATCTGCAGCAACATATCCATATTCCTCATTCTGAATTTGTTTTAATCCTTTATCAGAACCTCCGACCTCTATAACAATCTCTTTGTCTATCCTAAAATCACCAGTTTTAAGACCACCGTACTCAACAATATGCCCTGCAGCACATAACTGGTTACAGAAAAAAGTTTCTCTAACAGTTCCTATTTCAGGATTAGAATCTGAAAGCGTGTAAAGAATGTTACTATTGTCTATAAGTATTTTGTCAGGTTTTTGCAGGTCTGTTATAGTATCTATCTTAGTAAATAATCTCCTTATTAGTGCTGCTTCCTCTAAATTTTTAAGATATTTCAACGTTGTTGGTCTCTGGATACCAATAGTTCTAGACAATTTCGAAATATCAACTTCATAAGGAACCATCTTCGATAAAACCTGTAGTAAAGCTTTAATTCTCCTGCTATTACCGACTTCAAGACCTCGAAACATAGTCAATTCATTATCGACAATATAATTAATCACATTCTCAATTACATTATGATACATTTTCTTGTTTTCGAAATAGAAAGGATAGTAACCTTCTTTCAAATACAAATGAAAATATTCCAAAGGGTGAAAATGACGTTTAACTTCCTGACAAAAAAGGTTGGGGGAATTTAATAGTGAAGATAGTTCTATTGGTTCTATGTTGACACCCGTCATCATGCACATAAATTCTCTAAACGATAATCCAGACATCTGGTATTCAGTCAAACGTCTAGATAAATCGGAATGTCCATCATTAATCTGTAACAAGGATGAACCACTTATGACAATATGCAACTCGCGATGTAAATCATATATTTCCTTTATCTCCCTACTCCAATTTTCATATTTATGAATTTCATCAATGAATAAATAACGTCCCCCGATTTTGTAAAACTTATCTGCCGTATCCACAAGCGTGTGCGTTGTAAAATAGTTAGTATCGGCAGAACAATACAAAACATGCCTATCATCGGCAGAGAAATTCAACTTAATATACTGGAGCATCAAGGTCGATTTTCCGACACCTTTAGGGCCTTTAATAGCAATCAAACGAAGCGACCAATCAATTTCATCAATAACACCTCTCACAAATTTAGTAGGTATTTCCGCTAAATATTGATCATGACGTTCAAACAATTTTTCCATATCACACCATTATAAAGTTAGTGCAAATATAAATGTTTTTTACAAAATACAGATAGAGACAATAAATGTTTTTTACAAAATACAACAAAAATCATTCAACAACTTCAACATAAAAACTTACAGGGCGAAAACCGTCGTTACAAGAAAGCATGGCAGAATGAGGATTCTTCATCCATCCGTCGAAGAAATTACCGCCGCCTTCAGCGAGTTCTTTGACGAAAGGCAGCAAGGTCTCCCATGCGCTATCGCACAGTCCATCAGGTTTCTGAGCATTTTTAACGATGAAAGTCTGCCCGAGTTTCAAATCGCAGGCATGCTCTATCGGATTTTCATATTGCGCCATGAGGTCATCATAACGAACCATGCGCATTACAGTGATTTTCAGAGTTTTCATAAACAAGGAATTTTATCTATTATCAACAAACAAATTTACAATATTAATTTATTACGAGTGAATATCTTTTAAACAAAAACTAAAAACATTAACTTTGCAATTTATTCAAACATTTTATTACGACATATCATGAAAGAAGTCAATCCTAAAGAAACATCACGCGCTTCCGCCTTTGAAATGTGGATGAGCTCTCCTATGCCAACTGACAAGTTTCTCAATCCTATGGTCATGTAGGGAAAATACAGAAAGAGATTAATAGTTTGTCAATATAACAAAGAGATAATATATCTCGTATTTTTGCAACTTAAACATCACGGCTGATGAGCATGACAACTGAAATATATAAAGCATTATCGCTTCATTCTGATGAAGAAAAGAAAATCGTCTTGCCACGTTTCTTCAAGACAGAGAAAGGTCAGTACGGAGAAGGCGACAAGTTTCTTGGCGTGATAGTCCCAAACATCAGGAAAGTAGCAAAAAGTTTCAACAACATCAGCCTTGATGTCATTGAAGAATTGATACACAGTCCTTGGCACGAGATGCGGATGTGCGCGCTGTTAATTCTTGTCGACAAGTCCAAAAGTGAAGTCACGAAAGAAACTTTCGATTTCTATCTATCTCAAACGAATCACATCAACAACTGGGATTTGGTAGATCTAAGTGCGCCGCAAATTGTCGGGAGATACCTTTTACAAAAAAATCGCGATATACTTTATAAGTTAGCAGAAAGCGATTTGCTCTGGGATAACAGAATTTCAATAGTTTCGACTTTGACATTTATCAGGAATCATGACTTAGACGACACTTATAACCTATCCATAAAGATGATGCATCACAGACACGATTTGATGCACAAGGCAATAGGCTGGATGTTACGCGAAGCAGGCAAACGCGACTCAGAACGACTATACGATTTCGTAAGAGAACACAAAGCAATTATGCCTAGAACCATGTTACGATACTCGATAGAAAAATTCGATAAAGAGACACGCAAAGAATTGATGAAATAAAAGTGTTATTTAGCGAATAATGTTTCAGATTGAATGAGTGAATTTACAATCGGGATAATTACTGCACCCTATAAATTTTCCGTATTTTCCTTTTCTTTCTACTAACATTCCATTACATCTCGGACATCTTCCAGATTTTATTTTCTGACTTTTCACATAAATATTTTCCTTCACTTTCTTAACATGAACCTTCTTATACTTCCTATCCTTAATATTTTGTTCGGTCAGAATCATAATGATACGATGGACTTCCTCATCATCAAGTATAACTTCATAATATCTCTTTATCGTTCTGTTAAGATGACTGATTTTTACCACATTTCCCGACGTATTACATTTCAGAGTCGCTCTTTTCAAAAAAACAACTATAGGAATAAACTTATTTTGAGAAAGTTGCAATAAAGTCTGAAGCATTTTAACATGATAGTAATTTTGTTTCAACGGATTACGAAACTCATACTTCTTACCATACATATTTTTTATCCAATATTCAGACTTATCTGTTCCAAAAATCCAACCTTTGATATTCTTTGTCTCAATAATAAAAACACCGTATTTAGAAACAACGACATGATCGATTTGAACAGAACAACCATTTATATCCAGATAAACATCATCAAAAATTTTATACTCATCTTGAAGTAGATGCAGTCGTAGGGAAACTTTTTTCTCACCAATATTTCCGATAATTTTAGCATGATTTAAACGATATAAAACCGCAATAAGAAAAAAAGAAAGGCGACTATATACAACTTTACACTAAAGTTTTCTGATGTAAAATTAAATACAAATATAACATTTTTTCATCATTCATATTAATTTATTCATTTATTCATTATTTTTGTTATATATAGTGTATAAGCAATAACGGAATTATTTATGAAGTCATTAAAAGATTATATCACCAATTTCAATATAATTGATGATACATTGAACAATGAGCGAATGTTGATAGAAATGGCGGCAATCGGCAATATCAATAGTAAATTGTGTATTTATGTTAGAATGAATGATCCTGGCAAAATTCCACATTTTCATATTGTAGATCAGTCAACACTTGGATCGGTATTTCATACTTGCGTAAAAATCAAAGTCGCAGAATATTTTCATCATACTGGCAAAGAAGATGTTTTAAACTCCAGTCAACGAAGGGATTTAGTAAAGTTCTTAAATGGAAAGGATAAATGGGGTGAAAGTAATTGGAAAGTTCTTATTAAAGAATGGGATAGAAACAATTCCGATGTTGAAATTGATATCGAAACATCTATGCCTGATTATAGAAATTTAAAATAACTTTCACTAAAATTGAACTTCTTCTGGATTTATTTTTATAAGACAAAATTTTATTTTTAGTGTAAAGACGTATATAATTGCGAAAAGAAATTATCAGTATTAAAGGCAAGACATTCATTTATAAATAATTTTAAAGATCTTCCATTGCGGCAGAACGAACCGCTTCTGTATTTATTTTATCAAAATACTTTAACAATACAAAATATTCTCCGTAATCTCCTTTCTCTAATGACAACTGTATATCACCATTTTTAGTTTCAAATATTGTGTACCAAGTGCAATTATCTGTTATCAATTTAATCCATTTTTCTTGATCTGTTTGAGGGTTACCATATCCCTGAAATTTTTCTACTACATCTGACGGTTCTCCATATTTTTCAGTCAACATAGATTTAAGATGTTCATAATCTCCTTCAAGAGAACTCCAATCTTCATGTGCAGGAAATACAACACCTATGGTATTGACAACATTCACAGACTTAAGGGTAGAGACAGCAATCATACAATCTCTATACCCCGCAAACTCACCTTCCAACAACGCCACACCATCATCTATCTCAACTAGCTGAAAACCTGCCTGCTTCATCTTTGAGACATACTCATTCAAAGTACCATCAATAGGAACTCCTTTAAATTTAAGATGTTCTGAACTTTGTGCAAATGTCAATGTAAAAGACATTAACAAAAACAACGTAACAACTATTTTTCTCATGACATTACCTATGTTAATTCAACTACAATATTACAAAAAAATCGAATATTATTACTAACTTTGCAGTTAAAGATATTTAGAACCAAATTTGGTTTCTGACAGAATTTATCAAGTTAATAATCAACCCACATTGAACATTATGCGAATATTAGTTTTATGTACTGGAAATAGTTGTCGCAGTCAGATGGCTCATGGCATTTTACAATCTTTGGACAGCAATTTAGAAGTTCATTCTGCTGGCACTCGTCCCGCTAAGAAAGTAAACCCAAAAGCCATTGAGGTAATGAAAGAAATCTACATCGACATTTCATCTCATATTCCTCAAAAAATTGACCGCTATCTTAACGAAGCATGGGACTACGTAATAACAGTATGTAGCGGAGCAAATGAAAGTTGCCCAACGTTCAGTGGTAAAGTCAAGAATCGTATGCACATCGGTTTTGACGACCCATCAGATGTTATTGGAAGCGACGACTTTGTAATGAACGAATTTCGTAGAGTAAGAAATGAGATAAAAAAAGAATTCACCAATTTTTATACGACATATATCATGAACAACCCACTTCTAACAAAATCAACATTGCCTTTTGGCGCGCCCCAATTTGACAAGATTGAAAATCAACATTATATTCCAGCTTTCAGAGAAGCCATAGAAGAAGGCAAGGCTGAGATAGATGCCATCGTCAACAATCCTGAAGCAGCTACTTTTACGAACACAATTGAAGCTTTGGAATATGCTGGCAACACCTTGAACCATATAAGCCACATCTTCTACAACTTACTCGAAGCCAACACCAACGAAGAGATGCAGAACATCGCAGAGGAACTCTCCCCTCTAACCACGGAATTCTCCATGTATGTCAGTCTCAACGAAGGTTTATTTAAACGTATTAAATCTGTCTATGAACAACGTAACAATCTGAGCCTTAATCAAGAAGAATTAAGACTACTCGAGAAAACATACGAAAGTTTCGCTCGCAACGGTGCCAATCTCTCACACGAAGATAAAGAAACCTACAGCAAATACATCGAAGAACTATCTCTGCTTTCGCTGCAATTCAGCAAGAACGTACTTGCCGCCACCAACGGATTCACGCTCAATATCACAGAAGAGTCAGACTTGGCAGGTCTCCCAGATTACGTCATAAATCAAGCCGCCGAGGCAGCCAAAGAAAAAAGTATGAACGGATGGCTTTTCAATCTAACCGCACCAAGCTATGGACCTTTCATGAAGTTTAGCGAGAAACGCGACCTTCGTGAGAAAATGTATCGTCAATATAACACACGCGCTTTTGGAGGCGAACTCGACAACAGCACTACCATAAAACGAATCGCAGAATTACGTATCAAAGTAGCGAATCTCCTAGGTTACAATAACTTCGCCGAATATAAAACCGAAAGACGAATGGCAAAGTCTCCTTCTGATGTCAATACGTTTTTAGACAAACTTCTCAAACCTGCTTTGCCAAAAGCTCAACAAGAAGTCAGAGAACTCAACAAATATGCAAAAGCTCATGGCTTTATAGATGAAGAAATCATGCCTTGGGACTTCAACTATTACGCCGAGAAACTACGTATCGAAAAATATGACATTAGCGATGAACATCTAAAACCTTATTTCCAGTTAGAGAACTGTATCAACGCAATCTTCGACTTAGCACACAGACTCTATGGAATAACATTCAACGAGTTACACAACATACCAGTCTATCATAAAGATGTCAAGGTTTATGACGTAAGGGATAATGACGGTTCACATCTCGCCTTGTTCTATGCCGACTTTTTCCCAAGAGAAAGCAAACGTGGTGGCGCATGGATGACAGAGTTCAGAGCTCAGCGAATTTATGAAACTATAGAAGAGAGACCATTAATTAGCATTGTTACTAATTTTACAAAACCAACTACTGATACTCCTTCTCTTATCACCCACGACGAATTCACCACATTGCTTCACGAATTCGGTCATGCCTTACACGGCATCTTGACAAGAGGCAAGTACGAGTCCATGACCGGAACTAGTGTTGATCACGACTTCGTAGAACTGCCTTCCCAGATAATGGAGAACTGGGCTTATGAACCAGAATTCTTGAACACCTTTGCGAAACATTATGAAACTACCGAAACTATCCCAACTGAACTGATAGAAAAAATCGTAAACTCAAAGAATTATCTATCAGCATATTATCATATACGTCAACTGCAATTCGGAATCTTAGATATGGCATGGCACAGTCTTACAGACATCTTCTTAGAAGATTCTCTCTCCTTCGAAAAGAAAACCCTTGCCTCTACCAACGTATTACCTTCCATACCAGAATGCATCATCTCGACATCCTTCTCTCATATTTTTGCAGGTGGATATTGCGCCGGCTATTATTCATACAAATGGGCAGAAGTCTTAGCCGCCGACGGATTCTCACTCTTCAAAGAAAAAGGTATTTTTAATCAAGACGTTGCAAATTCCTTCCGAATTCTATTGAGCAAAGGCGATAGCATCAACCCCGCCGCTTTATACCATAATTTCAGAGGACATGATCCAGAGCCTGAAGCTTTACTTAAACAACTGAAAATCGTTTGATATACAATATTATTGTTAATGCGACGTGTCATGATTCTTTCTATTACACGAATTTGTTTGCTTTCATAGCGTTAGAATCGTGGCACGTCCTTTCTATATAACTCAATTTTCCAATTGATTACGTATTATGAATTATGCATATTTTCAATTATGAATAAAAAGTGTATGCAATACGTCCAATAATTATCGTGGGCAAAGTCTGTCGACTATTGTCCGTTGTCTGTTGCCATTTCCAGGGCGTTCCGGCTACGCCGTCGGGCTTTCCGCTATATCTTTGCTCGCTAATCCTTCCCCGCTCCCAAATTCCATTTCCTAAACCCGCTCCCGTCCCCGAATCCCGTTCTCGCAAAAGCTCGCAAAGGATGCCGCTCCAATCCCTAACGCTCACGCTTGTATAAATAAAACCTCCCCCTGAAACTCAAAATTCTCAATAGATAACAACCATTTATGCCTTAACAACAATAATATCCTTTATATTTGTGGTATATTGTTTCGAGATGTATTCGTTTTTGATATGCCAATTATTGTTATAACCCTGTACAGCAACTCTTACAGTATCTAATCCATTGCGCATATTTATTTCATCCACGACTTTTGACAGACTCGCCTGCTTGTCTCTATCGACAGTATCAAAAAGGCTTCCCTGCACTCCTTTGTCTTCGGCAATATTATATACTACAACTCCAGCCTTCTTATAATAATAAGTTCCTATCTTCCAGTTCCTCTTCAATGCCTTTACTGCCAACGACACTATTTCCTGCATATCATTAGTAGGCACGTCAAGATTGATTATCTCATTAATGTAATTATGAGGCACATCATCTCTAAAACGACTTCCGTATGCAAAGACACATATTGTCTGACAAACAGTATGCTGTTCACGAAGTTTTTTAGAGCACATCGCAGCAAAATTAGCGACAGCCTCTTCTAAGTCCTCCAACTTATCAAGTCCCAGATTAGGAAAACTACGACTTGTACATATCGACTTCTTATAAGGCATATCTTCATCTGCAATACAACTTTCACCTTGCAACTCTTTCCATGTACGTAAACCCGTGATAGACATTTCTCTTCTCACCCATCCTTCCGACATCTGAGTAAAATCCCAAGCAGTCTTTATTCCATTATATTCCAATCTCTTTGAGTGCTTTCGTCCTATACCCCAGACATCACCGATAGGAAAAAGTCGCAATGCTTTCTCACGTTTCTCTTCGTTATCGATAATACAAACACCATTGTATCCTTTATGCTTCTTTGCATAAACCGAGGCCATCTTTGCCAATGTCTTTGTTGGAGCGATACCTAGTGAAACAGGAATACCCACTCCTTTATTAATAGACTTTACTGCCTTATATGACAATTCCTTAAGATAACTTAAATCAGAGATTTCAGTAAGATCAATAAAGGCTTCATCAATGGAATAGATACTTATCTTCGGAAAATACGAAGAGAGTAACGACATAACCCTTCTACTCATATCACCATAAAGAATGTAGTTAGAAGAAAAAACAGCAACATCATTATTTTCCAACAATCCCTTGATTTTAAAATATGGTTCTCCCATCTTAATACCCAATCTCTTCGACTCTTCGCTACGTGCCACAATACAACCATCGTTATTGCTCAGCACTACGACAGGCTTATTGCGCAGGTCGGGACGAAACACTCTTTCACAAGAGCAATAGAAATTGTTACAATCGGCGAGACCAAAGAAATCCATTATTTTCTTAGATGTTTTATTGTATATGTCAGAACTCCCCAAACAAGAAACTGATTTTCTTCAGTAACCTTTATAGGTTCATAATCTTTATTGTGTGGTATCAGCCATGCACAATTATTCTTTTCATCCAAACGAAATTCTTTCAGAGTAAACTCCCCATCAACAAATGCCACGACAAAATCACCATTCTTCGCTTCCAAAGATTTATCTATCACAATAATATCTCCATCACATATTCCTGCATCTGTCAATGAGTTTCCCGACACTCTTGCTAAAAAAGTCGTCTCTCTATGACGTATCAATTCCCTATTCAAGTCGATGGTGCCAACAAGATAATCATGTGCTGGACTTGGAAAACCAGCTTTTATACCAGCATCAATAAATGAGATATTCAGTTCCTCTGTCGGAAACTCTGATGAAAATATATCTAGTTTTAAATCATTATCCATAAAGAATCTATTCTATAATGGTCATTGTTTTTTATCATTGAACATTATTCCTTGTTGAATCTTTTGGCAAATTCAAACAACTCAATCGGCAGATGACAATAACCATCTGGATTCTTATCTAAATAATCTTGATGATATTCCTCTGCTGAATAGAAATTCTTCAATGGCATTACCTCAACCACGATTTCATCTTCATATTGTTTTTGCTGTTCAAAAATCTCTTCATTGATTACAGCAAGATCATCTTTATCAACATAATAAATACCTGTTCTATATTGAACACCTATATCATGTCCTTGTTTATTGAGGCTTGTTGGATCTATAGAAACAAAAAACATTTGTAGTAATCGTTTCAAACTTATCAATGTATTATCATATTTTATATGAACAGTTTCAGCAGCCATTGTATTACCCGTACATACCATCTCATAAGATGGATTTTTCACAACACTATTTGCATAGCCTACTTCCGTAAAAACGACACCTTTTATCATCTTGAAATAATGTTCTGTTCCCCAGAAGCATCCACCTGCAAGATAAATATCCTTAACATTATCATTCATATCTGCATTTTTTGACAAACGCAAAGATAATGTTTTTTGTTTTAAAGTTGCATTGATGAAAGATGTAATTGCAGTTTAAATTATAATATTTCAAAGAACCTAATATATATAGTAAGCTTTGTATTTTTTAATCAGCGCTATCCCCGATTTTTCTTGGTTTACTCTTCCTTAAAAGTCCATAACATATTCCCATTCCAACAAGTATTATAAATCCAGAATTCAGAGGTGCTTCGTTGGCAGGATAGTTATAATCCAATCCGTGAGTTTTGGGCAGCATTATCAGCTCTTCCCATTCTGAGTCATTGTCATTTCTATATTCTTGATGATATGAAAATAAACCATCTGACTGAGATTTAGTATCAGTAACACACCCTAATATAATCACCATTATTATCACAAGTTCTTTCATCACCTAACTATTTATTGTTTCGAGTTTGAGCCGTGAGTTTGAGTTTCCACTCACGACTCTTCACTCTAACTTATTACCAACCTATTTTCGCATCAATCTATTAGCAATTTTTGTGTTCTTACACCATTATCATCTATCAATCTAACAATATAAACTCCGCCACTAAATAAACTCGCCGAACTTATAACAAAAACTCTCTCACCATAAAACTCCTTCATCATCACGCATCTTCCTACCACATCAAAGATTTGTACAACCGACTTCCCTTCTACATTATTGACCATAATTTCATCATTGTTGATAAAAACAAAACCATTTGTAATCATAGACTCATCAACTGATTCAACGTTATATAATTTTATCATAAAACGTTCTGGATTATCGTTAGTTGTAGCCATGAATTTATAATCTTTGTACAGCATATTTGTCACTTCTCCTGTGAGATTATCAACAAGGTAGACATAATCAAATTGATTCTTATCGACATCTATCTTTATCGTATATTCTCCCATTGTCTTAGCTCTGAAAGAGAGAGGAATATCCAAAGTCTCTTCATCTACCGATGCCACAGCATAATTACCATCGCTCTTAGAGACATATATCATAGGTACATCCTCATTACGATGATTTATCTTCTCCAGACCAACTGTCTCTTCAAACATTACAAATGCAATATCCTCGTAATCATCGTTCTCTACTGTGACGGAGAGTATCCTTAATTCCGACTTTTGAGAAGGCTTCACACTCGTCTTCTTAATATCAATCACTCCTTCCTTGGTTGTCTTAACAAGAATACTCTGACATGGTGCAATAGGTTCGTCATTAAAAATCTTCGCGCCCCATGCTCCGTCACCAGACAGAGAATAATAACCATACACCAGATTCTCATCATCAATAGCAGCACCCTTACCTTTGTATATATTGTGCGAATATGGATTGCCTATCAAGTTAAAACCAGACAAGATAATATCATCTGTTTTAAAAAGTTCATAGCTCACTGTTTCATTATTAATTACTCCCGCGAATGACAATGTCACATCATATTCATTGGCATAAAGATAGCCTCTACCAATATCAAGTGTCGTGAAATTATTATTTGCATCCTTCACATTCTGCCAGATACTCGTAGGTTCATCATAACGATACAAATCATAGTTGTTTGATGTTGGAATCAGACCATCAACACTTGAAATTTCTATATTTCCCTTGATTGGAGAACTCATCGTATACCATCCTTCGTTAGTAGAGCCATAACCTTCAATCTCTTTTTCCAATGTGGCTTTCAATCCTGAAGCGCTGTGAACTAACTGACCTCCATCTTTTATGACAAGGTTCGCAGCATCAATACAAGCCACAGCTCCAGTCAATGTTAAAACAGCTCCTTTCTCAACGATGATTCTATTTGACAGGCTGACATTTTCCCAAGTGGTATTTGTCACAATAGTTTGAGTTTGCGGTATTTCCACATTGGTACAATAATAACTTACGCCCTCATATTTGAAAAAATGATAAGTCTGATTTTTTATATTTGCCGGAAAAGCGCCAGATGCTGTGAGCTTATAGGCTCGCCAATCAACAGCGACATCATCGTCATAGTAAGCACCTACAAATCTTTCCGTCGCTACATTATATAGATAATCAGGATATATTTCTTCTTCAATTACTATAGTCTTCATCTCAAAGATATTATTATCTGTATTCGTTCCTATTCTTACAGAATTATTGTTACTTCCTGATGTGCAATACAACCAATTTTCATCATCAGCATTAGGATATATTGTCATATTACCACCATTATATGCGATATTCCATTTCAGGTCATCGGTGACAGGGCTAACCAATTTACCATTTGAAACTGATACATCACACGCCGTAGGCTGACCGCTGCCACCTTTAACCTGAGACATCGCATAATATTTATCCTCTTTTGATATAGCAATGATAACAACATCTGATTGATTAAGATTCTCCACTTCATATTCGACACAGTTACTATTGCTAACAGAGAACACCGCATAGAGATTCATATTACCATCCACTTCCATTGTTGGAGTTATCATGGTAGGACTTGACATTGTAGAACCTTGAATTTCGTTTTCGGTCCAGCCGCTGAAAGTAAAACCATCAGGCGCCACTGCTACAGGCAACTCCCCAATGTCATCGCCACTCGCCATTATTTTTGTCTCCACCAAATTACCATTAGAATAGAATGATACAGTGACAGCTTCAATGATGTTATATGTCGCGCTTGCCACACCACTATTCGTCATGCCTTCTTTCTTCGCAATAGCCTTGATAGTTGTATTCGATGTCACTTGTATAGGTTGAGAATAAACGCTGCTTTCATCAGTAGGCGTCGTTCCATCTATAGTGTAAAAAATTGTTGCACCTGCAGTCTCACATGTGACACTTACATTCTGCGCCGAGCTATAGTCGCCGCCTTCCGGAGTGAACTTAGGCAGGGAAACAACAGGTATCACTTCTGAAGACTTGACAAAGATGTCGATGTAGAAGAAATAAATTGTTCCGCCCATATTTGACGACGAGTTAGAATAAGGCGCAAACTTCTCGTATGTAGTTTCATTGTTATACTTTCTAAAGGCAATACTTCTGTTAGAAGCGCCTACATTAGTGATAACAAAGGCGTTATGGTTTGGTACCGACGTCCCATCTCCCGACGTAGAAGCCGAGATAGACCAAGTTGAATTAGTCCCATTTTTGACAAAATCGGTACCACTGCTACCATAACCTATCATATCGCCATCGGGATTGATAAATGTAAAACCATCACCTGACATACCGACAGTCCAACAGAAATTCTGCTCATTATCGGCAATTTCAGGCGGCAACACAACACCTTCGTTGGATGTCACAGTCGTAAATAAAGTACCTTGTGGTTTCCCTGCCGCAACATTAGCCATCGCGTAATAACTTGTTGCAGAGAGTGAGTCGTGACGTGCAGCGAAAATAATTGTGCTGCCATTCTGAATCTGTGACAAACTTGTCACCAATTGATAATCGTCTTGTGCCTTGATGTTTAATCCTAATATTAAACATACGACAAAAAAAAGTAGTTTTTTTGTTTTCATAAATTTTGGTATTTTTTAAGATTTCGTTTGCAAAGATATAACGGAAAAATCCTCTTGTCAAGGTTTTTAACTATTTTTAACTTTTATGCGAACATATAACAAGTTAAAGGAAATCCACTAGCAGCCAACGGTCTGTTTTATGCAGTTAGCATATTTTACTCCATGATTCATGACACAAAGTCTCAATTATAGTTTTGAAAATATAGAGTAAAAAACGACAATTTTTATTACTTTTGCACCAATATTTTACCATGAAAAAGATAGAAAAATACAAATTGCTTTTCGAGCAAATCAAAGCATTAATTAATAAGGAGTATGACATAATCGCTAATATGTCGAATATTGCGGCTGCCATTCACGAGACCTTTGGTTTTTGGTGGACCGGCTTTTATCGTATCATTGACAACGAATTGGTTTTAGGCCCCTTCCAAGGTCCTGTTGCCTGTACGAGAATAGCTTACGGAAAGGGAGTTTGTGGTACTTCATGGAAAGAAGGAAGAACAATTGTTGTAAAAGACGTTCATGAATTTCCAGGACATATCGCTTGTAGCAGCGTATCAAAAAGCGAGATTGTCGTGCCTATATTCAAAGATAACCAAGTAGTTGGCGTTTTAGACATCGACAGCGAGAACCTCGCAACTTTTGACAATATCGATAAAGAATGGTTAGAGAAAATCATTGAAATCGTGCAGCCATCAATATCTTGATTTCACTTAGATTATTCCTCTACAACAAAGAACTCAGGTTGCTTCGAAGAGGAAAAATTATGCTCTATCATTGCTATATGTGAATGATAATCAAGATCGGTGAAAGCGATAGCATTGACAGGACAGCTTAAGCGACAGGCTTGACACTTAATGCAGATTCCATCAAACACAGGAACGCCTCCGACATTGCTGATACTTCCCATTGGGCAGACATCTAAGCATTTACCGCATCGCGTACAACGTTCTGATTCACATGATGGTTTTGCTTTGAGAAAACTAGCAGGGGCATTCGTGGATTTAAGAGGCATATAGTATTTATCTGGATGCGACTCGCCTGGCACTTCGATAGCAGGAATTTTATCATTAGAAAATGATTGTATTTTCTCAGCCACCTTAGCTGCAAAAGTTTCAAGAGCTAAGATGTCATCTTTATTTGGTCGTGATGCTCCGAGAGTATCGCTAAATACATGACGCGTCACCATAGCAGCAGCGCCGACAGTCTGCATCCCTCCATCTTCCATCAGACCTACCAATTCAGCCAATGCATTATCGTAAGCACGATTTCCAAAAGTTACAAGCGCTACAGATAGATTTCCATTACCTTTCAAAGCACTACGGACATAATCGAGCGTTTTGTTTGGGATACGTCCCGCATATACTGGTGTCGCCCAAATAACAATATCACCCGCATCAAATGCTGGCATCACTTCACGTTCTTTTGGTAACGTATATGAATGATATTCCACCTCGACGCATAAAATCCTTGACATCGATTCTGCAAGACACCTCGCCACTTGCAGGGTGCCGCCAGTAGGGCTAAAATAACAGACTTTTATCCTTGACATAACTTCTTGTTTCTCTACTACAAAAATACATTATTTTGCAGAAATCTCATATCTAAAGCAAAAAAGAGCATACAAATGAATTTTACTCATATGCTCTCTTTGATTTTCAACAGCTTATAATATTACAAAACATTATTTTTCAGAATTATCCACTTTGAACTAGCCATCTTAATCAACGCATCTCTCCATCTCAAAAGCATCATCGCCACACCTAACCTGTCGTTGTCGAAAGACGAACGGAAAATCTTCACATGAGGATTAGCAGCATCATTCAAAGCAGTTCTTATAGCCGACGCCATCATGATTGAGGAGTGATTTCGATGTAGCTGCTGCCCGAGTTTCCATTCTTCTTGACACATATCTTGGTGGTGATACGATCCATGCTGCTCGTGTGGCTTATCACTCCCACCTTCTTACCCTGCGATGACTGAAGAACAGAAAGTGAATCGATTACAGCATCCAATGCTTCCGAATCCAGCGTTCCGAATCCTTCATCAATGAAGAGGTTCTCAAAAGAGACATTGCGGGACGAAAGTGATGAAAGACCCAGCGCAAGTCCGAGTGACACAATAAAGGTCTCACCTCCGGAGAGCGACGTGGTGTCTCGTACATTATCAGCACGGTCATGGTCGATGATCCTGATACCAAGCGAGTTCTTCACCTGCATGATTTCATAACGGCTGTCGAACTTACGAATCTCGTCGTTGGCGTGCTCTACCAAGAACCTCAAGGTATAGCACTGTGCGATTTTCCTCAGTGTCTTTCCGTCAGTTCCGATAGCATCGGTAATCTGCTCCCAATCCATCATAGTCTGTTTGGCATCACGTACTTTATCCGCTAGCTTTCCCACCATCTCCACTGCATTCTCATGATTCTTCAGACGTGCCTTTGAGTTGACCAGCTCGTCATTTGACTTACTCTCGAGAGCTGCTTTTTGCGAGTCAAGCTCCTCCCTGGACTTCTCCGGCTTCTTCTCCTGGTGCTTGAGGTGCTGATCTTCTTCGTTTTTAAGAGTAGTCTTTTTAGAAGTAAGATCGTACTCCAGTTTCTTAAGCATGTCCCTTATGCCCTCCCAGTTATCTGTGGCGTCATGCATCATGATGATGTCATCTACCCGAAGAACACCTTCTTCTCTGCCGTCGTTATATGCACAAAGCCAATCCTGGAGGTCATGAGTCTTCTTTGCAACATTCTCTTTCTCTGCAACCAGTGCATCCTCAGTCGCTTTGATCATTCCATCCTTCTCCTTGATCTTAGCACGTATACCTTCAGCCTCTCTGCACTTATCTTCAACCGATTCAGCCGCACTCTTGACAGCTTCATCCAGACTCTTTTCATATTCCTCCGGATCCTTGTTGCCAATCTCGTCCTTCAACTCCTTTTCCTTCTCCATCTTTGCAGCTTGGGATTCCTTCAATGCAGTTTGAGCTTTCTTATTCGCCTCGTCACATTTATTCATCTGTGCGCAAAGCGTATCCTTTTTACCAACTTCTGCATTGAGAGCAAGATTAGCTTCAGTAACCTTATCCAGAGCAACCTTAGCAGTGTTGGCAGAGGACTCCTTGAACTTATCCAACTTTTTTTGGGAGTCATCTTTCTTCTCACGAAACTCGTCCACTGTTTTTTTTGTCTTGTTGTAATCAGTAACGGCATCATCTGCAATTTTGCAAGAATGTTCTGTGATGGCCTTGGACTCATGAAGAGCATCAAGGTCCATTTTCCACTCAAGGTGATTCTCTGTCAGCATATTCCACTCTAATTCCAGTTTCTTCAGTTCTTCCTCCAGAGACTGAATGCTCTTGGACAGATGCTGAAGTTTGCCTTCGTTCTGATTTTTTTCGGTGTTGAGAGTCTTGCTGCACTCGTTCTGCTGATGTAATTCATCCTGCTTACGAGAAATAATAGCTCTCATTTCATCTACCAGCGGTTCAAGATCGATATCTGCAGAGTAAGGATGCTCTGTTGCTCCGCAGAGCGGACAAGGTTCATGGTTCTTGAGCATACGACGATGCTCACGCCAGTTTTCACTGGTCATCAGTGTATAGGTCTGTTTAAGGGTGTCAATATCTGTTGTGAGCTGTCTGATAATAAGTTGTCCCAACTCCACATCTATCTCTACATTGCGCTTTTGGAGTTTCGCGGACTCATCCTTATTCGATTTAAGGGTATTTGACTTCTCCTGTATCTGTGTGCATATCCTTATGCCGTCATTGATGTCAGCGAGCATACTGTCATGCATACGCTTTTCCGCCTGCAGCATTTCCGGATCAACATCCTTAATCTTAAGTTCTTCAGTCTTAAAATTGGCTTCAGCGACCTGCAAGTCATTCTGAAGTTTCTTCGATTCTTCCTCCACACGCTTTCTGAGGTCTTCGAGTTCGTTCTGACTTTTCTTAAACTCCTGCTCTTTCGATGCTATCTCTGCCTCGTTCTTCGCCACAGCTTTACGGGCATCGTCCAAGGCTTTCGCGGTCTCAGCTGCAGCCTGCTGTTTCTCATTTAGAGACCTGATGATTTCATTAAGCTCACCTTTTATCTTTATTGCCTGTTTGATGTGCGGTTTCTGCTCCTCTTGAATCCGGACAACTGCTTCGTATGCCTCCTTCAATGTATTGACCAAATCAGTAGCCGTTTTGAGTTCATTCATATACTTTTCACGGGAGCTCTTCAGCCGCTCCAGCTTTTCATTATGTTTTATGACGTTGTTTTCGGCAGTCATCTGTTCACTATATATACTTACCGCCGGCTGGGTGACATCATGAAGCTTGAGTTTCCGTGCGCTTTCCTTATGCATTTCGACATTGCTGATTGCGGAATCTAATGCTATTCTGAAAGCTTCTATATTCTCCACATGCTTCCGCTCGGCCGTATACCAGCCAAGTGCCTCTATTACAGCTGCAAGTTCCTTCTTGTCATTTTCGTATTCCTCCTCAAGCATGTTGATCTTGCTTTTCAGTTCCTCCAGCTCCTCCTGGTTTTCGATTATGTCCTTATCATAAGCCTTTGTACTGGCAGAGAGATCGGTGTACTTGGTAGTCGCTTCGGCCTTCTTTTTATTTATATTCTCAACGATACTCATGTACATATCTTCGTTTCCGATGAGTTTTTCCAACAGTTCGTACCTCTCCTGCTCATTGGAATTCAAGAAGTTAGCAAATGACCCCTGTGCGATGAGAACGGTGCGCAGGAACTGCTCATACTCCAGACCTACGATCAGCGGCAATGCAGACCATTCCGCTACGGTTTCATTTCCGGTAGCCGGATCGACGGCATACAGCGCAGTAATCGCATCTCCGTGCTTCTTGACCTTAAATTCCACATGCCATTCGGCGCGGTATAATGTGCCGTTGTTTGCCAGAAAGGTCAGTTTGCTGTATCCATGCTTTTTGCCGTGTGTCAGGATGTTGCGTGGATCTGTCGGAGCAAGTCTATTCTTTTCCTGATTGTCAGCTTCACCATAGATTTCTATATTCTGCTTTTTATCCCCTTTCTTTTTAGGATAACGAGGGGCGCGGCCATAAAGAGCAAGACATATGGCGTCCAGAATCGTTGACTTTCCGCTGCCGGTAGGACCTACGATACTGAATATGGTGCTTTCCTTTAAAACGCCTTTTTCAAAGTCTATGACCTCACCTTCCGGACGGTCAAGCGATGCAAGGTTTAGTATTTCAAGTTTCAGAAGTTTCATATCTTACTATTTATGTTCCTTTCTTATACTGGTGATAATATCCTTGAGCATGTTGCTCTGACGCTCGCTCATTTCGCTCTGGTGCTTGATGACAAATGCCTCGTTCAGGGTCTCCATCGGGTCTCTGTCGAGAATGTCATCGATGCTGACAAGACTCTTGTTGCCCACAACTGTGGTGACAGACAGACCAGGGATAATCTTCTGAATTCTGCAAAGTACAGCATCCTTCGAATTCACCAATGCTTCCAGTTCCTTGATCAGGTCGTTATTTACCTTCTCCTGCTTCACCCTGATGACAACATATTCGAATGAATCGGTCAGCTTGCCGTCAGCGCCGCGGTTACTC
This sequence comes from Bacteroidales bacterium, assembly GCA_045592965.1. Classification (GTDB taxonomy): domain Bacteria; phylum Bacteroidota; class Bacteroidia; order Bacteroidales; family F082; genus Limimorpha. The sequence continues at coordinate 44,862 of JAZNVS010000096.1, read as the reverse complement.
AGGCTTTTATCTATGAGCTTCTTGAGTTTTGCTTCTGTAAGTTCCTCGTCTGTCTCTGGCAAGATGCGTAATTTGTGCTGAGGTACATACTCCAGAAAATTCACAGTTCTTTCACCGGCACCGTCGAATGTAATCACGTCCACTCCATGCCTATAGTCCACCTCAGCAAATGACATCGGCAGGATGCTGCCAGTGTAGCGTGCCCAGTCTGTGTTCCATATATGCTGGCGCTTATGGATGTGGCCGCATGTCATGTAGTCAGGATGGTCGCCCCATCCTTCCATGTTAACTTCCTCCTGGCCTCCGATGACAATCTTCTCGCTTGCATCCTTCATAGCTATTTCTGATCCTTTCGCATACATATGGGCCATCATCACCAGAGTACATCCCGGATACAGTTCCCTTGCCCTGGAGGTCAGAGCCTGCAGAAATTCATTTACGCCCTTCGAATAGTTGCTTCCGCAGATGACATCTGTGCGCAGATATGGAACCGCCAAGATTACAGCCTTCTCACCTTCTGCATTTTCAATCAGGATAATCAGATCGTCATAGTCGTTTATCCATGAACCATCAACCCATGTCCTGCGTACATTGCCCCTTATCTGCACGTTGTGTTTTGCAAGTATCGGACGCGGCGCTTCCAGGCGCGAGGCGGAGTCATGGTTTCCTGCCGTGATGATGATGTTCATACCACTGCACTTTTCAGTGGCATCAGCCAAGAATTCATAGTATGCCGACTGTGCGGCAGCCGATGGATTCATGTTGTCAAAGATGTCTCCAGCAATCAGCAAAGCATCAGGTTGCTCAACCTGAAGCTGATCCAAAAGCCAGTTCATGAAATGTTTGTGTTCAGGCAGTCGGTCATTACCGTGGAAAAGGTTGCCGATGTGCCAGTCGCTGGTAGCAATTATCTTCATCTTTACTATATGTCTTTTATATCTTATACACACTCTACGACATACAGGGACTTAATAAAGTCTCGTATGCAGATGTACGGATATTGTCCTTTATGTCCAACTCTCTATGTTTATTACATCATTATTAAATCTGGTAATATAAATATCTCTTATTTCACCTATTTGCTCCTCTCCAAATTTTGTAGAAAGTTTATATTCTGTTTCTACAATAGTTTCTATGTTACCATGAAAACCCATCTCTTTCAAATCGTTAATTTTGGTTGTTGTCTCATTAGTTTTAGTTGTTGTCTCGTTGGTTTTAAATGTATTCTCATCACAACTATAGGTAAGACCTATTAACAAAAAACAATACAATAGTAAACTTAAATTTTTTCATATCACAATTATTTTATTCACTACAAATGTAGTAAAAAATTTCCACTAAACTTTTAATTATATTTGACATTAATAAACGAAAAATCTGTTCTATGAATGATGATAGTGAAATTTTAGTTTAATAAAACAAATCTATCAGAAATACCAAGAAAGACCGATTAAATCGGTATTCTTATTAAATAACGTTGCTATATTTGAATTCTGCTTCTATCATATCTGGGTGCATTAAAACAACATCCCCAGGATATTTATAGCCTTTGATTTTTTGACCTTTAGAATCAACTTATGTATAAACATTGGTTACTGAAAGATACTTTTTAAGTATAAAAAATAAGGGTAAGTATAACATTGTTATCCTCACCCTTAAATTTAAGTTATTTATTATCAATAACCTAATTCATCAATATTCATCTTCGTGGAAGAAGAAATCGTCTTTTGTTGGATAGTCTGGCCAAATATCTTCTATTCTTTCGTATATTTCACCTTCATCCTCTATCTCTGTCAGATTTTCTACAACTTCTTGCTGTAATCCAACTCTGATTGCCCATTCTAACAACTCATCTTTTGTTGCTGGCCATGGAGCGTCCTCCATCTTTGATGCTAATTCTAATGTCCAATACATGTGTTTTATGGTTTTAAAATTCGGGCGCAAAAATACTATTTAAATATCAATTATCAAGTGTTTTTTGCAATTATTTTTCAAAAAAATTATTTCGCTGGTTTCCAAGGCTTTTCGCACTTTCCGCTTCTCTTCATCAAAAGTCGAGACAAGATGAAAAAATAGTCGGAAAGACGGTTGACAAATCGTCTGATATTTTCGTCAACCTCATATTCTCTGCCCATTCGCACAAGGTTACGCTCTGCTCTACGACATACTGTCCGGCATACATGACACCTCGACGACAACATATTCCCTCCAGGGATGACAAGACTCTTCAAAGGCTCCAATTTTGCATTAATGACGTCAATTTCTCTCTCTAAAAACAAAACATCGTCTTCTGTCAGTTGAGGAATATATTTAGAAACGCTGGCATCTTCCTGTTCCAAAGCCAGACATGATTCCAATACGAGCAGACAATTCTGTATTCTGTCCATGACTTCTATCTCATGCTGTTCTATTCCTTCCGAATCGCTCAACACTGCAACAAATGCGCTCAGCTCATCGAAACTGCCGTATGTTTCAAGACGAATATCATCTTTGCCTACGCGTGTTCCTCCTATCAATGAAGTGGTTCCTTTATCTCCTGTTTTTGTGTATATTTTCATTTTAGTTTATAGTTTAAAGTTTATAGTGTACAATAGTTTCAAAGTTTAAAGTTGAGAGTTTTAAGTTTATTAAAGCTCGACAATCTTAATTCAAAAAAATTTTAATATAAAATGTTGTTTTTCTTTTCTTTTCATCTTAAAAAGAAGCCCGAAACGATAGCAGTCGATACTTAATGTTATCTCATTGTCATTTACCATCTCGTTCCATTCTCTTTCATTTCTTTTTGAACGATGAATATCATATTTTATAATACATTCATCATCTTCAAGAAAAACATCTTTCTTTGATAACAAAAAAGAATTCAATTTATTGTTCAACTCATCTCTCCAGTTTTCATAGGTCATCTTATCCAATACTTCTTCATAAAAATTAAAGACGAAAGGAGAATGTAACCTGAAATTTCCTTGCGCCTTTAATCTATATTTAATGTAGGAAAGAAACATATTAATAGTGTACAATATTCCTCGTTTAGACATACGGACGTATGTCTTTACAAGAAATTAAATCATAATTGTAAATTGTACATTGTTAATTGTTAATTGTTAATTATTTCACGTTTTCCACCGACTGTATCTCTGGAAGAATACTCTTGATGGTTTTCTCAATACCGTTTTTCAAAGTCTTGGAGCTATGAGGACAGTTGCCGCAAGCGCCTGTCAGCTTCACTAATACAACCATATCATCTGTAAGATCAACGAATTCCACGTCACCGCCATCGGCTGCGAGATAAGGTCTTATCTGAACGAGTATGTTGTTTATCTTCTTTATCAATTCTTGTTTTTCCATAGCATTAGAGCATTTCTATTACCTTATTTGCAAGACTTCTGAAGGCTGCTGTTACAGGAGAGAACTTATTGTGTGAGAATGGAGTTCCGCTGTCGTTTGCTTCAGAGACATTTTCATCGATAGGAATCTGGGCGAGCAAAGGAAGGTCTAATTCTTCTGCAAAAGCTTTGCCTGTATTCTTTCCGAAAATATAATATTTCTTTTCTGGCATATCAGATGGTGTAAAATAAGCCATATTCTCCACGAGACCTAAGATTGGCACGTTAACACCTTCATGGCGGAACATATTAGCAGCGCGACGTACGTCGGCGAAAGCCACTTTCTGAGGTGTTGTCACGATGATTGAACCGGAGAGTTTGAAATTCTGTGCGAGGCAGAGTTGTATGTCGCCTGTTCCAGGAGGCATATCTATAACCATATAGTCTAGTTCGCCCCAGTCGGTATCTAACAGAAGCTGACTCAATGCGTTCGACGCCATAGGGCCACGCCATATCAAAGGCATGTCTTTATCGACGAGATGTCCGATTGACAACATCTTCACGCCGTATTTCTCGATAGGAATCATATAAGACTTGCCTTCGTTTTCGTAAGCGAGAGGTCGTGTCTCCTCATTACCGAACATAACAGGAATTGATGGGCCGTAGATATCGGCATCGAGCAAGCCCACTCTCATTCCTTGAAGAGCGAGACCTATAGCGAGGTTCACTGCCACCGTCGATTTACCAACGCCACCTTTACCTGATGCTACAGCAATAATATGTTTTACTTTTGACAAGGAATTTTCTTGAGAAGCAGCGATAATATCTACTTCGATGTCGCCAAATTCACCTTTTAACAATTGTGTTGCGGTGTCGATGAGAATTTGGTTTTTCTCATCCTCTAACTTCTCAAATAAAAGACGAAAACGAATCAGGTTTTCTTCTAACTGAATATCGTCAACCATTTTTAAATTGATGATATTGTCGCCTTTAGGAAAATAAATAACTTCCTTTAAGACCTCAACAACTTTTAATTTTGATGGTATCATATCTATGTAAAACTAATTATTTGTCACAAAAAAATTCTTCTGTTGCCTTATTGAAACCTTCTGGGTCGTCTACGTGAATCCAGTGACCCGACTCTTCCAAGGTAACCATTTGATAATTTGGGAAATGATGTTTTATATATTCGTAGTCTTTCTCTAAAATATAATCCGACTGACCGCCTCTGACAAACAATGTAGGTCCGTCGTAATGATATTTCTGATCGAAGCCTTTACCTATCTCAGCGATATTTCTCGCTATTCCGTCGAGATATGGTTTCCATCTGTAGCCATTCTCATGACTATACGACAAGTTTTTCATCAGGAAGAGAAGAAGACGTCTCTCATAATTTTCCTTTGCAAGTTCCGCTTCCACATCGGTGCGATGCTGAGCTTTCTTAAGGTCGATCTTCGACATTGCAGCTATGAATCCCACATGTTCCATCGGGTGATCGAATGCACGCGGACTGATATCTAGAACTTCCAATTTTTCTACCATATCGGGATAGTCGAACGCTAAACGCATCGCTATCTTTCCACCCATGCTGTGACCTAAGAGATAACATTTGGTTATGTTCTCTTCGTCAATCATCTGTTTTATATCGGCTGCTAAAACGTCGTAGTTAAAGACATCGGAATGTGGCGATTGTCCGTGATTTCTTACGTCAGGAACCAAAACATAATATCCGAGTTCTGAAAAGTGCTTTCCAAAAAAATCCCAGTTCTCCGAAACACCCAACAAACCAAAAATCACCACTATAGGTTTATTCTTGGGATCACCATACTTTCTGTAAAATAATTGCATAATACTGTCAATTTTCAATGAATAAGACGACACAATGCCATCTTACATAATTTGGCAAAGATAATAAAATTATTAATAGGATTATAATAAAAAACCTAAGCGCAAACCACAAAAGATGGGTAATAATATTAAAAAAAAGTTGGGAATATAATTTAAAAAAACAGAGAATAAATATTATTTTTGTTGTTCAATGTTTTTGTAATATGAGAATAGTTATACAAAGAGTTTCAGAGGCTTCGGTGAGCGTTGCTGGAGAAGTCATTTCGAAGATAGGAAAAGGGATGTTGGTTTTGTTAGGCATCGAAGATGCCGACACCGAAGAAGACGTAGAATGGCTTTGCAACAAACTGACAAAACTTCGCATCTTCTCCGACGAAAACGACGCCATGAATCTCGACATCAACCAGATTGAAGGAGCGTTTTTAGTCGTGAGCCAGTTCACACTTCATGCCATGACTAAGAAAGGCAACCGCCCGAGTTTCATCAAAGCAGCGCGACCAGAGAAAGCGATTCCATTATACGAGACATTCTTAAAACAACTCGCCATCATCTCGGGACGATCAGTGCAATGCGGACAGTTTGGCGCCATGATGGATGTCGCCCTCATCAACGACGGACCAGTGACGATAATTATGGACACGAAAAACAAGGAATGAAGAATTGAAAACTGAAAATTGAAAGTTAAAGATTGTAATACATTAAGCTTTAAACTTTAAACCTTAAACAAAAAATTATTACTTTTGCATCATGGAAACAAAGAGACAACAAAAGATATCGAAGCTCCTCATGAAAGAGTTGAGCGAAATTTTTCAAAGAGAAATAAAACCTAGAGGTAACGTGATGATTTCTGTTACAAAAGTCAACGTTACAACCGACATGTCGTACGCACGCGTATATCTCAGCATCTTCGGACCTAAACAAGAAGAAAAGAAAAAAGTCGTTGAGGAAGTCAACGGAATGAAATATGGATTACGTAAGATGTTGGGCGACAGAGTTAGACACCAACTCAGAATAATCCCAGAACTCCAATTCTTTGAAGACGACTCCTTGGATTATATAGAGAACATCGACCATTTGTTGAAAGACTAAAGGCTAAAGACTAAAGGCTAATGATATGATGACAAAACTTTAGACTTTTGACTTTAGACCTTTGTCAATTGTTAATTATAAACTTTTAATTGTTAATTGAAACTTCCGGCATTTATAGCGCAACGTTATCTACTCGCGAAAAAAAGCCACAACCTTATCAACATCGTAACATGGATTTCGATAATAAGTGTTTGTGTGGCGACTTTTGCGATGATCTTCGTTTTGTCGGTGTTCAACGGTTTCAACGTAGTCATCTCCGACATGATTCATCAGATGTCGCCCGACTTGAATATCAGCGCTGTAAAAGGCAAGACTATAAAACTTGAAGATTTCCCCATAGAAAAAATCAGCGACATCAAGGGCGTGGAGTTTGTCTTTCCAACGATAACGGAAGATGTCCTTTTTAAGAATTCCAACAAACAACAGATTGGCCAAGTCAAAGGAGTTCCCAACGACTACAACAAGATTTCTCGTGTTAGAGGAACCATTTTAAACGACTCTACGTTTACTGTCAGCAGCGATAATGTCAACTTTGGAATCCCTGGCGCTGGCATGGCTTATTATTTAGGAATCAATGTTTATCAGCCTTATTCTTCCATTCAGGTCTATGTTCCGAAACGCGGCAATGCATCATCTTTCAGCCTCGAAAATAGTTTCAGCAGTTCTAAACTTCTAGTCACAAAAGTTTTCACCACTCAGCAGGAAATAGATGAACGCCTCGTGCTCGCCCCAGTAGAATGGCTCTCTGAACTAATGGGTTACCAAGGGCTCGCCACAGACGTGGAGGTGTTTGTAAACGACAACGGACAACGGACAACAGACAACAGACTGTTAAAGAAAATTAAGAAAGAAATTAAAAATATTCTTGGCGATGACTTCAAAATCCACGACCAGTATGAACAACAAGAGACGTTATACAAGATGATGCGATCAGAGAAACTCGCTGTTTATCTCATACTTACGTTCATCTTGATAATGGCGACTTTCAACGTGATAGGAACTCTTAGCATGCTGATAATCGACAAGAGAAAAGACATCAGTCTGCTCAAAGCTATGGGTGCCGACACTAATTTAGTGAAGAAGATATTCATCAACGAAGGACTTCTCATCTCCGTCGTCGGTGGAATATTGGGATTGTTGTTAGGAATAGCAGCGGTTTTGATACAGCAGCATTTTGGCATCATACGACTTGGCAATGGAGAAGGTAATTATATTATAGAGGCATATCCTGTAGCACTTGAGATAGCGGATGTCGCGCTCGTTTTCATAACAATAACAATTATAGGAAGCGTGGCAGCGTTCTTCACCGCTAACAAGTCTATCGAGAAAATGGAAGATGTCTCATTGAATGCGAGATAACGAATTAAGGGTAATAATTCAAGACTAAAACCATAATTCTTTTTCCACCACTAAACTTATTTTGTAAAAAAAATCGTATCTTCGCAAAAATTAGATAAAACATTTGAAATATGTCATATCAGTCTATTGATACTTTACAGAAAGTTTTAAGTGAGACAGTTTTCACGCATACAAAAGATGCCAAAAAAGCTGCAGGAAGAGCATTGGGAACCTTGATAGAAATTATAACATACTATCTTCTAAACGAATGGAATTTTTCTAAAAGCATTGCCATTGAACGAGGTATAGAGGAATATGGTAATTCAGAAATTACACACAATGTTGAGTTTTCCATGCATCCTATTATCTCTGAAAAAAACGTTTATGTTGAGTACGAAGACAAAATTTCTGTAAAAAAAATTGCAAAAAAGTTAGATTTAGGAGAAGATTATAAAACTAAAAGTAACTATCTTATTGAAGAACGTACAATTATCAAAAACGCATGCGTCGTTGCAGAAAACAACAGTCAAATTGTATTAGCGTTTCTTAATAACGATAGCTTAAAAGAAAATAATATTAAGATCGTTCACCTTCTAAAACAGCCATTTGCTATGTTTGAATGTAAAAGAGTTGGAGTTGAAGAAGGTGCCAAAAAAGGTCCTCAAACTATTGAAAAAGCAAAACAAGGAGCTTATACTGCAATAACAACATCTTCCCTGCAAAAAATTCGAGGAGAACGAGGAGAGATGTTAGGTTTGATATACGAAAACGGCAAACCAACCATAAAACCATATTTCGAACTCCTTAATGATATTGTATATCAAAGGGATAAGATTCCCGAGAACTTCATTCTTTCTGTTGGTGTTGTCAGCAACCATGGAAATTGGTTTACGTCTGACAATCCTAATAAAGAACTTAAAGTTCTTGCACAGTCCTATGATTGGCTATTATTCCTATCTGACTCTGGTTTGGCACAATTTATTTCGGATTTATTGCTCAATCCTGATGAAAAATATATACCAATACAAAAAGCCTTTTATGAATCATACAAAGAAGGCAAAAAATGTAATGTATTTACAAAAGTGAGAATGAATCTCGATGCTCACATTGCCTTAACAGAATACTTTCATTTAAACATTCAAGAAATATGTAATTGGTTTAACATCATATCTCCTAATAACAAAACTATCGAGAATCTTAAAAATGACCTTATTTCTTTAATTAAAAAATCCTGTTAATTATGAGTGCTGGAAGAAGAGTTAACACATTAAGTCACGAATGGTGTACCCCTGCCAGATATGTTGCAGCTGTTAAAAGTTTCTTTGAAGGAGAAATTGATTTAGACCCATGTTCTAATGATAATTCCATCGTTGATGCAAAAATTGAGTACAAATTACCTGAAAAAGATGGATTGAAAGAAGAATGGGATTTCCCCAAAATATATGTTAATCCTCCTTATGGTTCTGATAGAAAAAGAGGTACTACTATCAAGAACTGGCTTGCGAAATGTTTTCTTGCCAATAAAAATTATAATTCGGAAGTGATTGCTTTAGTTCCAGTTGCAACTAATACAGGACACTGGAAGCAATCTGTTTTCGGGAAAGCTTCTGCTATTTGTTTTCTTTATGATACAAGATTGAAATTTTTAATAAACGGTTCCGAAGAACACAAAGGAGCTCCTATGGCTTGCTGCTTTATTTATTGGGGGAATAATATTGATAAATTTTCCAATCATTTTATGAAATACGGAGCTGTTGTTAATATCTCCAATTTAAAATCGAAGAAAATCGGAGGCGAAAGAACTTACATTGGAGACTTGTTCGAGACTGCATTATAAATCAAGTTTGTATATTTGATGTAAAAATATCATATTGATACTTGAAAAATTTGCATTAGCGAAACTGCTATTTCGGGAACATCCGTTTCGGAAGCAACGTCTTAAAAAACCATTACCGACATGTAATCTCACTTCTCCAGCATCTTCGTCAACTCGACAAATTCCGCCACCGAAAGCTGTTCTGGTCGTTTGTTGAAAATCTCGTCTTGGATTATCTCCTGAGGTATCATACTTCTCAATGAATTTCGCATCGTTTTTCTTCTCTGGTTGAAAGCCTGCTTCACGACCATCACGAAAGTCTTCTCATCACAGTCTAACTGAGTTACATTATTACGACGCATCTTTATCACCGCCGACTTCACTTTTGGTGGTGGATTGAAGACATTTTCGTGAACTGTGAAAAGATATTCTATATCATACCAAGCTTGTAACAAAACGCTCAATATTCCGTAGGTCTTACTTCCTGGTCCTGCAGCAATACGCTCAGCGACTTCTTTCTGAATCATACCTACGACTTCATCAACTTGGTTTCTATATTTCAAAACCTGAAAGAAAATCTGACTGCTGATGTTATATGGGAAATTACCTATCACGCCAATCTTCTCTGAAGCAAATTTACTCAAATCTGTTTTTAAAAAATCGCCATGAATAAGATGGTCGTCCAACTGAGGATATGCATTCTTAAGATATTCTACAGACTCCGTGTCAATCTCGACCACACGCAGTTTCTCTAAATTATCCTCAATTATATATTGAGTCAAAACTCCCATTCCAGCACCGACTTCTACAATAACATTAACGTCATCCGACATAGCATCGACAATCTTTCGTGCAATGTTCAAATCTGTTAAAAAATGCTGACCCAAAGACTTCTTAGGTCTCACCAAATTATTATATGATTGATTCTGCTCCATATTTATTTTCAATTTTCACCTTTCAATTTTCACCTTTCAATTCTCCCTCAGTCTGCGATAAGCATTACGTGCCTGTGCCACATAAACGCTTGCTGTATATTCATCGATGAGTTTCGCGTAACACTCCATCGCTGCTTCATTATTATTTAAATATTTCTCCAATAATATTGCATTTTCCAGCAATGCCTTATCGGCGATATAACTATCAGAATATCCTTGATATACTCTTTTATACAGACTGTCAGCAAGTTGATAATCGTCTCTGTCTAATGCAATCTGCGCCTTGCGAATCAGGAGATAAGGCATACTTACCTCATTAGGATTATAGATATTTATCGAATCGAGCATTTTCTCTGCCAGTTCATATTTTTTCTGGTACATATAAAAATCTGCTTTGGCAAGACGCTGCAATGCAATAGTGTCGTACTCTAAATTATCAGAAATCAGCAGCGACAACGACATAGCATCGTTGGCAATAAGCTTCGAGGTCGCTGATTTTAAAATATTCAAGACAGCCAACGACCAGTCGAACTCACCAATAAAATAACGTAGTTGCGCATTCTTAAAACGCGCCTCATGTCCTATCGGCTCCTCCTTCATCGACTTGTCAACCTGACTATATAATAAGGTAGCTTCCCAGACTTCGTCCTTATAAAGATAAATGTCGGCAAGCAACATCTTCAGTTTCGACTTGTTATATCTATTGATATTTATATCCAAATTCTCATTCAATAATTCTATAGCAGTTTCTATCTCATTGAGTTTGAAAGCCAAAATCTCAGCGCGTATCACCAATAAAGGTATTGTCTTGTCTGATATTCCAAGTTCATTGCATTCATTCATAATACGTTGCTCGAAAGATGCATAAAAAACCTTATCGTCATCATCAGATGACTTGATATATTCCACCTCTGTCTTTCCCACCACAGCCTCAGGATAGAAAGCACCTTCCCTAGACTTCTTGATGATATAATCGTAAGCTGCGAGTGCGATGTCGTATTGTTCGTTATCGCGTGCTATTCTCGCGAGATAAATAATGTCATATTCTCTGTCGTCAAATCTTCTATCTAAGGCAATCTCCTGATTGAGAGCAATTTCATAATCCTTCATCTGAAGTGCAAACCACACCAATAATTCTGAAAACAAGATGTCGTCAGGTCTTTCCTGAGTTTTTTTCAAAAGAGCCATACGCATATCATCGACAATAGAACCGTCAATATCATATCTCAACATGAATGAAAGTCGCGACTTGACCAATTCATAATCATCAGGATCTGTTTCAAGCTGAAGTAGGTAATTCTCAGTAGCTTTCTCAAAGTTAAGCATCGACTGATATGCCAATGCCTTCTCCATAAAAAACTTATAATCAATTGAAGGAATATTAGCTCCTTTATCATAAAGCATTATTGCATATTCATCAAAGTCTTTGGAACGCAGCATATTAGCGACCTGCAAATACACATTCTTATCCTCTGGCAATCCGTTAATGAGTTTCTTTAAATATTTCTCAACTTTATCAGCAGAGTTATTTTTTTGATAAACATACGCCAGATTCACCTGCGCCTTCCATTTATTGGTAGAGTTATCATTTTTGATAAAAGACCTAAGTTCTTTCTCGGCATCGTCATATCGTTCCAAAAACAACAGACATTCAACATATTGAGAGAAATGATAATAGTATCTGTAATTGATATACAACTGTTGATATAACTCAGCCGCCTTGTCATATTCCTTATTATTATAGAATGAACGAGCGAGTTGTTCATCCACCTGACGTTGCGATTGTGCTGACTGATTTTTATTCGTTGCTCGTTTAGGAAGGACAGGTTGTTGCGCTGGCAACAATGAAATCGAAAACGACATCAGTGCAATGACAATGAAAAACAATTTCAAGTTTTTTTTCATCGCATCTTATTGTTTTTCAGCTTCCTTAATAAAATCACTCTGTTTCTGGAAGCGGTCTATGAAATAATCGAGCTGCGCTTCAATAGTATTGACAGCTTTTTCTTCTGAGCTGAGATATTCTTCACGCTGCGTCTCGTCATAAAGACCAGCTTTTATATCATCTTTAAGGTCGCTGATCTGTGAAGTAGAGTATTTTATGTTTTCAGTTATGTTATCACGCTCATCCTCATATTGTTGAAGATAGGCACGAACAAGTTGCATCTCTGGTTTTGGGGTATTCTCGTTTCTCAAGAACTCGTCAAAATGCATACATTGTTCGACGAGCTCGTTGAAAGCTTTTTCTGCTTTCACTTGTTTTTTCTCGATTCTCTCGAGTTGTTTTGTCATCTCATTAATACGCCTCATTGATGGCTCGGTTTCTTTACAAGCCATCAATGAGAACAATATTAATAATATGCTTAATTTACTTAATAATTTCAAAGCCTGTATATTTTTGTAGTGCCTTAGGAACTCTTATTCCTTCTTCGCACTGGTTATTTTCCAACAAAGCTGCTACTATACGTGGCAATGCGAGGGCACTGCCGTTGAGGGTATGAACGAGGCGGATGTTGCCATCTTTATCTTTAAATCTGAGTTTCATTCTATTAGCCTGGAATGTCTCGAAGTTAGAGACAGAACTTACTTCGAGCCACAACTCTTGAGCTGCTGACCATACTTCGTAGTCGTATGTCATTGCTGATGTAAAACTCATGTCGCCACCGCAGAGACGCAACACTCTGAAAGGAAGCTCGAGTTTTCTCAACAAGTTAGCGACGTGTTCTTTCATAGCTTCCAGTCTTTCGTAAGAAGTGTCTGGATGAGCAATCTCCACGATTTCAACCTTATCGAATTGATGCAATCTGTTGAGACCGCGCACTGTCTTGCCCCATGAACCTGCCTCACGACGGAAGCAGTTTGAGTAAGCCACGTTCTTCAAAGGAAGTTGATTTTCTTGAACTATTTTATCGCGGAAGATATTTGTCACAGGCACCTCTGCTGTTGGGATGAGATACATACCATCCAATGGCACAGCATACATTTGGGCTTCTTTATCAGGAAGTTGACCTGTTGCGTAAGCTGATGCTTCGTTGACTAAGACAGGAGGTTGGATTTCGTAATAACCTGCGGCTATGGCTTCATCGAGGAAGAAATTGATGAGAGCGCGTTGTAATCTTGCGCCAGCGCCTTTATAGAATGGGAAACCTGCGCCTGTCACTTTGTTGCCGAGTTCGAAGTCGGCGAGTTGATATTTGTTTAAGAGATCCCAGTGAGGCACAGCGTCTTTATGAAGCTGAGGCATCTCCCCTTCTTGGCTGACGACGAGGTTGTCGGCGGCTGTCTTTCCGCAAGGCACTTCAAGGTTTGGAGTGTTAGGAATCTCAACGAGTTTGTTTTGCAGTTGAGTCTTTATCTCTTCAGCGCGCTCAGCCAGGACTTTGGTTTTCTCTTTAAGTTCGGTATTTCTTTTCTTCAGTTCGTTAGCTTCGTCGGCTTTGCCTTGTTTATAAAGCTCGCCAATTTTCTTAGCGAGTGAATTAGCTTCGGCGAGAGCCTCGTCGTTTTCTTGTTGTACGGCACGACGTTCATCATCTAACTGCAGGACTTCGTCCAATAATTCAAAGCGAGTAAAATTCTTAATACTCAAGCGTTTGATAACTTCTTCTTTATGTTCTCTTATGTAAGAAACTACTAACATGGTAAAATATATTTTAATGCAAAGATAAAAAAAATCCCGAATTTCAATTGAAGTTCGGGATTTTTTATTTCGTTTTATGTGTAACGATTATTCTGTTATTTCAGCTTCTACTGGGATAACTGAAACGTAAGAACGATTGTCTCTTCTTTTACGGAATTCTACGATACCGTCTGTGAGTGCGAAAAGAGTATGGTCTTTACCGCAACCTACGTTTTCACCTGGATTGTGTTTTGTACCACGTTGACGGACGATAATGTTACCAGCGATAACAGCTTGACCACCGAAAACTTTCACGCCCAAACGTTTACTTTGGGATTCACGACCGTTTGATGAACTACCAACACCTTTTTTATGTGCCATAATTAATTAATTTTTGGGTTTGTTATTCAGTGATATTTTCAATGCTGATCTTTGTCAAATCTTGACGATGACCATTTAATGTTTGATAACCTTTTCTTCTTTTCTTTTTGAAAACAAGAACTTTGTCACCTCTGAGATGCTCAACAATCTTAGCATCAACTTTAGCACCTTCGAGGACGGGGGTGCCTACCCTTGTGCTGCCTTCATTTTCGATCAACAACACCTTGTCGAAAGTGATTGTGCCTTCGACTTCACCATTCAAACGATTGCAATAGATTTGATCACCTTTGCTTACTTTGAATTGTTGCCCTGCGATTTCTACAATTGCGTACATTCTTTAAATTTAAGTTGAAATTAATTCCTATTTTTTCGGACTGCAAAAGTACTATTTTTTTCGATACAAAAAACATAAGAAAGAAAATTAATTTCTCATATTTTCAGTTTCTCGTATTTTCAGTTTCTAAAAAAAAGTCTTCGTTCTATAATCAAAAGTTTTTTTCTCTACACCTTATATTATAAAGCATATTTTTATTACCTTTGCGAAATTGTAAGACTGCCGCAATATTGCAGTCGATACAGAATATAATGTGCACACTTATTAATACGTACTATGATAGTATTTTTTGAAAACAAACAGCGCAATATCATTGCGATAGAAAGTCAAGAACGTTTAATCTCTAATCCTGAAATCATAGCCAGATTGTCTTGGTTGTTTGGCGAATCGAAACAATTGTTAACTCCAAAAGTTGAAGGTTATTTCTTCGGACCTCGCAAGGAAATGATCACTCCTTGGAGCACCAACGCCGTTGAAATAACACAAAACATGGGTATCAGCGGAATAAGCCGCATCGAAGAGTTCATCCGCGTCGAAGCCGACAACAACAACTTCGACCCTATGCTTCAGGTCAAATATCATAACTTAGACCAACACATCTTCTCCGTCGACCGCAAGCCAGAACCTATAAAAAACATCGACGACATCGAGTCTTACAATATCCAAGAAGGTCTTGCATTAAGCGAAGAAGAAATTTCATATCTCAAAGGTATCAGCGAAAAGATAGGTCGTCCTCTCACCGACAGCGAAGTGTACGGTTTCGCTCAAGTCAATTCGGAACACTGCCGTCATAAGATCTTCGGCGGCACTTTCATCATCGACGGTAAAGAAATGCCAGACGCTCTCTTCGCTCTTATCAAGAAGACTTCAAAAGAAAATCCTAACAGATTAGTATCAGCATATAAAGACAACGTTGCTTTCATCTTAGGTCCTAAGGTAGAACAATTCGCTCCTAAGACGCAGCATCAAGCCGATTATTTCCAGGTGAAAGACATCGACACTGTCATCTCATTGAAGGCCGAGACTCACAACTTCCCTACTACCGTCGAGCCTTTCAACGGTGCAGCTACAGGTAGCGGCGGCGAAATCAGAGACCGTCTCGCCGGCGGTAAAGGCAGTATCCCTTTGGCTGGAACAGCTGTCTATATGACATCATATCCTCGCACCGAAGGCAAACGCGAATGGGAAGAAGGTTTCAAAGAACGCCAATGGTTATACCAGACTCCTGCCGACATCCTCATCAAGGCTTCTAACGGAGCATCCGACTTCGGTAACAAATTCGGTCAGCCTCTCATCAACGGCAGTCTCCTCACCTTCGAACATCAGGAAGAAGGAAAAGAGTTTGGTTACGACAAAGTCATCATGCTCGCTGGCGGTATCGGTTTTGCAAGAAAAGACGACAGCATCAAAGAAGACCCGGAACCAGGCGACCTTATCATAGTATTAGGCGGCGACAATTACCGCATCGGTATGGGTGGTGGCGCAGTATCGAGTGTCGACACAGGACAATACAGCAACGCCATCGAGCTTAACGCTGTTCAACGTGCCAACCCAGAGATGCAAAAACGCGTCGCTAACGTAGTACGCGCCATGACAGAATGCGGCGAAAACCCAATACGTTCTATCCACGACCACGGCGCCGGCGGTCACCTCAACTGCCTCTCAGAACTCATCGACAAGAGTGGCGGCGTCATCAACGTAGGTAAACTTCCTGTAGGCGACCCTACATTATCAGACAAAGAAATAATTGGCAACGAGTCACAAGAGAGAATGGGACTCTTGGTCAAGAAAGAAGATACAGAAATAATAAAACAGACTGCTCTCAGAGAACGCGCTCCTTACTATCAAGTAGGTGAAGCCACCAAGGACGAGCGTCTGCGTTTCATCAGAGAAAACGGCAGCAATGCCATCGACCTCACTCTCTCCGACTTCTTCGGCAGCACTCCTAAAACAGTGCTTTACGACACCGACAAACCTTATCATTTCAACGATATAGAATATAAGAAAGAACAATTCAACCATTATCTCGAACAAGTGCTTCAACTCGAAGCTGTCGCTTGTAAAGACTGGTTGACAAACAAAGTTGACCGTTCTGTTACCGGACGCGTGGCATTACAACAATGCGCAGGTGCAATACAGCTTCCTCTCAACAACTTAGGCATTAGCGCTTTGGATTATCAAGGCATCAAAGGTATTGGTACAGCTCTAGGTCATTCACCTGTCACAGCACTCGCCGACCCAGCAAAAGGCTCTCGTTTGGCAGTAGCAGAGTCGTTGACAAACATCGTATGGGCTCCTATTGAAGAAAACCTCAAAGGCGTTTCATTAAGTGCCAACTGGATGTGGCCTGCTAAGAACGAAGGTGAGAACACACGTCTCTACAAAGCCGTCAAAGCTCTCAGCGACTTCTGCATCGCATTAGGCATCAACGTCCCAACAGGTAAAGACTCCTTGTCGATGACACAGAAATATCCTAACGGAGAAAAAGTGATGGCTCCTGGAACAGTGATAGTGACAGCAGTAGGCGAAGTGTCTAACGTCCGTCAAGCTGTGAAACCTGTCGTTGCTCATGACAGCGAGTCAGAACTCATCTATGTCAACTTCTCAAAAGACGACTTCCAACTCGGAGGCAGCTGCTTGGCACAGGTGTTAGATAAGATCGGCAACAACGTCCCTGATGTAAAAGACGCAGAATATTTCAAGAATTGTTTCAATACATTACAAAGTCTCATCGAGCAAGGTCTCGTCATCGCAGGTCACGACGTCTCTGCCGGCGGTTTGATAACAACATTGTTGGAAATGACATTCTCCAACTGCGAAGGCGGCCTCAACATCGACTTGTCACAATTCAAGAACAACGACCTCATCTCAGTGGCGTTCAGCGAACAACCAGCTGTCGTCTTACAAATCAAAGACAATAAAGCTAAGGAAATCCTCAGCAACAACAATATCGATTTCGTAGTCATAGGTAAGACTCAAGACAAACGCGAAATCACTCTTAAGAAAGATAATGAATCATACAACTTAGACATCGACGCATTACGTGACGTATGGTACAAGAGTTCATATCTTTTAGACAAGAGACAAAGCGGCGAAGCCAAGGCAACAGAACGTTTTGAAAACTATAAGAAACAAGACTTACGCTACGACTTCAGTTCGACTTTCACAGGCAAGGCTGCTGACTTAGGCATCGATATGCACAGAAGAGAGCCTTCTGGAATCAAGGCTGCTATCATCAGAGAGAAAGGTGTCAACGGCGACCGTGAGATGGCTTACGCCTTATACCTCGCAGGTTTCGATGTTAAAGACATACACACCACCGACCTGACAAGCGGCAGAGAAGACCTCAGCGACGTCAATATGATTGTCTTCGTAGGCGGTTTCTCCAACTCCGACGTATTAGGCTCAGCTAAAGGATGGGCTGGCGCTCTTCTCTACAACCCTAAGGCCCGCACCGCCATCGAGAACTTCTACGCACGTAAAGACACCCTCAGCTTAGGCGTATGTAACGGATGTCAGCTCATGACAACATTAAAACTCGTATATCCAGACCACGAAGAACATCCTGTGATGTTACACAACGACTCACATAAGTTTGAATCCAACTTCGTCAATGTCGACATCAACCACACCAACAGCATCATGTTGTCGTCGTTACAAGGACGTCGTCTCGGCGTATGGATCGCCCACGGCGAAGGCAAGTTCAACTTCCCATATTATAAGGATAAATACAACATCGCTATGAGTTACAGTTTCGACAAGTATCCTGGCAACCCTAACGGCAGCGACTGGAACGTAGCAGCTATATGCTCCAACAACGGACGCCACCTCGCCATGATGCCTCACATCGAGAGAGCCTTCTTGCCATGGCAATGGCCTTATTATCCTGAAAACAGAAACAACGACGAAGTAGCTCCTTGGATAGAAGCTTTCGTAAATGCATTCAACTGGATTAAAAACAACAAGTAATGAATAAATCTCAGAAATTAGGAATACAAGGAAGACCAGACGTCCCAGCACGTCTGTTCGACCTCGTTCCTCGCTTTATCGAGAAATATGGCTATAAAGACAACCTCTTCGCTGGCAAAGTCAACGGACAGTGGGTCAAATATAGCGGACAGAAATTTTATGAAATAACAAATTCCATAAGCTATGGATTGTTGAAGATTGGCGTGAAGAAAGGCGACCGTATCGCTTTAGTGGCAACCAACTCACCAGAATGGAATATGATCGACTTCGCCATCCAGCAGGTAGGTGCTATATGCATCCCTATCTACCCTACCGTCAGTCATGCCGACTATGAGCACATCTTCAAACATTCAGAAGCAAGTATAGTGTTCATCACAAATAAACACCTATATAATAAGGTGTCAGACATTATAGCAACAATACCTACTATCAAAGAGACTTATCTCATCAGACCGTCAGAAGGTATTAGGTCGTTGCAGGAACTCATCGACCTCGGCAACGAAAACAGCGACACTGAAGCATTGGAAGCTGCAAAGGCGCAGGTGAATAACGAAGACATCGCAACGATACTCTATACTTCCGGCACGATGGGAACTCCCAAAGGCGTGATGCTAACACATCGCAACATACTTTCCATCATAGAATATCTATGTCCTCTCTACCCTATCGACGAGAATCATAACGCAATAAGCTATCTGCCTCTTTCTCACATTTACGAACGCGCAGTGCAATATTGTCACATATACCTCGGTTGTACAACATATTACGTCGACAACATCGGAGCTATCATAGATACTTTGGCAGAGATCAAACCTCAACACTTTACCTCTGTGCCTCGTCTCATAGAGAAAGTATATCACACAATAGTACGTAAAGGTCACAAACTTAAAGGCATAAAGAAAACCATTTTCTTCTGGGCGTTACGACTCGCCGAACGTTACGACGAGACCAAGCAAAACAACGGTTGGTTCTATCTCCAGAAACTGAAGATTGCCGACAGACTCGTCTTCAAAGAATGGAGAAAAGTGTTCGGCGGCAACCTCAAGCTCATCATCTCCGGAGGCGCTGCGATACAGCCTCGTCTCGTCAAGATTTTCACAGCAATCGGAATACAGCTTTCTGAAGGCTATGGTCTGACAGAAACATCTCCTGTTATAGCATCCAACAGTTTAACATTAGGAAAACTCAAAGCCGGAACCGTCGGCGTCGTCATGGATAACCAAGAAGTCGTTATCGCTGAAAACGGCGAGATACTCGTTAAAGGTCCTAATGTGATGCTCGGATATTATAAAGACGAAGAAAAGACAAGAGAAGCCATAGACGAAAACGGTTATTTCCATACTGGCGACAAAGGATGCTTCGACGAAGACGGTCTCCTCAAGATAACAGGTCGTATCAAAGAGATTTTCAAAACCTCGATGGGAAAATATGTCAGCCCGGTACTTATCGAAAACAAAATCAAGGAGTCTCCTTTCATCGGTGAGATGTTAGTCATTGGCGAAGGTCAGAAGTTTGCAGCAGCTCTCATATGCCCTAACTTCGAACATCTTAAGTCGTGGTGCAACATCAAGAAGATACCTTATACAACTAACGAAGAGATGGTGAAAAACAAAGACATCATCATGCGTTATCGTAAGGAAATTGACAAGTACAACACTACATTAGGCGACTACGAACAAGTGAAGAAGTTTGAACTCATCGCTGACGAATGGACCATAGAGTCAGGAATGATGACCGCAAGTCTGAAGCCACGTCGTAGCAAGGTTATGCAGAACTACGCAGATTTAATAAATAAAATTTACGCAGAATAATTTTGAAATTCTGAAATCGGCTTATAAGAAGAGACGTGTCAATTACATAATTGTTAATTTTCAATGGTGTAATTGATGCGTCTCAACCTAGCGACTTATCTTAAGCAACATCTCCTTATACAATTCCTTTTCTGAAATATCGGTGCTGTTATAGCCTTTTGCCTTAAGGTCAAATTCGCGAAGCACAGCAATACAATCCATGCAGTCTGTCCATGAGATATTACGCGCTGCCTCGAAATAGTCGTTGACGAAAAACGGATTCACGCCGAGTACAGTAGCGATGTTATTTTTGCTTTTATCTTTTGAGAAATGAAGTTTCAGTAGTTTTGTATAATAACCGTAGAGAACCGTTATCGTCATGAATATAGGGTTATCTTTTGGATTATCGCCGAAATAATTTATAATCTGATAAGCCTTAAGGAAATCTTTAGAACCTAAAGCTTTTTGAAGTTCAAAGACGTTGAAGTCTTTAGAAATGCCTATGTTATATTCCACGTCGGCGTCGTCGATGCGTTTTGTTGGAGGCACCGCGACCATCAGTTTGTCGAGTTCGTTTCTCACCTTATGAAGGTCGTTGCCGAGGAAGTCGGCGAGCATCTGAGCTGCTTTAGGCGTGATGTTATATTTCTTCGATGCGAGATATTTTGTAATCCACTCGGGGATATTGTTGTCGTACAGTTTCTTCGACTCGAAGAGCACGCCATGTTTGTCGATATATTTTGCCAGTGTCTTACGTTTGTCTAGCTTTTTATATTTGTAGTTGATGACGAGTATCGTCGTAGGCGGCAGTTTCTCGATATACTCGGAGAGGTTATCTATATCTTTGACGCTCTGAGCCTCTTTTACTATTACCACGAGGCGTTCGCCCATCATAGGGAAGGCGCGAGCCTGCGTCATAATATCCTTGGCGGTGACATCGGCGCCATAAAGCACGATCTGGTTAAAGGAGCGTTCAGCCTCATCAAGGATTTTATTCTCCAATTCATCACTGATGTTATCGATGAAGAAAGGCTCCTCCCCCATCAGAAAGTAAATAGGATAATACACCTTATTATTAATATCCTTCAGAATTTGTTCGTACGTCATGGCTGTAAATTTTCGCAAAGATAACGAATTTATTTATGCCAACAGACCATCAACTATGAACTATAAACTAAAAAAATATTAACATTCTTAAAAAATATTAACGGTTTTATAAAAAAAAATCATACCTTTGTAGGTTGAATTGGGGTAGTGTAGAGAGTGGTTTATAGTAAGAAATATTCCAATTGATTACCATGCAGTTATAACGTCTTCATAAGTTATTGTGATTAATTATGAGGGTGTTGTGATTGTGTGCAAAAGTTAATGAAGTTAGATAAAGTTAAATGAAATTAAATATTATTAATCACAAAAATTACTTAAAATGAGGAAGAAATTTCTATTAATGTTTCTAGTTCTCTCATTGTTCACTTCAATGGGAGGAGGGCGTCTTTTTGCCCAAACCACAACAATATCCTCAGTAGAGGATCTTGTGGCATTTGCAACTAGCGTAAACGGTGGTACTTCTTATGAAGATCAAACCGTTACTTTGACAAGTGACCTAAACCTATCAGGTGAATGGACTCCAATAGGTAATGGTTCTCGCAGCAGCAAAACCTATACCGGCAATTCATTTAAAGGAATCTTCGATGGTGGCGACCACACTATCAGTGGTTTGACAATCACATCAACATCAGGTGCCGACGCTGCTGTCGGTTTGTTCGGTATTGTTGACGGTGGTACAGTAAAGAATTTAAATTTAACAAACGTTAGCATCAATGTTGCAAGCAGCAACTTGGCTGGTGCTGCAATAGGTATGATGCTCAATGGCGCAACTGCTGATAACATCACAGTAAGTGGTGCTATCGTTGGTAACGACGGCGTTGGTGGTATCGTCGGTCGTCTCATTATCCACGGCACAATTAGCAATTGTATTAACAATGCTTCTGTTACTTCTTCATACGGAGGTATCGGTGGTATCGTAGGTAAACCATATTATGAAGATGGTGCTAATACTTCAACTTTTGCATCTATTACAAATTGTACAAATAATGGTACTGTCACTGCTCCTATGTACATTGGCGGTATTGCAGGTCTTGCTCGCGCTAACGTCACAAATTGTACTAACGAAGGTGCAATAGTAGGTGGCACACAGACTGGTGGTATTGTAGGTCAACTCATTGCTGCAGGTACAGTCTCAGGTAATGAAAACAAGGCTAAAGTCTCTGGCAAGAACCACTTGGGCGGTATCATCGGCGACTATACACAGTCTAATGCTTATACATATTATAATGTGTCTATTGCAAATAACATCAACCGTGGTGAACTCGCTGCAACAGAACAATGCGCAGCTATCATGGGTTGTAACAATATTGATGGCTTTACAGACATGACAGCTACAGGCAACGTATCATATTATTATGTTGAAGGACTTGAATTGTTTGGCAACCCAGAAGATATGGTAATTGATGATACAAATAAGTTCATTATTCCTGTTGCCAAGATTGGTGAGCAGACCTTCTACACTTTCGCTGAGGCTGCAGATGCTGCTCAGGCAGGTAGCGAGATTAAGTTACTTGCTAATATCGAGGGCGACATCACTGTTCCTGCTAATGTTACCTTGAACGGTAATGGCTTCGCTATTAGCGGTGGTATTCTTGCAGAAGGTGATATCACTTTCGCGGGTGTTACAACGGCTGCCGATTTTGATGCTAACGTTGCAAACACTGCAGTCAACATTCCTGCTGGTGCTTCTTTGCAGTTGACAGGTTCTGCAAGATTGGTTATCGGTCACGGTGCTACATTCAATATCACTGGTACAATTGAAGATGCCAAGACTGCTGACAAGGCTACTCTTGTTCCTTCACTGAAGATTGCTGCCGGTGCTTCAATCACAGGTAACGGCGTTACATTCAATGTAAACAACGCTTATATTGTGGCTAATGCCAACACTACTTCAAAGAATAGCAATGCAAACGGTACATTAGACTTCAATATCGATAACAGTATCTGGGAGCAGACAGGTGTTCTGGCATTCTATGTGCCTACCAGTGGTAAGGATCCTGTTGTGAACTTCGAGTTGAAGAACAGTGTGCTCACAACAACAAGCCACCTTGTATTCTCTGTAACTAAGGGTGAGATTGTTATTGACAACTCTCTCGTTAACCAGGGTACCTCACGTCAGATTGAGAACCGCAGCACAATGACCATCAAGAACGGTTCTGTTGTTAATGGTGCTGTTGCTACAAGCTCTAACGCAATTAACCCCGGTACTATCATTGTTGAGAACGCTACTTATGCTGTTACTGGTGAGTTCTCTGGTGCTGCTGAGGGTACAGGTACTCTTGTAATCAAGGAGGGTGCAAATGTTTCTGTAGGTTCTATCAAAGCAGGTGCTAACGTTGTAGTTGATGCTGAAGGTATGACTGCTGACGATGAGATTAACTTTACAGCAAACCTTTCTCAGTTTACTGGTACACTCTCTGTAATCAACAACGACAATCTCGATGCTGAGATAATAGATGGAAAGATTGTTCTTGTTGAAAAGCCTGTAGCTCAAATAGGTGATGTTGAATACGCTACTCTCCAAGAAGCTATAGATGCTTGTGAGGGTGAGAATAATGTCATCACTCTTCTTAGCGACATTACTTTTGAAAGCGACCTTAAGGATGCTGGAAAAGGTTACTTCAATATCGCTGATGGAAAGAAAGTTGTCCTCGATATGAACGGCAAGACTATCAATGTCACAGATAATTCTACAGGCAACTTCATTGTTTTCTATAACTACGGCGAATTTACTGTAGCTAATGGTACGATTAACCTTACTTCAACCAACAACCGTGAATGGAATGCAGAGTCTGCAATATTCCTCAATCGTGGCGGTATCTTTAACATAGAAAACGGTATATACACTCACAATGGCGGTACCGATATGGCTTTCGTCGTTGACAATAGTGGCAACTACTATGGCGATGCCACTACCAACATTTATGAAAGAACATTACAAAGAAATACTGTAACAACAAAACTTACATCTTCATATATAGCTATCCGTAACCGTATGGAACAAAACTCACACGGTGCAAGTGGTGAAGCTATATTGAATGTCCATGGAGGCACTATCTCTGGTACAAGCAGAGCTATCTGGGCACAAGCTGCATCTACTTCAGAAACTGCACCTGCAACAGGTGAGATTAATGTTGAAGGCGGTAATATCGGTTTGATTGACACTCCTCGTAGCACTGGTGCTGTATCTATGACAACAATCTCTGGCGGTACAGTAAGCGCTTTCAAAGGTGAAGTTGGAGAACTGACAGTTACAGAAGAAGGTACACTTAATGAAGTAACGCTTTTTACAGCAGCAGGCGAAACCGTTAATGATTATGCTGTTAATGAAGACGGTCTCTATGTTCAAGCAGTAGCTCAAGTTGGTGAGACAAAATACACCGACCTCCAAGAAGCTATCAAGGCAGCTGCTCCTGCAGGTACAGTGGAAATCCTCGCAGACGTAGTCGTAGATGAATGGATTATGTTCTCAGAGACATTAAATATCAGCTCTGGTCAAATCATTACCATGAATATCGACGGTCTTACAATAAATGGTAATGGCAAAACTGTTACTATCAAGAGTATAGAATCTGCCGGTAATGGTAATCGTTTGTTCTATGACGCTACAAAACTTAATATTAACTACTGGACAATAAAATATGCTGATGGTGTAGCTGGCGGTATAGGACTCACAAGCGGTACTATTAATAATGTAACAATTGAAGGTGGTGCCGGTGTCTTCCCAGGAACTGGCAATATAACAATTTCTGAATGTAACTTCAAGACAAGTGGTCATTGTATCTACTTTGAAGAAGAAAGAGACAATCTCGTTGTTACAAAAAATACATTCGAACTTCCTGCCGACGCAAACGTCATTCTCCTTCGTGGCGATGTTGAATTTACAGACAACATTGTTGTAAGCGGTCGTACAGTTAATGTTGTAAGCGGTTCACCTGAAGTTACAGGCAATGACTTTGGTCAAGTAAGATTTAAAGTTTATAACGAAGCAACAGCTACTATTGAAGAAAACACTATTAATAACCTTGTGTTTAATAAGACTGATGTTCCTACCGAGTCTACATTCACAAACAACACACTGAGCCCAGAAGCACAGGCCGCTATTGACGCACTTCCAGCATTTGCAGGCGAAGGTACAGAAGCAAATCCATACACTATCAGTAACCTGGCACAGCTCAAGGCATTCCGCGATGAAGTTAATGCAGGTAACAACTATCAGGGCAAGTTCGTCAAGCTCACAGCTGACATCGACTTGAACAATGAGGAGTGGACTCCGATAGGAAATAAAACAAATCAATTCCAAGGTTATTTCGATGGTAACAACAAGACTATCTCTAACTTGAAAGTTACAGGCAACACTAGTCACAAAGGTTTCTTCGGATATATTAAAGGAACAGGAATGTCTGCAACCACAACACCTTCAGTTAAGGACCTTACACTTGATGGTGTAAATGTTAATGTTGAAGGTGATGGTTACTACGTTGGTGGTCTTGCAGGACAAGCTTATACATGTAATATCACTAACGTTACTGTAAAAGGTAATGTATCCGGTGTAAGATATGTAGGTGGTCTCGTTGGTCACGTTTATACATATTTCAAAGACTGCCACTTCATCGGTAACGCTTCTTGCTCATTCGATGCTCTCGGTGGTATAGCAGGTGCTGGTGACTGCCGCGCATACGATTGTTCCGTGATAGGTGACATAACTGGTTCTAACTGGGTTGGTGGTATCGTAGGTAACGGACAAGAAGGTACTTCAGCAGTCGGTTGTTACGTAAAGGGTGATGTTAAGACAGCAACAAACTGGTATTTTGGTGTTGGTGGTATCGCTGGCGTAGCAGGTCATGGTTATTCCTCATCAGAATTCAAGAACAATTACTTCGATGGCGAAGTCTATCTTGAAGGAGAAAAAGTTCCGGCAATGATAATAGGTATTGTAAATGCTGAGAATAACGAGACTATCAATGCAACTATAGAAGGTAACTCATGGAACACAGAACATTATGATGCAGAAACTCCTGTTTATGTTACAGCAGAATCTCCACAAGATGGTACAACAGAAGACTGGATTGCTCGTGCATCAGAAGAACTTACAAAACCACGTAACAATAATCTTGTAATGCTTGAAAGCGATATTCAATACGTTGATGCTACAGATATTGAAGATGTTACAATCATGATATTCTCTGAAGTAACTGAAGATGACATTCTTCCTCAAATAGAAGAGAATAATCAGGTTGCATATATTGATAGTAATGCAGACGGAGCATATAATGAAGGCGAAACAAAATATACTTCTCTTGCTGATGCTTATATCGCTGCAACAGATGGTCAAACTATCACTCTTCTCAAAAATATTACTTTAGGCGAAAAATTCGTTATAGCAAAATCTATCACTCTCGATGGTAACGACAAGACTTTGACTTACACAGGTACAGACCGTGCTATTGATGTTCCTAACGATGCAAATGCTAATATTGATGTAACTGTCAAGAACCTCACTGTTGTAGCAACAACTGCTAACCGTGGTCTTAACTACAACGAGAACGGTGAGTTCAATGTTGAGGGTGTAACAGTTACAATCGGTGAGAATGTTGATGGTTATGCTATCAACTTCCCAGGTATGGCAGATGATGCACAGGTAACTATCAAGGATAGCAAGCTCACTTCTCGTAATCCTTTGAATATCTGGGGTGAGAACATGACTATCAATGTTTACGATTCTGAGATTATCAGTGTTGATAACAGTACTACTTACGACTATGCCGCTATCCAGCTCAACAATGATAATTATGGTAATGTTGCAAACGGAACAGTTGTTAATGTATATGGTGGTAAAATCACTGCTCTCAATGATAATGATGAACCTTCAAATGTTGTTGCCAACGCAACAGAGACCGGTGTTGTAAACATAAGCGACGAGACTATTGTCACTGGTAAGGTTCTTAACTATGTAGCTAACATCGGTGGTGTTTACTTTGGTTCATTGCAGGCTGCTGTCAATGCTATTGAGAAATATGGTTATAACTCTCCTATCGTTATCATGAAGAGCTTCGCTACCAGCGAAACTGCTACAGTGAAGAACGGTTTGAACGTAACTATCGACCTCAACGGCAAGACAATCACAGTTACTGACGAAACAGAAAAGAACTTTGAGGCAATCAAGAATCAGGGTACACTTACCATCAAAGACTCTTCTGCCGACAAGACAGGTAAGATAACTGTTACTGCTACAACAAACAGCGGTTGGAACAGATACTCAGCAGTTATTGCTAACACTGTAGGCGGTAAGCTCACCGTAGACGGCGGTACATTAGAACATCTCGGCGGAACCGACATGGCTTACGGTATCGACAACCTCACCAACGGTAAAGGCACTTACGCTGAGACTGTCATCAACGGCGGTACAATCAAATCTACTTATCGTGCAATCCGTCAGTTCCTCAATGGCGTTGAAGCACAAAACATCTTGAAAGTAAATGGTGGTACCATAGAAGGTGCTAACAAGTCTATCTGGATGCAAGATCCAAGTAAGAACGCTAACACAGGTACTTTGACAGTAGGTGAAAACGCATCACTCAAAGGTGACGTTTATCTCTCCGTAACAGAAGGCTCAACAGAATGGCCGGTTGCAGTAAGCATCGCAGATGGAGCATTAGCAGAAGGTTCAGAAGTTATGACAGCTAATGTTCCTGCAGGTTATGAATTGCAACAAGATGCAGATGGCAACTACGTTGTTAACCAAGGTGTAGCTAAGATAGGTGAAGTGTTGTATGAAACTCTCCAAGAAGCTATCAACACAGTTGAAAATGATGGAACAATCGTTTTGATTAGAGACACTGACCAAAATATTCTCGCCGGCAATGAAAATCTCAAACCATTAAACAAAGTATTCACTATTGATGGTGATAATCATGTTGTAACAGGTAATTGGCGTTTCGGTAGAGATGACCATAATACTGATTTAAGTGAAATAACCATTAAAAATGTCAATTTCAAAGGTAATGGTATTAGCATTCTTGATTTCTATAAAGTAACAATCTCAGAATGTACTTTCAACGACATCACAACAGGTAATGCTATCTATGTTTCAGCAGATGAATATACATCATCAATAGTTGTTGAAAATTGTGAAATGAATAATATTGAAGGTGCAGGTATCAACTTCCGTAACCCTGTCAATGCTACAGTTAAAGGTAACAAGATCAATGGTACAGGCAACAACTCTATCACATTCCAACATGGTACAGCTTACACAGAAGCTGAAACAGGTGAATATATTATTGAAAACAATATCTTCCAAAACTGGGCTAATGAAGCAAGCGAAGGTCGCGCATTACGTATCGCTACAGGTGTTAAACCTAGAGCAATCACTATCGAAAACAACGTAATGATTAAAGACAACGCTCCAGAAGAATTCGTGAAAGTTACTGGTAATACAGACAATGTCTCTGTTGACGAAAACTACTGGAATGATGCTAACCCAACATCTTCAAATACTCCTGCTTATTTCTTGGCAGAAGGCGTTCAAGTTCACAACTACTATGCAGCATACGATGCAGAAACCAATACACTCAACAACTTGGTAACTATCGAAGGTGCCGGTGAAACATTCGAAAAATTCTATACCGCAGCTGGTGTAGAAACAACTTCCGACAATGCAGCGTATAGCTTAAGCTTCACCGTAACAGACTATGCAAACAATGAAGTCTCTGTTAAGATCGGTAGCAAGAATCCGAATGAAAACAAAGGTTGTGACTTGTTAATCCCATCATCAGTGAAATTCAATGATCAAGATTTTGCTGTAACTTCAATCCCGGTTGACGGTTTCAATGCATGTAAAGGCTTCGACAAATTGGTCGTTCCTGGTACAATCACTTCAGTAAGCAACTCAGCTTTCTACAACTGTTCAAAATTGACAGAAGTTGTTATAGAAGAAGGTGTACAAAAACTCGGATCAAATACATTCTACAAGATTTCCAATTTGCAAACACTTACATTGCCTTCAACATTGACAAGAATTGAGTCATTATGTTTCAATGGAACTCACAGTATCGAAACTATAGTATGTAATGCACAAACACCTCCAACAGCATTCACCGGTAGCTTCACAGAAGCTGTGTATAAAAACGCATTGTTATATGTCGATGGAAAATATGAAGACTACAAAGCTGCTAATGGTTGGAGCAACTTCAAAAACATCCTTGCTGTTGGTGCAACACAAACAATTGACAAGGATAGATATACTTTGATAGCTACAATCACAGACGTATGGAACAGAACATGTTCAGTTCAAATTGGTACAGCTCCTACAAATACAAAACGTGCAGAGCTTGCAATTCCAGAACATGTATCATTCAGCGGAATAGAATTCGACATCACTTCAATACCAGAAGGCGGATTCCAAGATTGTAAATATTTTGAAGGTACATTGACAATCCCTGCTTATATCACTTCAATAGGTAAAAATGCATTTGAAGGTTGTTCAGGTGTTACAGCTTTGGTTGTTGAAGAAGGTGTTACATCATTGGGTACAAGCGATACATTTAATGGATGCCGAAATATTGAAACAATCACATTGCCATCTACATTGACAAAAATACCAACTAAATGTTTCCATAATATCTTACAAAAACTTCAAGTTGTTGAATGCCATGCATTGGTACCTCCAACATTGGCATCACAATTTACACAAGAAGCATACAATAGCGCTACATTATACGTACATGACGTAGATGCATATAAAGGAGCTAACAACTGGAAGTCATTCAAGAGCATCAGACTCATCGGTGCTGTAGCTCAAAACAAGGAAACTGAGGTAGAATATAAATCTATCGCTGAAGCTGTTGCAGCAGCTAACGCTGGTGAGACAGTACAAATGTTACAAAATGTTGATCTTGAAAACACAATCACTGTTGCAGCTGGTAAAGAAGTTGTCTTAGATTTGAACGGTAAGACTGTTTCTTATACAACAACAGAATATGTTGGCGAAGCAATGATTACCAACAACGGTAACTTGACAATAACAGACACTTCTGATGAAGAGACAGGTTCGCTATCATACGCATACGAAGGTGGCGCAAATTCTTCATACGGTTTTGGTAATAGCACAATTGAAAACAAGGGTGTTCTTACAATCAATGCTGGTACAGTTCAAAACACATCAGAAGCAATGTCACATGCAAGTTATGCTATCAACACAGGCGCTGGCGCAACACTCAATGTTGAAGGTGGTAACATCCTTAACTTGAACGGTCATGCAGTTCGTATGGTTTCATTCGGTACAACTCTCAATACTGTTAATATCGAAGGTGGTTACATTGAAGGTACACGCGCTCTCCAAGTACAACTCCCAGGTAATGCAAGCGCTGCTGCTCCTGAAATGGAACTCAACATCACAGGTGGTGAGCTTAAATCAAATGAAGAGACTTATAATCTCGCAATCTATGTTTATTCAAATGGTCAAAGTGCAGAAAACGTAAGTGTTGAAATCAGCGGTGGTACTTTCAATGGCAACGTTGCAGTCAACGCAGCAGCAACAAACTCAATGCTTGCTAATGCAGTTGCTATTACAGACGGTACATTCAACGGTGAATGGGGTGTATTCAGCTATAGCGAAGAAGATGCTGCACAAGCTGTCATCTCAATCGTAGGTGGTACTTTTGCAACAAACTATTCAGAATGGTACGCTGAAGATGACTACTATGTATTTGAAGAGAATATAGACGGCACTTACTCAGTTGTTGAACAAACAATCTTTACTCAAACAACCCAACTCAGCGCAGGCTGGAACTGGTTCTCATACTATGTTGACACAGACCTCAAAACATTAGAAGATGAATTGGGAGAAAGTGGAATCCAAATTAAGAGTCATAGCACTGGTTCATTTGTAAAACAAGATGAGGAAGGCGATTGGTATGGTTCTCTTGAAACAATATCACCAACAGAAATGTATACCATCAATACATCAACTAATGTTACTATGGAATTTATCGGAGAATATGTTAATCCAACAACTCCTATAGCTATTAAATATAACTGGAATGCTATCGGTTATATGTTAAATATTCCTTTATCATTAGATGAAGCTCTCAAAACACTTAATCCGCAAGATGGTGATTACATTAAATCAAAGGAGGATGGTTTCGCTAAATTCGAAGATGGTGAATGGGAAGGTTCTCTTGAAACATTAAATCCTGGCGAGGGTTATATGCTAAAGAGTGTTGTAAATACTGAAAGAACACTTATCTATTCTTCAACAAGAGGTACTAATGTAGAAACAAAAGCCAACATCACAACAGATGGCAACTATTGGACTCCAAACGCATCACAATATCCAAACAACATGACCATGACAGCTATGGTTGATGTTGAAGGCGGTGATTACGAAGTTGCAGCATTTGTCGACGGTGAAGTAAGAGGCAGCGCACGTCCAATCTACGTTGAATCAATCGATGCTTACGTTCTCTTCCTCACAATCCATGGCGAAGGCGTTGATGAAATGACATTCAAGTTCTACGATCTTACAACTGGCGAAGAGTTCGATCTTAACGACAGAATGAACTATTCAGACGACGCTATCGTAGGTTCATTGAAAGAACCTTATATGTTCAACCGCGGAACAACAGGTATTGGCGAAGCAGCAATGAGCGAAGTCAATATCTATCCTAACCCAACAACAACAGGTAAAGAAATCAACCTCCAAGCAACATGCGACAAAGTTGAAGTGTTCAACGCTCTCGGTGTTAAGGTTGCCGAATACCAAAACGTTGACTCTATCGATGCTATTGAAACAGCAGGTATATACGTTATAAGAATCACTAACGACAGCAATGTACAAAATTGCAGATTAGTAGTAAAATAAAATTTGCTTAGAGCAGTGAGCTATGGGCGTTTGCTCATGGCTCATGGCTCGAAGCCCCAAGCTCAAAAGTTAAATAAAATTAAATTTAAATCCGAAATTAAAAAATGAAAAGAAAATTAACAATTTTAACATGCTTCATTGCACTTTGTTCTTTTGCATTTGGACAAGGTGGTAACTATTGGACTACCAATCCTAATAATTATGATGGGAGTATGACACTAGTGGCAGTTATCAATATTGACGGCGAAGAACAACGCACAACACAATTAGAAATAGGAGCGTTTTGTTCTGATGAAGATAATAATGAGGAATTGCGCGGTAACACAAGACTTGTATATAAAGAAAAAAAAGATAGATATTATGCATATCTTACAATCTACGGAGAACCTAATGATGTTATTTCATTCAAGATTTATAATCATGATGAAGGAGCAATCATGAATCTGTTATTTAACGAAAATATTCTTTTTGAAATTAATGGTGATGAAGGTTCTCAAAGCAATCCTTATCAAATCAACTTCAGTAGTCCTGTTGTCAATGTTGCAAAAATCGGTGATGTTGAATATACAACTCTCGAAGCAGCATTCGATGCAGCAGAAACTGGTGATGAGGTAGTTGTTCTTAATGATATAATACTTCCTGCAACATCTGAAAACGGCGCTTTTGAAATTGCTGAAACAGTAGGTAATGTTACTTTAAATCTTAATGGCTTCGACATCACATCAAGTGAAAGAATAGGTTTTACAGGTAGAACAAACTACGCTTTCGACAACTACGCTAACTTAACAATAAAAGGAGAAGGTACAATCACAGCAAGAGGTATCCAAAACTATGGTACATTAACAATAGAAGGTAATGATGTTACTATCATCTCAAATGATGAAATTGGTGATGGCGCTTGTATTTGGGGTTATCAAGGTAGTGCTACAATAATTGAAGGTGGTACATTCAGAGGTTTAGCGAAAGGCGCTGGTGCAATCAATACTGAAGGTTCATTAGAAATTACTGGTGGTACTTTCTCAGCAGAAGGAAAACAAGATGAAGGCTATCATGTTTATACAATTATTTGCCAAGGTGCAGACACTGATAATACAATATCAGGCGCAGCAGTTTCAGGTGGTAAACATGGTGTTATTGCAGTTACTAAAGGTGCTGAACTTACTATCAACAATGTAACTGCAACACGTGCTGGTGTTCATGGTCAATCTGGTCACGTTCTTTATGTTTCTGGAGGCGAATTAACTGTTAATGGTGGTACTTTTGTTAATGAAGATGCTAGCGCAGGTTCAACAGTAATTAGTACACAAGAAAATTCTACCACATCCGTAACTGGTGGTACATTTACAAATCAAGGAACTGCTAACGTTATTTCGGGTGCTGGTACAACAACACTCACAGGCGGTACATACTCATCAGACGTCAACACATTCTGCGCTGAAGGTTACGCTGCTCTCCCTAACTTAGATGGCAACTTCATTGTCGGTACAAAACCAACAGCAACAGTAAATAACTTAGGTTCTGTGACAATTCCTGCTGGAGAATACTCTATTTGGAATGGTAGTTTTGATCAAAATACAGAAGATGATGGCGATATGCCTCTCTCATTTGTAATGCAGTTCCTCGCTGACCAAAATGCTGAAGACATGGCAGCAAGTCCTTTCGCTGATTGGTACGGCGACTTCGTACTTACTTTCACTGGTATTGAAAATGGCAGCTTCACAGCAAACGATTGTTACTTAGCAGGTCACTATGGTTCATTTGGCTGGGTTAAGGTTCCTGTAGATGGAATGACAATTGAAGATGGTGCACGTTATCCTGTAATGCTCGGTGTTGGTTTGGGTCAGGAATATGAATATATCTGCTCAGGCGTTGAAGACTTCAAATGTGCTCTTTACTTAACACCAGAAATCCTTGCAGCAAATCCTAACATCCAAGTCAATTTGGAATTAGCTATAGTCGATAACTCACAAGGAGAAGAAGCAGCAGCAAGCGCTCTTGTTGAAAATGAAAATGTTTATAAAGTAGTAGATTATAAATACGATGCAATCGACTTCAATATGAATTATGTTGCAAGAATTGGCAATAACGGTTACGAAACTCTTGCAGCAGCAGTAGAAGCAGCTCAACCAAATGAAACCATTGAACTTATCAACAACGCTAAAGGTAATGGTATCGTCATCAATAAGTCTTTAACAATCGACTTCGGCGGTTTCACTTACACCTTCACCTCTCCTGCTGTAGGTTCAACAGGAACTGAAACGCAAGGTTTCCAAATCTTGGAAGATAATACAGTCACTCTTCAAAACGGTACTTTGAATGTTGCTGAAACAGCAGGCGATGATTTCGCAATGCTTATCCAAAACTATGCTAACCTCACAATCTCAAATATGACATTGGATGGTGACTATTTAGATCGTAACAACTATTCATACGTTCTTTCTGTCAACTGCGGCGATGTATTTATTATTGGTTCTACAAGCATCTTAGCTAATGAAGTAGAAGGTGAAAATCATTTCGCATTCGATTCATACGATTATAGTGCTGGTGGATATACAGAACTTCCAACAGTTACAGTTAACACTACAGGTGAAATTAAAGGTATCGTAGAAGTTAGCGCAACTCTTAACTTAGAAGCTGTAGGTACTAACAACATTAGCAGCGTTGATGTAACAGGCGAAGGTCAGCTTTATAACAACATAGCAATCGCTGGTTCTGTCAAGAGAACATTTGAAAACGATGGCGATGAAAACACTGAAAATGACTGGTACACTATTGCTGTTCCATTTGCAGAAGGTCATACAACATCAGCTTTGCAAACAACAACAGATTACGCTTTGTATCGCTATAATGAATCAAATATTGGAGCTGAATGGGAAAATGTTAAAGCTAACTCATTCAACTTAGATTTAGGTCGCGGTTATATCTACGCTAATGCCAATAACACAGATGTAGTATTCACTGGTACATTCAACCATGAAAGCAAGTCATTCAAAGTTACTGCTACAGATGAAGCCGGCGAAATCAAAGGCTTCAACCTTGTCGGTAACCCATTCTCTCACGACATCACATTTGCTAATTTGAGCCACACTTCTTTAGCTCAAGGTTTCTATGTTCTTGAAGGTGACGGTTCATGGGTAGCACGCAATAATGCAGGTACAATCAAAGCTTTCCAAGGCGCTCTTATCCAAGTTGGCGTAGGCGGCGAAGGTAATGACCTTACAATTAACAAGAATGCTGCTAAAAGCAGATCAAACGGAGATGTCAACGGCTCAATAGCTATCAATGTCGCTAACTCAAAATACAGCGATGTAGCTTATGTTTCATTCAACGAAGGCTTAGGTCTTACAAAGATAAGCCACCGCAACGCTGAAGTTCCTATGGTTTACGTTCCAGTAGAAGGCAAAAACTACGCTGTAGCAACAATGAGCAATGACGTTGAAGAAATTCCATTCTCATTCGAAGCAAAGACAATGGGTCAATACACAATCAGCATCGACGCTGAAGATAGCGATTTCGCAAGAGTTATCCTCGTCGACCGCTTGACAGGCGAAGAAACAAACATGCTCTTCGAAGACTATACATTCATGGCTAAGTCGAACGACAACCCAGAACGTTTCGTTCTCAAACTTACTTCGAAGTCAGAAATGAATTCAAACAATGACGACTTCGTTTATATCTACAAAAACGAGTTGTTCATCAGCAGCACTGCCGACAATGCAGTTGTGGAAGTTTACGACGTCCTCGGCCGTCCAGTAGCAACATACAACGTAAACGGTTCTACTAATATCTCAATGGATAACTTCTCAAACGGTGTTTACATCGTTCGTATGATAGAAGAAAATGATGTTAAAGTACAAAAGATTTTAATAGATTAATCAAAATGTCAACGGTCAACGGTCAACAGTCAACAGACCTAGACCCCAAAAAGATGTGGAAAAAGCCTGTTGTCGGTTGTCAGTTGTCGGTTGACCTCAAAAAAAGAAAGGAAAAAATGAAAAAGTTATTAGTAACATTCGCAATAGTAATGACATTAGGATTAGGAGCAAATGCACAATCTGATGGTTTCTTCACTTCAACCTACAGCGATTATAACAGAACAGAAAGTAATCAATCAGAATTATCTCAAATCACTCCAAAATTGCCTGGCTTTGGTTCAAGTGCAAATGAATCAGCTCCAGTAGGTTCAGGTTTGTTATTACTTGCAGGTATGGGCTTAGCATACGCAATAAAGAGAAAGAACAACTAATTCCTAAACTTCCTCGGTGAAGTAATATTATAGTTTTTTTCGAGCGCCACGTTGTGATAACGTGGCGCTTTTTTTATCTTTGCAAAAAAAATATAGTCATGTCGATATTGTTTGAAAGTTTAGTTTTCGGTCCCATCACAAGCCGTCGTCTCGGCAAGTCGTTAGGGATAAACCTTATGCCAGAAATTGGCAAGATATGTTCATTCGACTGC
Organism: Bacteroidales bacterium; assembly: GCA_045592965.1. Taxonomy (GTDB): domain Bacteria; phylum Bacteroidota; class Bacteroidia; order Bacteroidales; family F082; genus Limimorpha. The sequence goes on along the minus strand of JAZNVS010000096.1, from coordinate 7,991 downwards.
ATCTATTGCGAATGCGGTTGGAACCCAGAGAAGAAAAATATTGGTCGCCTCCCTAAAAAAGAAGTCTTCGAGAAGACATTAGAAGAAAGACTTCTGAAGTTAAAAGGCACCGATGAAGAACCCGACAGCATCACCTTCTCCGGTAATGGCGAACCTACACTCCACCCCGACTTCGTCGAGATAATCGACATCACAATAAGACTGAGAGACAAATATATTCCAAACGCAAAGATTAGCGTGCTGACAAACGGAACCATGCTCCATAAAAAAGAAATCTTCAACGCCATCTCCAAAGTCGACAATAATATCATCAAAATTGACGGCGGAACTTATAAGACTATCAAAGCCATCAACAAACCTAACGTCGATTTCGACTTGGACAAATATATCGAACTACTCCAACAATATAAAGGTGAACTCGTAGTGCAGACTTGTTTCCTCCGAGGAGAACATAATGGCGAAAAAATTGACAATACTAGCGATGAAGAGCTGAAATTATGGTACGAACATGTCAAGAAAATCGCTCCAAGAAAAACCATGATTTACGCCATAGAAAGAGAGACACCAGAAAAAAATCTGGAAAAAATCAGTCTTGAAGAACTGGAAAAGATTGCTGGACCACTGCGACAAATAGGCTATGATGTTGAATGTTACGGCAAATAAAAAAGGTTTTATTGTTTTTTTAAAAAAGTGATAAAAAAAATTGCTCCTATTGAAAAAAATAGTAAATTTGCCCATCGAAAAAAAAAGGTTTAAATCATGGATAAAAAATTAACAATTATCAACATCGTATTAGTGCTTATAGCAATCTTCTTGGCATACAAAGTTTATGACAGTATCAGACAACCTGTTGTTTTTGAAAACAACAAGTCAGAACGCGAAGCTAAAGTAGTTCAAAACCTTAAAGACATCAGAAGTTCACAAGTTTTGTTCAAACAAAATTACAGCAGATACACAGCAAACTTCGACTCTTTGATTGAATTTATCCGCTCAGGTGAATTGCCAATCGTTAATATCGTGGCAGACCCTAACGATACAACATTCACCAAAACTATCAACGATACAGTTGGTTACGTTAAAGTTGCTGATTCATTGTTTAAAAACAGAACAAACTTCCAAGTTGAAAACTTACGTTACATCCCTTATACCGATAAGCAAGAATTTGAAATCAAAGCTGGTTATATCGTTCGCGGTGGTATGAACGTCCCAGTGTTTGAAGTCAAAGCTCCTTATAAAACTTATTTGAACGGCCTCGACCCACAAAGAATCAGAAACACTGCAGCTCAACAAGAAGCAATCAACAAATATGCAGGTCTTAAAGTAGGTTCAATGGACGAAGCTTCTATAGACGGTAACTGGGAAAATCTCTAATGAGCTGAAATGACATCTTTCCTACAGCCTTATATCCAAGCGTCAGCTGAGATAGACTTATCAAGACATAATCATAAATTGACCATTCAACACTCGTTGGATGGTCTTTCTATTGTCATATTCGACATAGATGAACAAAAGTTCGTCAGCCTCAAACATTATACATATTCCGAGAAAAACATTTCATTAAATGTATTGCTCGACGAACTTCAAGAAAAAGAAAACTGGAAACTCGAACAATTCGCTAGCGTCAACTTCATAGTTGACAATAACGAAAACACCCTCGTTCCATCAAGTTATTTTCAAGAAGAACACAAAGATAAATATCTCGACATACTTAATCTAGGAAAAGAGAAAAACACTCGATTCGAAACATTATCGTCTTGCGAGATAAGTAACGTCTACGCCATAGAAAACGACATCGAAGATTATCTTTCAAAAACAAAACTTAACTTCAACATGCGACATTCATCGAGTGTCCTGATTGAGAATATAATGAAAGAATATTCTGAACACACTCAAGAAACAAGAGTCTTCGTCAACGTAAAAAACAATTCTTACGAGTTAACAATAATTAACAAATCGGAACTTGTCTTTCATAATTATTTTAATTTTAACACCAAAGAAGACTTCCTGTACTTCATATTGTTCACCTTCGAGCAATTGAAGATAGACAACGAAACGACGCCGCTCTATTTCATGGGACTCATAGAAGAAAAGTCGTCGATAGTGGAGTTATGTTCGCGTTATATCAGAAACATCAGATTCGTCAAACGTAACAACGACTTAAATTACGCAGAAGAATTAAGTTCTATACCTTATTATTATCATCACATTTTATATAGTTCAGCATTATGCGAATAATAAGAGGAAAACATCAAAGGCGACAAATCACTGCGCCAAGCAACCTTCCAGTCCGCCCTACTACAGACATGGCGAAGGAAAGTCTTTTCAACATTTTGGAAAACCACTTCGACTTCGAAGATATTGTTGCCTTAGACCTTTTTGCAGGAACAGGCAACATCTCCTACGAATTGGTATCACGCGGCTGTCAGAGAGTCACTGCAGTAGACGAGAACAACAACTGTATCAAGTTCATCCGCGACACAGCCACGAAACTCAATATGGAAGAACTTCTCGCGATACGTTCCGACGTGTTCCGCTTCATCCCTATGCATAAGATGAAATACGACCTCATCTTCGCCGACCCTCCATACGACAGTCAGCATTATGACTTATTGGTGAATCTGGTTCTGGACAACGACTTGCTTAAGGAAGACGGTATGTTTGTCGTTGAGCATAACAAATTCCTCGACTTCAAAGATCACCCGCGTTTTGTGGAGCAACGCAGATACGGAAAAGTAAATTTCAGTTTCTTTAAATAATAATATCATGAAAACAAGATTATCAATTTTATCATTATTGGCAATGTTGATGCTATCAGTCAACATTTATGCACAAGACGCAGAATCGCAAGATTTTGAAGGAGCAAGTTGTACAAGTATCATGGTAGGCAAAGACGCTTCTACCGATGGCTCCGTCATGACATCACACACATGCGACAGCTGGTATCGCACATGGGTTCGTTGGGAAAAAGCTCAAGAACACGAAAAAGGCGCGATGCACAAAGTATATAGAGGCAGCATGCACACACAAGACCCTTACGACAGCAAAGGCTTGGAAGTGGCAGGCGAAATTCCTGAAGCAGCATTTACATATTCATATCTCAACACTGCATATCCTTGCTTGAACGAGAAACAGTTGGCTATTGGCGAGACAACTTTCTCAGGTCCTGACACACTCGTCAACCCTGAAGGTATGTTCTTGATTGAAGAATTGGAACGTATCGTTCTTCAACGCTGCGACAACGCAAGAGACGCCATCAGACTCATCGACGAATTGACAAAAGAATACGGCTATGGCGACGGCGGCGAATGCATCACCATCGCCGACACCAAAGAAGTATGGTGCCTCGAAATCATGGGCGAAGGCAAGAAGAAAAAAGGCGCTATCTGGGCAGCACAAAGAGTTCCTGACGGAGAAGTCAGCGTTTCTGCTAACATCCCAAGAATAAAATATTTGAATAGAGAAGATCCTGACAACTTCATGTGTTCCGACAATATTGAAAAGGTCGCTAAGAAACACGGTTTATGGGACGGCGAAAGCGAATTCGTATGGTATAAGGTGTTTGGCAACGACTATTCAAACGGCAAGAACTTCCGCGAACGCGAATGGTTTATCCTCAACGCTTTAGCACCATCATTAGGATTAAGCATGGACGATGAAGACCTTCCTTTCTCAGTGAAACCTGACGAGAAAGTAGATGTTCGTAAGGTGATGGAATTGTTGAGAAGCACCTACGAAGGAACAGAATTAGACATGACACGTAACTTGAAGATGGTTAATAGAAAAGGCGATACTATCGTAAGTCCGATAGCAAATCCTTGGATGGGCGGCAACGACATCAACACATTGAACTTCATCGCTCCAGGTATCGTCAACTCTCAACGTACAGTATCAGTATCATGGTGTTCATATTCTTTCGTAGCACAACTCCGCGACTGGATGCCCAACGAAATAGGCGGCATCTTATGGTATGGCGTAGAAAATCCAGGTCAAAGCCCAAGAATACCGATCTTCACAGGCTCGACACAACTCCCATCATGCTTCGACGAATGCGGTCACGGCAACTATAACGAAGAGACAATCTTATGGCGTTATCGCAAGGCTAACAAATTAGCACAGATACAATGGGGCAGCACCAAGAAGACAGTTATCGACAATGTTTTGAGATATGAAGAAAAAGCCATGAAAGAAATTCCAGCCTTGGAGAAAGAAGTAATGGCATTGTTGGAAGAAGGTAAGAAAGAAGAAGCACAGAAATTAATGAACAGATACACTGCCGACTTCGAAGCAGCCACAGCACAAACCTGGAAAGAAATGGAACAAAGTTTCTGGGAGAAATTCTGGGTTAATTTCTGACAATTTACAGTTGACAGTTAACAATTTACAATTGTAGAGACACATTAATACGTCCTATAGAGCGCGTCAGTTGCAATGAAAATTTGCGATTGGCGCGTTTATTTTTGGAATTTTAGAAATCTGTTTTAGACATATAGATAAAAAAAACGCTGACCGATTGGTCAGCGTTTTAACGTGGTACCAGCGAGATTCGAACTAGCGACACATGGATTTTCAGTCCATTGCTCTACCAACTGAGCTATGGTACCTCCGTTGTTTTGTGAGTGCAAAGATACAACATTTTTCATTACTTTCACAAAAAAAATTATTTTTTTTCAAAATATTTTTCTTTTTATTCATTATCAGTATATTTGCAATAAAAAAAATATGAATAAGGTATTAACAATCGACATAGGCAACACCAGATCTAAATACGCAATCTTCGGCGATGACGTCATCATAGAGTCGGGCGTTTTCGACCCATATAATAATGATTTGAAAGAACTTATCAAGAAACATCCAGAGATAAAGACGAGTATTTTATCATCGGTGGGAGGAAAAGTAGAAGAATGTCTTGAGCAGTTGAAAGAGATAGAAGTAGTCACAGCTTCGGGATTATCACCCCTACCCTTTGAGATTCCATACGCTAACAAGGAGCAAATAGGCAGCGACAGGATAGCGGCGGTGGCTGGTGCTATGTCGATAAAACCAAACGAAAACAACCTCATCATAGATATTGGAACATGCATCACCTACGACATCGTCACTTACGACAACATTTACCATTGCGGACCAATAAGTCCAGGGATAAGGTTACGTTTCAAGTCGATGAACGACTACACCAACCAACTTCCATTATGCACTGCTACCAATGACGAATTAAAAATCATTTGCGAGTCGACAGAAGAGTGTATGCAGTCGGGAGTGCTGACAGGTATAAGTCTTGAAATTGAAGGATTTATAAACCTATATTCGAACATTTATAAAAATTTAAACGTTTTTATTATAGGGGGAGACAATATTTTCTTTGAAAATAAGTTAAAAAATTGCATATTTGCAGACGCAAATTTTATATTTAATGGTTTAAGATACATTCTTAATTATCAATGAAATACACTAACACTAAATATTTTCTGTTGTGCCTGATCATCTTTTTGATTAGTTTTAGCGCGTTCGGACAATCCGATTTAAGTTCACCATATTCGAGATTTGGCTTGGGCGACATCTTCACAGGAAGTCCCAACACAGCCTTAAAAGGGATGGGTGGCATTTCCAATGCCATGAACGACAGAGCACTCTTAAACCCAAGTAATCCTGCATCATACGCAAGTCTAGACACCTTGTCGTTTTTATTCGATGCTGGGTTTTACATCAAGACAGCGTCATTTTCGACGAGCAACCTGACAGAAAGAGGATCCAACGCATCGTTCAATTATGTCAGCGTTGGAATGAGTGCAACGAAAAGATGGAAAATAGGTCTGGGTATCATGCCATACAGCAACAGAGAATACAACGTGATAACGGAACACAACGACCTCGGAAGATACAATGTAGCATTCCAAGGCGAAGGTGGAATCAACAGAGTGTTCTTCGCTAACGGCGTCAAGATAACAAAAGACTTATCGGTAGGCGTTACGGCATCATTTCTCTTCGGAACATTAATCGACAACACAACAATCTATTATCCTGACTCTACATATTTCCTCAACGGAAGACGCTCCTTAGACATGAGAGTCAGCGATTTCAAATTAGACTACGGTTTAATATACCGTCTCCCAATCAAAAACTGCGACATCACATTAGGATTCACCTATTCTCAAGGCACTAAGCTAGCATCAAAGAGAGACCTCTTCATAAGAAATATGTTCAAAGGTTACGAAAACATGAACGATAATCCTATCGACACATTATTATATAAGGAAGATCAGGAAGTAAGCATAAACATACCCAATGGTTACGGCTTCGGCATCACTGTCGACAGAGGCAGAGGCTGGTTGGTAGGAGCCGACTTCAACTGGGCAGGATGGAAAGGTTTCGAGATGAACGGAGTGAACGACTCGCTACAAAACTCGTGGAACATCGCCATCGGCGCATCATACAAACCAGAGTCGACATCAATTTCAAAATATCATAAGAAGATGACCTATCGTGCTGGTTTCCATTACGACCAGACATATTACAACATTTACGGACAATCTATCAATAAATTTGGAGTGACATTAGGCCTCGGTTTGCCAATTCCGCGTTCTTTGTCATCGTTTAACTTAGCCGTCGAGTTCGGTTCTATGGGAACGACAAAAAACAATCTCGTGAAAGAAGGTTATTTCAACATCTCTGTAAGCATGTCGATTTACGACAGATGGTTCATCAAGAAAAGATATAAATAAAGTAACAAATCAATAAACAAAAAAATTAAAATGAAAATTAAGAATTTACTATTTTTAGGTTTAGCATTTTTCCTTTTGGGAAATGGTGTCGCTAAAGCACAAGTCGACTGTGAAACAGATTATTCACTCTATCGTGAATACATCAAACAATGGGAGGGAGCAAAATACAATCCGAAAAACATCAATCCGCAGATGATTACATCATGGAGAAACATTTTCCTCAATTGCCCAGACTTCAGACAAAACACTTATTTGGACGGCGTTAAGATTATGACTTACGCTTTCATCAGAACAACAAAAGACGAAGCATTAAAAGACAAATACGTTGACACTCTCGTTATGATTTATGACAAGAGAGCTGAATACTTCCCAAACGGCAAGAACGGTTCACAAATTGGCAACATTATGGGTCGTAAAGGTTTAGACATCTTAACCTGGGCTCCTAAACGTTACGAAGAAGCTTATAACGCTCTTAAGCAAGCCATCGATATGGACGGCAACAACAGCAACTACGGTTTCATTGATGCATATTTCAATGTCGTTATCACAATGGCAAAAGAAGGCAAGTTGGAAGAAAGCGCAATTCTCGATGAATACAGCCGCCTCATGGAAATCGTTGACTACAACATCAAGGTAAATACCGAGATGGCTAACGAGAAAGACCTCAACAACTTCAATGCAACAAAAGCTAACTTAGACGTTGCAGTACAACCATACGCTAACTGCGAAGACTTAGTCCGCATCTACCAACCTAAATTCGATGCAAATCCAAACGATGTTGAATTGTTAACCAAGATTGCTGAAGTATTAGAAAAGAGAAAATGTGACGACTCTCCATTATATCTCGCTGTTGCAGTTAACTTACACAAAGTTAATCCATCACCAGAATCAGCATATTTAATCGGTAAGAAATATCTTGCAGAAAAAGATTATAACCAAGCTGCAACATATCTTCTCCAATCAACAAAGTGTGAAAACGTAGAATGGGCTCACCAATCATACATCTACCTCGCACAAATCATGAACATGAACAAAAACTATGAACAAGGTCGCGATTATGCTAGAAAAGCCTACGCATTGGATAAATCAAACGGCAGACCTTTCATTATCATTGGTCAGTTATATGCAGCAAGCGCAAAAGACTGTGGCACAGGAAACTTCTATTCAAAGACTGCATTCTGGGCAGCTGTTGACCAATTCGCAAAAGCAAAATCTGTTGACCCATCATTAGCATCAGAAGCTAACGAACTCATCAACGCTTATTCACACTAC
>JAZNVS010000095.1:0-22224 GCA_045592965.1 Bacteroidales bacterium | reverse complement strand
TCTTCCTAAGACCGCTTGGCCTCCGACTTTGGAACAATTTAACTAAAGGATTCTTCAAAGAAAATCCTGTCTTCGTCCTTCTCCTTGGCTGCTGTCCTACATTGGCTACAACTACAAGCGCCATCAACGGACTTTCAATGGGTTTGGCAACGACTTTCGTTCTCATCCTTTCTAATATGTGTATCTCATTGTTAAAAAACTTCATACCTAACAAAGTACACATACCTTGTTACATCGTCGTTATAGCATCTTTCGTGACAATGGTACAGCTTCTCATGCAGGCTTATCTGCCAAGCATATATGAGACATTAGGACTCTTCATTCCTCTTATCGTCGTCAACTGCATCGTTTTAGGTCGCGCAGAGGCTTTCGCTTCAAAAAACGGAATCGGCGCTTCTGCAGTCGATGGTATCAGTATGGGATTAGGTTACACAATGGCACTAACAATGTTAGGCATAATTCGTGAAGTCCTAGGCAGCGGCTCTATCTTCGGATGGAAATTCATCAGCGGAGATGCCATCTTGGTTTTCGTTCTCGCTCCAGGAGCTTTCATAGCAATGGGTTATCTCATCGCTTTCATGAATAGAATGTTAAAGAAATCAAAATAAGTTATTGACAATTAAAGATATATAGATATGGAATACTTGATAATATTAATCTCAGCGATATTCGTCAACAATATTGTGTTGACACAATTTCTCGGCATCTGCCCTTTCCTCGGCGTGTCTAAGAAAATATCAACCTCGTTAGGCATGGGAGCTGCCGTTATCTTCGTCATAACTTTAGCTACTATAGTGACATGGCTCATCCAGCATTATCTGTTAAATCCTTTTAACTTAGGATTCTTACAGACTATCGCCTTCATCTTGGTCATCGCCGCTTTGGTACAGATGGTTGAGATTATCTTGAAAAAGATCAGCCCATCGTTATATGCAGCTCTCGGCGTTTTCTTGCCGCTCATCACCACCAACTGTGCCGTTCTCGGTGTCGCTATCTTAGTAATACAAAAAGACTTCGGACTTTTAGAAGGTACGATATACGCCTTGTCAAACGGCGTAGGTTTCACGCTAGCATTGGTGATATTTGCAGGATTACGCGAACAATTAGCATTATCTGACGTACCAAAAGGAATGCAAGGCGTGCCTATCGCTTTAGTGACAGCAGGTATCTTAGCCTTAGCTTTCATGGGATTCGCAGGATTGGTTTAAAATCTGATAATCTGAAAAATTGAAAATCTGAGAATTGGGTTAAGGTTTAAGGCTTAAGGTTTAATGTCGATTATTCCTTAAACTTTAAACCTTAAACTTTAAGCTGAAAAATGAACAAACGTCTTCTCTCACTCGATGTTCTCAGAGGCGCCGACATATTTTTCTTAGTCGGGCTACAGCCTGTTTTGTTAAAAGTATTATTAGCCTTAGACATCGACTTTCTCAACAACACATTATTATATCAATTGGATCACGTTCGATGGGAAAGCTTCAGCTTATGGGATTTGGTGATGCCACTATTCCTGTTCATGTCGGGAGTGACGATGCCGTTTTCATTGCCCAAATATTTAGAACAAAACGGAAACATAAGTCTGTGGCAGCGTGTCATAAAACGTTTCCTCATCTTATACGCATTGGGGATCTTAGTACAAGGCAACATTCTCGCCTTAGATCCAAAAGCCATTTATCTTTATAGCAATACATTGCAAGCTATCGCTGTTGGTTATCTTCTTACAGTGCCATTAACAATTTATCTTAAACCTAAATGGCAGATTGTAAGTATCATCGTCTTACTTATAATATACACCATACCGATGACATTATTCGGCGACTGGAGTCCGCAGGGAAATTTCGGATGTAAAGTCGACAAACTTATTTTAGGACGCTTCCGCGATATGACGACGATAGACCCCGATGGCAACATCGTCTTTTGTCCATGGTTCGATTACACATATATCTGGAGCAGTCTCACCTTCTGCTGCACCGTAGCGATGGGAAGTCTGTGCGGCTCTTTCATCAAAGCAAGAAAAGACGATGGCAGCAGAACCACATTGACACTATTAATAATAGGTATATCGCTAGTGATATTCGGCTTGATATGGGGACAATTTCAACCTATCATAAAACGACTTTGGACAGGCAGCATGACTCTCTTCAGCGGAGGATTATGTATAATTCTATTAGCGATATTCTATTGGTGGATTGATGTCAAGGGACATAACAAAAACATCGAGTGGTTGCAAGTGTATGGATGCAATGCCATCATCGCCTATATCATGGGAGAGAAGATAAATTTCCGCAGCATACCAAACTCATTGCTGTACGGATTAGAACAATATTGCGGTACAGCATGGTACGAAGCAATACTGACATTATTCAACAGCGCGATAATATTTCTTATACTTTATCTTCTTTATAAGAATAAGAGATTTGTTAAGATTTAAGTCACCAAGTAGAGACGCGTCGATGATACCGATAAAAATAAACAATATATCATTGACACGTCTTTTTTAGTGATGGAGTGATGGAGTGATGAAGTGATGGAGTGATGGAGTGATGGAGTGAGGGTGCTTGTATAAGACAACAAGTTTAAAGTTAAAAGTTAAAAGTTAAATATTATCTTTGCAATATGAAAAATATCGTTTCCATATTGCTGATGATATTGTTAATGAATATTAACATTACAAATGTTAAGGGGCAATATCATTTTGATGTAAGTAATCATGATTATGAAATCAGGAATGCTATATACAATAATCTCGATGGCTGCAACTATCTCATCGTCACTCCTGACAATCATGGCATCAAGCAATGGGCTGACACGCTTGCAAGATTTCGCAACGAACAAGGAATACTGACAAAAGTCGTCAACATAAAAGATATTGGAGACAATGAGCCTTCAGTATTAAAAGATTATTTTGAAGATATTTATGATAATTGGGAAACTGTTCCATCAGCAATTCTTCTTTTTGGCGACTATTCCAACGACAGCACAAAAGGAATCACTTCATTCTACATCAGACACGATTTCAATAATAATTTAAAATATCTCTCCGACAACAAACTCGTCGATTTTGATTACGACAACCTTCCAGAGATATGCATCGCTCGAATGCCAGCTGCCGATGCTCAACAAGCTGAGCTGATGGTGAATAAGACAATAAATTACGAAAGATTTCCTTCAACAAATCCCGATTATTACAACAGACCTGTCACTGCTATGGGCTTCGACGAGAATCGTTGGTTTCAGTTATGTTCAGAGATTGTAGCAGGCTATTTTGAGAAAAACGGCAAAAACCCAAACAGGCTTAACTCCATCAATAGCGGGACTCCAGACTCCTTATGGTCAAAAAGCGAAAACACCAACCATATTATCAACTATTTCGGTCCTAACAGACTAAACTACATACCATTCAACATAAAACATCTTACAGAATGGGATGCTACCCACAATGACCTAATCGCTGCTATGAATGAAGGCTGCTTCCTCGTTCAGCATCGATCACATGGAACATATCAGACTTGGGACAATCCTGATTTCACTAATAACGACATAAACAATCTTAGCAACGAAGACCTTACTTTCATAATGTCAGCCAACTGTCAAACCGGTGACTTTCAATACGGAGAAGACGATAACGACTGTTTCGCAGAACGCTTCATGAGAGTTAAAAACGGCGCCGTCGCTGTGGTAGCGGCTTCTCAGGTATCATATTCATTCGTCAACGACACTTACGTATGGGGATTCTACGATTATCTGTGGAACGATTTCATGCCTTACGGCAATAACGAGACATCGTTCAAATATCCAGCCTTCGCCAATAAGTACGGCAAATATTTCTTGAAACAATCGTTATGGCCTAGCAATTCTATCTATAAAGAGATAACCTACAATCTGTTTCATTATTTCGGCGATGCATTTCTTCAGCTTAACACCGAGATGCCTAAACATATCGCTATAGAATATCCTAATGAAATCTCTACGTCATGTTCATCTATCATCATAAAGAAAGACAAAGACACTCGTGTCGCTCTTTCTGTTGACGGAAAATTGATAGCCGCTTCTTTTGGAGAAGACAACAGCGTAATCAATATCAAGCCTTTTCACCAAGAAAGAAGGATAAAGATTGTGGCGACAAAACAAGACCATTATCGTCACGAGGATTATATAGAGATAAGAAGTAAATTGAGTAACGACGACTTAAATATATTTCCAAATCCAACTAAAGACGTCTTGTTTGTCGAAGGCAAGGGAATAATTAATATTGAAGTTTACAACAATTTAGGTCAGAAGTTAATGGAAATTAACAATGACGGCGTCAATGAGCGAGTGGAGATAAATTGCAATATGTTAAAAAAAGGACTCTTCCATCTGCATATCATCTATGAAGACAGAAGAGTCGGTAAAACTTTTATCGTGATGTAATGAGTCTTTACGATTAATTAACTTTTTCCAATTTTGTATTGTCGCCCCATTTATCCAAGTTGAATGTCAAGCTGAAGCGGAGTGTGTTTTCGAGAGGGTTTTGTCCTGATACTGCAGTATTATTAACAGGTACTAAATAAGACACGTCTAAAGCGAACACGTTGTATTTCAAGCCAGCGCCGAGAGTAACATAACGGCGGTTACCTTTCATCTGAGTTTCGTGGAAGAAACCGGCGCGTACTGTGAATGTCTCGTTATACCAATATTCAGCGCCTGCGCCTAAAGTAAACTCTTTCAATTCTTCGCCGAATCCACCTGGAGCATCATAGAAAGATTGGAAGATACCTTGAACGAGGCCAACGTTGTTGTTCATACCTGAAGCTATTTGATAGTATCCATCAGCACCTACTATAGGATTACCTACGGAGTCAGTCATATAGATAGGAGGTGTTGGAACTAAAAGTTTGTTAAAGTCTACTGAGAATGCGAATGAGTTGAAGTCATCGATATCGATTTTCAATGTTGGACCGAAACGGAGGTTTGTTGGGATGAAGTCTTTCTCATTGTTAGCAGTGTTGTAATTCATCTTAGAACCTATATTGGTGATAGCAGCACCCCATGAGAAGTTAGCATCTACTGAGTTAAACCAATAAACGTCACGTGTGTAATATACTGCGATGTCGGCTGCTACAGAGATTGCAGCTTTGTTATAATCACCAACGCCTTGTGTGAGGTCAGAGTAAATCAATCTACCAGCAACAGAACCTGAGATATATTTACCTAACTTACGTGAATAAGCTACATCGATTGCCCATTCGTTAGGTGAATATGTACCTTCATCTTCATTATCTTTACCTCTGTAGTTGATGTCACCAAGACTGAAGTAACGTAATGTTGCTGCTACTGTAGACTTAGGGCTTACTCTCTTTGATGCAGCTAAATAAGCTATGTTCATGTCGTTAACCAAACTTCTGAGCCAAGGGCTGTAAGCGAGACCTACTGAGAAGTCATCTTCAATGAAAGCATATTTTGCAGGGTTCCAGTGCATTGAATAAACATCGGGAGATGTTGAAACGCCTACGTCACCCATAGCTGACGATCTGGCATCTGGAGCGATACTCATAAATGGAACCGCCGTTGATACTACGTTATAATCCAAATTCTGTCCCATAACGTGTCCAATTTCTGCATCTGATTGTGCTTTGACACTCACAGCACAAATCATCACTAAAAACAATGTAATAATCTTAATCCTTTTCATACTTTATCTTTAAATTATCTGTGTAACGTGTATTATTTTCTATTATTGTATTTTTATAATTTTTTTTGAAAAAATTGTATTATGAAAAACTTCGCAAATATAATAATTATTATTCAATTATCAGTTTAGAATATTCTGTCGATTTTTCATTCTGTGAATTAACCACTGTCACATTATATACATATATGCCTGCTGGAAGTTTATCGCCACTTTCAGAGCGTCCGTCCCATCGTATTGGCGAGATATGCGCCGTGGTTCCGAACGAATGTTCCTCTATAGTTCTAACCAACTGTCCCATAACATTATATATTCTTATCACTATATCAATCTCATTATCTTTCTGGTTATGTTCAAATGTGAAATTGGTATTGTCGGACATCGGATTAGGATAGTTGACAATATTTTCAATCTCTATCACTTTTCCTTTTATCACGTTGAATTTTATCGTCACTGTGTTGGAGTTATTATAAATATCCCAGGCTCTGAATGACAGCACGTGTTCGCCTTCGTTGAGGTTATAAAACTTATACGACACCGTTCCGAACTCGTCAACGGAGAGAGGCGCGTCATAGAACTGGTTGAGACTGTATGTCTTATTCGTCGCACCCGACAATGTAGCTGTTATGTCGTGACCTATTCCCGCACTCGACGTATTGATACCATTCTCGTCTTTTAAATATGCAATCAGCAAAGGATTCTCATTAGTCAAAGAGCCGTCGACAAAATTAACATCATCGATAAACAACTCTATCTGAGGGCCTTCCTCATCAGCAACGGCATTCTGATTCAAACCGCCGATGATGAAGTCGGTATATGAACCTTGTGCATCAGTATCTTCCGAATATGCATAGAAACTCATCAAGCCTCCTCCATAGCTGTAGTTTATATCTTTAGGCAATGTGAAATCGGTTGCAAATTCTCCATTTACAACAGGCACCTTACCGGTATAAATCACATTATCGCGTAACTTAAACGACTGCACATCACATTCATCGCCAAAGGTATTATACAAATTCTCTTTATCGTAGACATTTATCTGTACGGTTCCGTTGAAGTCTGTCATCAGATTTCCGTACACATCCTTTATCACACCTTTAACATCTACATTCTGAAGAGCTCTAAGAGTATCTGTCTGATTCAACTCATGATTATTGATAGAAGTAAGTTCCACTTTATTTAATGGAAAATTAAGACGAAGCGCCGGATCACCCACAAAATAGTATGCCTTAGAGTTATTGTCGCCCACCTGTTTAGCATACACATACATATCGCCCATAGTGATATAATTACCGCCTTCTACATCAAGCAGATGTTCATAGAAGTTTTTAAACATCGCCTGATTTGGAGATGCCTGCGACACTCTCGCTGCTGATATCATAGCTACTGCACCTCCATTAGGGTTGAGGAAGACATACTCGCCTGCCGATACTCTCGTATGGTCGTCGAGACGCGTGAACTCACACGAGGCTGTTATCATAAGATGAAGTTTCGAGAAGTTACGCCACGAATGAATATTTTCGTTTGTCAATATCCGTTCGTCAGCCCAGCCGACCTCACCTGCATGGCCAATATAATTTATGATTGATGTTCCTAGTTCTACCCTATTGGTTATCGCGGCGTTACATTCAGGAGAGCGTTTTCCGCTCGAGGTAGCAACCTGCGGATATGCATCGAGATAAATCTTGTCGAACATATAATCTTCGCCAGCCTGATTCCTGACCAACTCCTCCAGTTTCTCGGCATGAGACATGTAGAAATAGTCGTTATCGTCGGCGCAGAAAGTAATCATCTTACGCCACGAACCCATTGTCTCTGCTTCATTCGACACATACGACTCCACCTTAGAGACAACGACTTCCGCCTCTTCCACCGTCGTCACCGGCATCCTTCCTATTGCCACGTCAACGACATTAGCACCCGACGCCATGTTACCTTCGTTAGCATCCATACAAGCAAAGAAATCGTCGGATGCCACACATGAGGTTGAGAGTGAAAAAACAGACTCGTAGGTCGGGACGAAACACACGTTGCCGCTTTTGTTCCTATAATCGTATGAAGCATCGCCGAAGAAAAGAACATATCTCAGTCTCTCGTCCGACTTATCGTAAATCATCTTTATATAGTCACGAATCGCTGCGATGTCGAGAGCGCCGCATGAGAACTCATTATATATCTGCTGCGGAGTGACGATTTCAATCTCCAAGTCGTCGATACGCGAATGTATCTCCTTAAGACGCTGAGCTTGAGAATAGAAATCGGGATGCGCTATGATGAGATAATCAAAATCATATTTGGAGTGAAGGTCTTGATTCTGAACTGCTGACACGAAACTTACAGAGTTAAACTCATTACCGTTGAAGGCAACAAACTCATTATCTTGATTTCCTCTAACCTTGAAAGAAGCGACGCCTGAGTTAGTCTGAAGCTGCATTTTCTTTGGCTCAACAGCATTAGTGACATCCCACACTTGCAAGCCGTTAGGTGCATTGCTAATCTCATATTTATAAGTCTTGTCTTCATTGAAACATTCAGGATTCCTGACACGCATCATATTACCAGTAAACTTCAGTTCTCTCCAAGCATTGACAATAAGATAGTCGAGCCATGCCACCGACGAGGATGCCGTTTTTACATAATTCATATCTATGACGACATCGTCTTTTGACGACTTAAAATTCACGTTACCAGTATTTTTAGCCTTTGCATAAGTGCTTGAACTCACAATCTTCTCAAAGTTAAGCATAGACACCTGCAAACCATTAGCTTTGAAAACGAAAGTAGCCTGAGCATTATTCTGCGACGCCACCTCCGACTTCAAGACACAGTTCTTATCTTTGACAATATTTGGGAAAGTGAAAGTATGTGACAAGGATGTCACGGCATCGAACTTATTACCATACCACGACGCACCCATATTGTTGATGTTATAAGTTTCCTCCTCTATCAGTTTGTAATCAACAAATTGAGTCACCCTGACATTCTGTTCATCGTTGATTGGCTCAGCATTTTGTATACGTTTTCCTTCACCCAGATCTGTCGTAAGGAAGACGTATGCGTTATCGGAATAAGGATTAAGGTTTCTCTCATAAACACCTTCTTTATAGTTCCATGTCACAGGGCCTCTCGCGTAAAATATTATATAGTCGTTTGTATCGAAAGATCCGTCGTTTTCTCCTGAGACATAGATTGGTATCTCAACTAAATCCTGATGGCGTTCGTCTTTGTTAAGCACAGGAAGCGTTCCGCCTCCATTATGGTATAGTCTGATATTCTTAGGATTCACCGAAGATACAGGCACGCCCATAGAATATAGTTCGGAATAAGTAATCTTATACATTCCAGTCGAGGCAACTGACATCATATACCACTGACCAGAAGCAAGCACCGAGTTCTCGGCATACGACTTCTTCGACTCTCTTTTTGTTTCTTTTAAAGAATACGACACCTCACAAGAAAGCGCACGCATCATCTTGCCAGCTTCTTTGAAATAAGGTGAAAGCACGAAACAAATGTTACAATTGTCACGCGACTGCATGAGAGCCGCGTTATAATAAGGAGTCGCTCCAATATCGCTATTCAAAAGACTCTGCTCATCATAAGGAACAGGTTCAGAAGCAACAACCTTTACTTCAAAATCGAAAGAAACATTTTCTGAATAAACAGGTATAAACTGTCTGTATAAAGGATTTTTTCGTTCTATATCATTATCGAAGAAAGCATCCTCGAATGATGTATGATAAATAGTATCTTCGTAGATAACATATTTCTCGACCCCATCCCATCTGAAATCGACTAAAAAAGAATCATAAATCTGGGCTTTTATTGAAAATACATTTAGCAAAAATAAAAAACAAAGTAAAAATATTCTTGTTTTACAAACACTTAATTTCATAACCAAATAATATTATCGAAGTAATTACATTTAATAAAATCGGAACGAAGATAAGCAATTTTTATTGTTGAAAAAAGGGTTTAAAAAAAAATAATTAATATGAGTTTCTTTGGGAAAAATTCCGTAAAATTGCAATTCGATTTTTTGTATCAAAATTTTAAATAAAATCTTTGCGATTAAGCAATAAAACAAGAATTTAAGAGTTTTAGAAAAAAATATTAAACATATAAATAATGCGTAGAAATATCAGTATTAAATCATTACTTGCGATTTTTTCAGTAAGTTTTTTGTTAGTATCATGTTTTAAGAGTAATGATCAGGTGTCACGTACAACAGGATGGAGTTACAACGATCCTGCCAATGGTGGTTTTAACGTAGTAGAATCAGCGGAGCAAATCACCGGTCCAGGACTCGTTCCTATTGAGGGAGGAACATTCACGATGGGCAGCACTGTAGAGAACGTTTATTATGAATGGAACAACGCTCCGCGTCAGGTCACAGTGTCATCGTTCTATATGGATCAGACAGAAGTAAGTAACTTAGACTATCTAGAATACATCCATTGGTTGAACAGAGTCTACGGGCCGGAATATCCCGAGATGGTCGACAGAGCCCTCCCTGACACAACAGTATGGCGTAACTCTTTGTCATACAACGAGCCAATGGTAGAGATTTATTTCCGTCACCCTTCGTATAGAGACTATCCTGTAGTGGGTGTTTCATGGTTACAAGCCAACGACTATGCAGCGTGGCGTTCCGACAGAGTCAACGAGATGTTGTTGGTAGAAGCTGGAGCTTTAAGTCATAACACCAACCAAACCAAAGACAACCATTTTACCACAGAAGCTTATTTGGCAGGACAGTATATGAGTGCTGTCAGCAGTGAGGTCAACGGTGAGAACGGCACCAGAAACATCAAGATGGAAGACGGCATTCTTCTTCCAAAATATCGTCTCCCCACAGAAGCTGAATGGGAATATGCAGCATTAGGTCTCATCGGCAACACCGACGGCGAACGCGTCACTGAACGCAGAGTCTATCCATGGAACACCGACGGCATCAGAACCAATGAGAAAGATTATAGCGGCAGCTTCACAGCCAACTTCAAGAGAGGTAAAGGTGACTACATGGGCGTAGCAGGCAGCCTCAACGACGGCGCAGCATTTCCTGCTCCTGTAGCTTCTTACTGGCCTAACGACTACGGCTTGTTCAACATGGCAGGTAACGTTTCTGAATGGGTGCTTGACGTCTATCGTCCTCTCTCATCAGAAGACATCAACGACCACAACCCTTATCGCGGAAACGCCTACACACAAGATACTGTCAACGTATATAGCCTCAACCACAACGACGGCGACTACAAATCGACAATACAAACAGACTGGACCAGCGAAGGCGTCAACCAAGAAGACTATACTTCACAGATGTACGACTACGGCGTGACAACATTGATTTCAGACAAGTCGCGTGTTTATAAAGGCGGTTCATGGGCCGACGGTCCTTACTACCTCAGTCCTTCTGTACGTCGCTTCATGAATGAAGACGAAAGCTCTTCAACAGTGGGATTCAGATGCGCCATGAATAAAATAGGCAATGCATTGGCTAAGTAAATTATCATCATAAAAAGATATAAGCCGTCTTATCATTGACGGCTTTTTTAGTATTGAAATGAAAACAATAGAAAAGATTTACCAACATTATTCGCAGAAATATCTCGTGTCTACCGATAGCCGTAAGATTGAGGAAGGCTGCGTCTTCGTCGCTCTCAAAGGAGAACGCTTCGATGGCAACGACTTCGCTTATCAGGTGGCAAATGATGGTGTTGCAGCCTGTGTCATCGCCGACAGAAAAGACCTGCCACAACACGAACGTCTCTTCATAGTCGACGACAGCCTCACCGCCTTGCAAGAATTAGCTAAGATGCATCGCGAGAGATGCGGAACACCCATCATAGGCATCACCGGTACCAACGGAAAAACCACGACCAAGGAATTGGTGTCGGCTGTACTCTCAAAAAAACATGACATCATATACACTCAAGGCAACTTCAACAATCATCTCGGAGTGCCTCTCACATTGCTGCAAATCAAGCCCGAGACAGAGATTGCTGTGGTGGAAATGGGCGCCAATCACCCAGGTGAGATAGCACAACTCTGCTCCATCGCTCAGCCCGACTTCGGAATCATCACCAATATAGGGAAAGCTCACATTGAAGGATTCGGCAGCTTCGATGGCGTGATAAAGACAAAGAAGGAGTTGTACGATTATTTGAGAGTGACAAAGGATGTAAGAAACATAAGGAATGATGACAAGAGGATTTTTGTGAATAGAGACAACACATTATTGATTAGCATAGCTGACGGTCTCTCTTCGTTTACATACGGAAAAGAGAATGCCGACGTCAATGTCTCTATCGTTTCTTCAAATCCATATCTCACTGTGATGTGGGACGGTCGTGAGATAAGAACTAACTTAGTAGGCGACTATAACCTCGAAAACGCCGCCGCTGCAATAGCTGTAGGTTGTTA
The DNA here is from genome assembly GCA_045592965.1 of Bacteroidales bacterium. Lineage (GTDB taxonomy): Bacteria > Bacteroidota > Bacteroidia > Bacteroidales > F082 > Limimorpha. The sequence goes on along the minus strand of JAZNVS010000095.1, from coordinate 10,130 downwards.
TTTCGATGTCGACAAAGAAAAAATCGCCGAGGCTTTGGAAGAATATCGTCCTACCAATAACCGCTCGCAGTTCATCAAGAGCGAGAAGAACGTGATTATTATGGACGCTTACAACGCCAACCCTACCAGCATGCAACATTCGTTGAAGAACTTCAAGAATATCAGCGATGACAATCCACTGTTGATTCTTGGCGACATGAAAGAACTCGGCAAGGAGTCGGAAAGCGAGCATAAGATTATCGTCGAGCTCATAGAAGAACTCGGATTCCAAGATGTCATCCTCGTCGGCAGCGAGTTTAAGAAAGTAGCAAAGACAGCACATCTTACTTTCGCCGATGTAGAAGCGTTGACAGAATATCTGAGTCGCAACGAAATCGGCGGAAAGAAAATCTTGATAAAAGGCTCTAACAGCATACATTTGGAAAAACTCGTCAACATTTTATAACATGAGAGATTTTAAGGCAATAGGATTGATGTCGGGAAGCTCGCTCGACGGCGTCGACATAGCATACATCAATTTCAGTCACGACAACAAGAGATGGTTTTTCCAGATTGTGGAAGCCGGCAACGTCCCATATCCTTCACATTGGAAAGAACGACTCGCCGACGCTTTCAACCAAAGCGGAGAAGAGCTTAAGATATTAGATAAAGAATACGGAGAATATCTCGGCACAATCACCAAACGTTTCATCAAGAAATATGAGATGGAACCCAAGCTGATAGCCTCGCACGGACACACCATCTTTCACAGACCTAACGAAGGCTATACCTTACAGATAGGCGACGGCCAGGCTATAGCCGACATAACAGGCATAATGACCATCAACGACTTCCGCACAGAAGACGTGACAAAAGGAGGTCAGGGCGCTCCATTAGTACCGATTGGAGACCGCCATCTCTTCGCTGCTTATCCTATATGTCTCAACATTGGCGGCATAGCTAATATATCTTACGAACATAACGATAGCCGCATAGCATACGACATATGCATGGCAAACCAATTGCTGAATTATCTCGCAGGCAAATTAGGCTACGACTATGACAACAACGGCAACTTCGCACGTCAAGGTACAGTGAATCAAGAACTGTTAGATATATTGAATAACAATCCATATTACCACAAAGACGCGCCCAAATCGTTGGGAAGAGAATTCTTTGAAGACGTACAACATAAGATTGTCGACGAGTCGAATTTATCGGCTAAAGATCTGCTAGCGACAGCCACCGAACATATAGCGACACAGATTGCTAAATCTACAGATGGATTGGAAGCCACTAAGATGCTTGTTACGGGAGGCGGAGCGAAGAACGACTTCCTGATAGAGAGAATATCAGCGCTGAGCAAGCACGAAGTCGTCATCCCCGACACTATGATAATTGATTATAAAGAAGCCTTGATTTTTGCATTCCTCGGCGTCTTGAAGATGGAAGAAAAAATCAATGTATTGTCATCAGTGACAGGAGCGTCGTCCGACAGCTCTAGCGGTAAGATCCACTTACCTAAATAAATATCGAAAACAAAAATATTTTTGTAAAAAAGAAGTTAATCATATAGAAACAAAAAAAAATTAAAGAGATGAATTTATTAAGTATTATTCTTCAAGTCACAGGAGGCCTTATTGAATCGACAGAGGCAGAAGAGATTAAATTATCATTATGGGAATTAGCAAAAGAAGGCGGATGGATTATGCTTGTACTCGCCGTTTTCTCCGTCATCGCGATATACATCTTCACAGAGAGATTTATCACCATCAACAAGGCATCGAAGAAAGACGACAACTTCATGAATGTGATTCGTGAATGCATGATTGAAGGGAAGTTAAGCGAAGCCAAAGATTTATGTAAAGAAACAGACACACCTATCTCGAGGATGATAGAAAAAGGAATATCACGTATCGGCAAGCCATTGAACGACATTCAGACAGCTATTGAGAACGTAGGTAATCTCGAGGTGAGCAAGTTAGAGAAAGGTGTCGCTTTGATAGGCATGATTTCGGGAGCCGCTCCTATGCTCGGTTTCTTAGGTACAGTAACAGGTATGATTCGCGCTTTCTATGACATGTCGATGGCTGGAAACAATATCGATATTGAGTTATTATCGGCAGGTATATACGAAGCTATGGTGACAACAGTAGGCGGTCTCATCGTCGGTATCATAGCTTTCATTTTGTATAACATACTCGTATCGAGAATCGACAATGTTGTCAACCTCCTTGAAAGCAAGAGCATCGAATTCATGGACGTATTAAATGAACCAGCGTAATTCAATTGACAATTGACAATTAACAATTAATAATCATAATAACAACTGTAAATTGTAAATTGTAAACTAAACAAGTTATGGCAATAAAATCAAGAAATAAGAGAAAGATAGACTTCAACTCATCGTCGATGTCGGATTTGGTTTTTCTATTATTGATATTCTTCATGTTGACATCGACATTAGTTGCGCCTAACGCCATCAAGCTATTGTTGCCATCGAGCAATAGCAAGACGATGTCGAAGCAAACCATCACGGTTTATGTCGACGACAGGAACCAATATTACATAGGAGATGAAGGCGTTGCTGTTGAAGAGAGTCGTCTACAGTCGGAGATACACGCTGCATTGTCAGGTGAGATTGAAGGTACTGTAGTGATACGTTCCGACAAGAACGTCGCGGTGCAATATATTGTAAACATCATCGACGCCGTCAACGAGATCAACAAAGAAACAGATAACAAACACAAGGTTCTTTTAGCAACATCTAACAAGCAATGACAAACAAAAACAAGAATAAGATTTATGCTGTCGCAACGACTATTGTCATTCACGCAATAGCTCTTGTCTTGTTGTTTACTCTATGTTTCAGGACTCCACTCCCGCTTCCTGGTGAAGCCGGCGTTGAAGTAGACCTTGGCATGTATGCACAAGGAATGGGATTTGAAAGCAGTCAGGATGAAGAAGTCGTCAACGACACTTACGAAGAGGAGCATAAGGTAGAAGAACAGGTCATTGAAGATGTAGAGGAAGACATCGTGAGCGAAGATGAAGACATCCCTTCTATCGAAGAAGTTACGGAAGAATTGCAGCAAGAGACAGAAGAAGAGATTGCTGATGAGGATGTAGATGAGATACAGGAGGAAGTCGTTGAAGAGAAGCCTGTCATAAATCAGAGAGCTATCTTCCAAGCACCTAAGACAAAGAAAGAACCATCGTCGGAAGGAACTACAGAAGGTGATGGTGACCAAGGCAAGGATAACGGACTTAAAGACATTGACAGATATGAAGGTAATGGAGGCAGCGGCGGCGGTCCTTCGTACGACCTTGGTGGTCGCGGCGCAAAGAGCATCTCCACCCCAAGCAGAGACTTCATCGAAGAAGGAAGAGTTGTCGTCGACATCTGGGTCGATAAGGAAGGAAGAGTACAGAGAGCAGAGATAGGCAAAGGCACCACCATAGCTAACAGCTCCATGCTCAACTCCGCCAAGACAGCAGCACTCAACTCCATCTTCAACAAAGACGATAAGGCAACAGAACTACAAAAAGGAACTATAACTTACACTTTTATCATAAGACAATAAAACAAAAACAATATGAATTACAATGAAACTTTAAATTGGATGTTTAACAAACTCCCTATGTATCAACGCATCGGAGCCGCAGCTTACAAGGCCGACTTAAACACCACCATCGAAATTCTCAACCACTTAGACAACCCTCAACATAATTTCAGAAGCATACATATTGCCGGCACTAATGGCAAAGGCAGCGTGTCGCACTCCCTGGCTTCGGTGTTCCAAGAAGCAGGCTATAAGACAGCGCTCTACACCTCGCCTCACCTACGCGACTTCAGAGAACGCATCCGAATCAACGGTGAGATGATTTCTGAAGATAAGGTAGTCAGCTTCATAGAGAAAAACAAACAAAAGTTAGAAGAATTAGAACTATCATTCTTCGAGATGACTGTGGCAATGGCTTTCGACTATTTCTGCAAGGAAAAAGTAGACATCGCTATCATCGAAGTAGGAATGGGCGGACGATTAGACTCGACAAATGTCATAAGACCTGAGCTGAGTCTAATTACCAACATCTCATTAGACCATGTCAAATTCTTAGGAGAAAACGAAACTTTGATTGCAGCAGAGAAAGCGGGCATCATAAAAGAAGAGACTCCTGTAGTCATAGGCGAGACTCAAGAAAGAAGCAAAGATGTTTTTATTGCTAAAGCTAAAGAGAAAAACTCATCCATCTATTTCGCCGACCAAATAATGGAATGCAGAAAGAACGAGACAGAATCGATAGAATATCAAGACTTCGACATTTACAAAAACAACAGTTTATATCTCAAAAATTTACAATATCCGCTCTTGGGTAATTATCAGAAGAAGAACCTCGCTGCTATAATATGTGCCTTAGACATCTTGAAAGATAAGTTCAATCTTAAAGACGAAGATCTTCTCAACGGATTGGCTAAAGTAGTTACCAACACCGGCTTGATGGGGAGATGGCAGCTTATCAACAAGAAACCTCTCGCCATAGCCGACACCGGACATAACGTAGCAGGTATCAATGAAGTCGTCAAACAATTATCGGAGACAAAATTCGACAAGCTACATTTCGTTCTGAGCGTCGTCAACGACAAAGACATAGAAGGAATCTTGAAGCTATTGCCCGATTATGCCGACTATTATTTCTGCAAGGCAGACATCCCAAGAGGATTAGACGCAGAGATATTAGCAGAGAAAGCAAGAGCTATAGGATTGAAAGGCAGCGTCTATCCATCGGTGCGACAAGCTTACGAGGCAGCATGTCGTAACGCAAAAGACAAAGATTTAGTTTTTGTCGGAGGCAGCAACTTTACAGTAGCAGAAGTTGTTTAAGCTAAGAAACTCATAATCTCAGAATCTCAACACTTGAGTTCAGTGACACTGGTCTAAAAAAATTTGAAGTTTTGAGTTTCTGGGATTTTTATATTCTAAAATAATAATTATATTTGTGAATTAATATTTCGCCGTGCGTAGAAGAATTGTAAATATCACGTCTTTGTGTCTCATGCTGTTGTTTTTGGCATCGTGTTCTATCAAGAAGCATATTCCTGAAGACAGGATGATATTGAAAAAAAACAAGATAGAGATAAAATCCAAAGATGTAGACTTTACCAAATCGGACATCTCGGCTTATATAGCACAACAAGAGAACAGCAATATCTTAGGCTTGATGCCGCAGACATGGGTTTACTACAAGACTGACAATAAGAATAGCAGACTCTTCAGATGGGTTAACAGGACAATGGGAAAGGCTCCTGTCTATTACAACGACGAATCGAAGGAGAAGTCTGTCATGCAGATACGGAAATATCTCAACGATATTGGATATTTCAACTCCGGCATCTCCGTTGAGTTAGAAAGCAAAAATAAATCTGTCAAAGTCATCTACGGCATCTATCCTGCCAAGCCTTATATCGTCGACGAAATTACCTTCACTATAAGCGACACAGCTGTAAGGAGATATGTCAAAGACATCGAAGATGACCTCCCAGTTCAGAAAGGCGACATATATAATGCCTTCGACTTAGATGACGAACGCGACATGATAAGCGAGCATCTGAAAAACAATGGATATTTCTATTTCACCAAGGATTACATATTCATGGAAATAGATACCAACTTCATGGATCATAAAGCTAGTGTCAATATAAGAATCGACAACGTCCTTGACCCTACGACACAAAAAATGGTAGATCATAAACGATACATCATCAACAATATTTATATCTACCCTAAAGGTATCTCCAACGACAAAGAGCTCGACACCGTACCTTTTACCTTCTATTTAGGGAAACGACTCGGCAAAGAGACATGCTATTTCGTCTATAGCGGCATTCCTAAAATAAGATTCCGTACCTTCGACAATATGATTCATATCCATAGCGGAACGCCTTATAGTCTCAGCAATGTCACGCAGACTTATAAGTCACTCAACAACTTAAAGATTTACAACAAGAATAATATCGAGTTCCATAACCTTGGAAGTAACGACAGTGTCAACCTTATGAACTGTGATATAATACTAAACAGAGCGAAGCTGAACGATTATACCATACAAGCTGAGTTGACAACAGACTCGGGAACAGACCTTGGTTTTATCGGAAGTTTCTCGTACAAAAACAAAAATCTTTTCAGGGGTTCCGAGATGTTCAACCTTAGCATCAGAGGCGGTGTCCAGGCACAGTCAATTCTTGATAACGATGGAAACGAAAACATGTTCAACACAAAGGAATTCGGCATCGATGTCAGCATCTTCCTGCCTAAATTCTTAAGCCCCATCAAGTCGTATAACTTCGCTAAAGAATACCAACCAAGAACGACATTCACATTAGGTTATAATATTCAGATTAGGCCAATATACACACGTCAGAAAACCATCTTTAACTTCGGTTACAACTGGATGAAAAACAAATATGAACAACACATTCTCAATCCGATAACACTCAACAGCGTCAAGGTCGATCCTTCTCCTGCCTTTGAAGAAATCTTAGAACAAGAAGTAAACCAACGTATCAAAGACCAATATACGAGCCACCTTATCCTAGGTCTCGACTATACTTATGTATTCAACAATCAGAACTTAAGATTCTTAAAAGACTTCTTCTATTTCAGAGCCAATTTCCAATCGAGTGGTAATTTGTTATCAACCCTTAACAACACCTCGCTGATGAAAACAGTGGATAATTATCACGAGATAGGCGGTATCAGATACGCTCAATATCTACGTTTCTCCTTCGACTTCAGATACCTAAAATACATAGCGAAAAAACATCAGATAGCAACACGTTTCATGTTTGGATTAGGCATACCATACGGCAACTCATACGATATGCCTTTCGACAAGAGTTTCTATGCCGGTGGCAGTAACGGCATGAGAGGATGGCATTTCAGAGAGTTAGGACCAGGAGCATACAGCAACCCCAACAATCTCAACATAGAATCTATAGGCGACATACAGCTGGAACTCAACCTCGAATATCGCATACCTATATATAGCATCTTCGAAGGTGCTATCTTCACCGACATCGGTAACGTCTGGACCATGAAAGAAAGCGAGACATTTGTCGGTGGCGAATTTAAGTTCAACACCTTCTACAAACAAATCGCCGTGGACGCCGGCTTAGGTATACGCGTGAACTTATCTTTCATCATATTCCGTGTCGACGCCGCCGCTCCTATGGTAAACCCTGCCTATCCAGAAGGCGAACGATGGAGAATCAGCAAGCTACATTTTAGTGACTTCATCCTTAACTTCGGTATAGGTTATCCATTCTAATTATTTCATTATGGATAGGAATAGTCTGTATAATCTCTTGCTGAGAAATTTCGGCTTCACCCCTACCGATGACCAAGCTAAGGTTTTATATCATCTGTCGGCTTTTATCTTAAGCGAGAAAGAGAGACCTGTCTATCTATTGAGAGGTTATGCTGGTACTGGCAAGACCACACTAATTTCTACCTTAGTGAAGGCGCTGCCTCAGATTGGACTGTCGTATCAGTTGCTCGCTCCTACTGGAAGAGCTGCTAAAGTTATGAGCAACTACACCGGTAAGACTGCATCGACATTACACAGGAAACTATATCGTTTTCAGGCTGTCGCCAATGGAGAACTGAGGATGACATTGGCAGAGAACAAATCAAAAAACACCGTCTTCATAGTTGACGAATGCTCCATGATTTCTGACCAAGGCGACGGCTATTCATGGTCGCGCTCACTGTTAGACGACTTAATAAGATATACCTTCAGCGGCAGCTGTTGCAAGTTGCTGCTAATAGGAGACTCCGCACAGCTGCCGCCAGTGGGACTCGACATCAGCCCAGCCATGGACTTCGACATATTACGTAACAGCTTCAGCCTCACCATAGCAACCTACGAGATGAAAGAGGTGATGCGTCAGGCATTAGACTCTGGAATATTACATAACGCGACGAGAATCAGAAATCTGATGTCACAAAATCTACAAATCACAGAGCCTCTGAGTAGTGACTACCATCTTCCTTTATTAGACATCAATAATTTTTCTGACATAGAGAGAATCAACCCTATGTCGTTCGAGGAGATGCTATGGCAGAACTTCGGTGATAAGAGAAGTAGCAACGATGCTGTTGTTGTATGTCGTTCCAACAAGAGAACCAATATGTTCAACCAAGCCATCAGAAGCCGCGTGTTACAAGAAGAAGGCGAACTGTCAGCTGGCGAGAAACTCATGGTGGTGAAGAATAATTATTATTGGGTTAATGAGTCTACAAGTCTACAAATCTACAAGCCACATAGTAGTGACGTATCGCATACATACACAACATCAATTCCTTTCATTGCCAATGGCGATATGGTTGAAGTTATGAGGATAAATAAAATTGAGGAGATGTATGGATTTCATTTCGCTGATGTCGATATACAACTGATGGACTATGCAGAGACGCCGACACTCACAGTCAAGATTCTGCTAGAGGCCCTGCACAACAACTCCCCTGCTCTCACAGCTGAAGAGTCGAAACGATTATATCAGGCAGTAGAAGAAGACTATATGGACATACCGCGTGCCAGCGACAGACGTAAACTCATGAAAGAGAATCCTTATTTCAATGCCTTACAAGTGAAATATGGCTACGCCCTAACATGTCACAAGACACAAGGCGGTCAGTGGAAGAACGTCTTCGTTGAAGCGCCCTATCTTCCTGATGAAGTCTGTCTTGAATTAGCAGACCTACGCTGGCTCTACACAGCATTGACTCGCGCCAGCGAAAAAGTATATCTCGTCAATTTCAAAGATGAATGGTTTGAGATGAATTGAAAGTTGAAAATCTGTTGAAATATGATTGGTAGTGACGCCACAGGATTGACGGCTCTACCATATTTATTTGTGATAATCACAACAATTCCTCAATATCTTCTTTCGGCAAACCGGTGAGATCCATTATAAACTCTACACTCGCTCCGGACGACTTAAGATTTGTGACTATATTTTTTATCGTTTCTTCTCGACCTTTCTTCAGACCTTCTTCTCGGCCTTTCTTCAGACCCTCTGCCAGACCTTCCTTTCTACCTTTCTTGATTCCTTCTCGCATGCCTTCTTTCCTTCCCATAGCTCTGCCTTCAAGTATGCCTTCTCCTCGGGAAGTGTAGATGTTGTCTTTCAATATCACAGTGTTATCCAAATGTCGGTAATATGCCGACAACTCGTCTTTGCTCATCAACGCTAACTCCAACTTCTTTCTTGCTTCATTCAAACCTGGAGCGGTGGAGTCATTCGTTATGTCACCCGTGCCGAGATAATATATCCATTCCTCTAACGGAGTTCGCGGCTCGCCTTTGAAATCATTAACCTTCAAAATGTAATATTCCGGATATAACTCGCTCACGACATCGACATTGAACTTCTGTCGCTGGAATGGACTGAGATTAAGAACCTCGCCAGTATTCACTCCCAAAAACTCAGTCTTGCCATGATACAGATAATCCTTGCCCTGACCTAAATCGAAATAGACGATGTTGACACTGTAAATCTTCTTGATGTTCTGATAGCCTTCTCCTCTATTAATATATTCCGTCACCAATTTAGACACTCCGAACAGCATCCTCTGGAAATAAGCATACTCGTCATTATTCTGAACCTCGATGATAAACAACTCGCCCTTACTGTTCTCCGCAAGAATATCGACGCGGTTATACTTATCGAACTCATCTTCCTGATTGCTCTCGCTTTCCAGAAGTCTGTTGATAGTGATCTTCTCTTTGAATAATGTTGTCAGAAGACCTTCCAAAACCGCATAATTGGCTTTATCGCGAAGCATGCGCTTCATAGCCCAATCGAATCTTATGTATTTTTCTGTTTTCATAAATTGTGATTTTTATTAGTTCTTGCAAAGATAATAAACATCATCGAAAAAAGCAAGAGAGATTTGGAGATTCTTCCCCCACAAATCTCTCTGATGCTCACGGATTCTTTCTGTGTTAATCCGTGCCAATTCGTGGAACATAATTTCTTCTCCCACAAATTTCACTAATCTTCACAGATTCCTCAATTTTCAATTTTCCGTTTTCAACTTTCAATTTTCAATTTTCAGTTTTCAATTTTCAGTTTTCAGTTTTAAAAAAAT
>JAZNVS010000094.1:0-17697 GCA_045592965.1 Bacteroidales bacterium | reverse complement strand
AAACGATAGGGGAGGTCTTAGATAATGGCGAAAGATAAAGATAACTCAACCAAGAATTTCGCTTTGCGTCTCGATGCCAAGACGATGGAAGCCGTCGAGAAATGGGCTGCCGATGAGTTCCGTTCCGTCAACGGACAGATACAGTGCATCATTAATGAGGCGTTGAAGAAGAATAAAAGACTTTAATAATTGAAAGTTGAAAATGGAAGTACAAGTTTTTTTAGTTTAAAGTTTAAGGTTTAAAGTTTAAAGTAGTTTTAAAGTTCAAAGTTCAAAGTTCAAAGTTCAAGGTTCAAAGCTCAAAGTTCAAAGTTCAAAGTTCAAGGTTCAAAGCTCAAAGTTCAAAGTTCAAGGTTCAAAGCTCAAAGTTCAAGGTTCAAGGTTCAAAGCTCAAAGTTCAAGGTTCAAAGTGTATAATAAATTCCAACCTTAAGCTTTAAACCTTAAACCTTAAACTAAATTTTAAACTCTAAAACAGCACCATCGTATGTTTCTCGCCGTCGAAGTAGAATGCCATGACGTGTGTCTTGTCGTCTATTCTGCACAAACCGCTGACTTCTAACTGACAAGAATTGTAAACGCTCGGTATCAGTAATGTTTTCTTCAGCTTGCCTTTCTTGTCAAATACTTTCTTGAAATAGCAGCCGTCTTCCAAAGATAAGGTGTAAATGTTCTTTGAATCAATCTCCACGTCTAAGACATAATTCTTGAAGTCGTCTTGGAACTGTAGAAAATATTCTTCTGTTCCTATCAAAGTACTGTCGATTTCGAAGTCGCTTAAACGTACATCAAAGACCTTCGTTTTATAGAGGGGTTCTTTCAGATTCTCATAGTCATAAACCAAGACCTCGCCCGAGTTGCCGTCCGACACGGCGATAATATTTCCAAATGTCGATATTCTCGGATAGACGTATGTCCAACCTACATTCAAATCCATATTGATTTGTCCGAGCTTGCCGATACTTCCGACAACAGCGTTTTCCTTCTCATCATATATAGAGAATAAAAGAGGATTCTCATACGACTTTTTATCAAAAGTCATGCTCGAAAGATCATAGTCTATCAATGTGATGAAGAAATACTTTTCTAATTCAGACGAATAATGAAAATTCTCATGGGAGATATATTGAGTATGATTATTGTTAAATTCCATTGGTATTAATTTTCTGTCTTCGTCATCATTTAAATTTTGAGAAATGATAGCCGGTTTATTGTAATATGCAAGTCGTTGTTTATTTTCATCCATGTAGAATATATTAGGAAGAGACACTGAGAATAAAATAGTTTCCGGGTCTTTCATCATAGAAGTAAGACACATAGCAATATAAGCACCTTGTTTTTTTTCTTTTTAGATAATGTTCTTTACTGATTTCTTTTGATACATAAAGCATTTCCTCTGTTTCATTTGGTTTGTACTTTCCTATGAGACTCATATTTTCGTATTTCTCATCAAAAGAATAAAGATAGATTGCGTTGTCCAATTCATCGGCAAATGATAAAAAGCCATTGCTGATGTCAGGAAAATCTACGCTTGAAATCAAAGCATCTTCTTCCAATGGAATAGTCATTTCTCTGAATGCCTTGGCTTTCTTGTATGATTCGTTTTCGCAATCTGATATCGAATGGTCGTAATTTATTTTCTCGCTCCATACTTCGCCGTAGAAAGGCATAGGTTCAGTGTGATTGACAAGGGCGTTAATGAAGTTGGGGCTGAGTTCCGGGTAATCACCGCCTGTGAGGAGACGACCTGATTTTCTGTCTATTTTCATTAAAAAGGGTACACGAGGATTTTCGGTACTGAAAGATAGGAAAGATTTAAATGATTTGTCAGTATCGTAAATAACTTCCTCAAAGAAGAACTTGTTTTCTACGTATTTTCTTGCAGCGTCTTCATTTTGAAAAGAGGCTATAAGAACCATCGGATTATTCGGATTCTTATAATAAAGCATTTCTTGAGTATGTGTCATTAAACCATCCATACGAGGAGCAAACATTAAAGGGCAAAGAAAGATGTATAATGTATCATTAGGGTTTGTAATTTCAGAAAAATAATCTCTTAATATATTTTCAGTACCATCTATTTGAGCTATTTTATGAGGACTTTCGTTAGCAATCATGTTTAAATCCATTTGGGCGGATAATTTTAATGATAGAAAGAGAATTAAAAAAGTAATAAATATATTCCTGTTCATAAGTTTTAAATATTTAGATTTAGTAATAATTGAATTAGTATTTTTTTGCTTCCTCTTATTATTTCTTAGGAGGCATTCTCAAATGATTTTGTTTTGCGTTTCCATAGCTTTGAAATTTTTATGCAAAGATAAAACACGAAAACTGCCTTTGTCAAGAGTAGTACAAGTCATTTCTATATGATAAAATTTTAACTTGTTAAAAATCAATGGTGTTTAAAAATGGAAGTACAAGTTTCTAGTTTAAAGTTTAAGGTTTAAGGTTTAAAGTAGAGACGCACGGACGTGCGTCTTTGCGTGAGATTTAAGCTATTTTTGTCAACTGACAACGGTCAACAGACAACAGACTTTGTCCACAATATTATTCAAGGTTCATAATCATTTTTCTTATCGCAAGGAGTAGTGGTTCTAGATCGTATTTTATAATATTGAATATTTCTTCAGCGTCAATATCGAAATAATGATGTGCGATAATATCCCTTACTCCCATAATGTCGTTCCATGGTACGGATTTATCTTTTGACAATATCTGTTTATTCGTTACTTTATCGAAACCTTTGATGCTTTCTCCAATTGCAATTAATAGCATACATGTGGCATCTAATTTTTCCATTCCAGACAAGGAGGTTAGGAAATCGTTGACATGATTTATGTCTTTGGTTCGTTCCTGCAATCTTTCAATTGCGTTCTCAATTTGTTTTAGAATGTTAACAGCTAATTCATTCTGTGAAGATTTCAATTCCATCTCTTTCAATTTCTCTTTTTAAAGTTTCATTCATGTTTTTGTGTTCTCTTACAATATCGACATTACAAACGAGAAGTTCTTCTAAAAAATGTTTTAAACGAATACGAAGTATCATGTTAGGTTTCATTACGACACAAAGGTCAATGTCGCTATTGTCGGTCTGTTCTTCTCTTGCAACCGACCCGAATAATCGCATTGAACTGACACCAAACTGCGATTTAATGACATCTGAGAATGATTTTATTATTGATATGTATTCGCTTCTTGTCTTCATGTCAGAATCTTAACGATACAAAGATAATAAAGTTTCTGGAGAAGAAAACTTAAATCATGATTTTTTTTGTTTATTTTGAGTTCTTCCTTAACATTGATCTGACAACTGAAGACTAATTGCTGACAGCTGACGGATAACAGCTAATAGCCTCTTCAATGCTTTCGTTTTCCTCGATCTCCAATTTCTTCCTGATATTAGTTCTCGCCTTGTTGACGGTGTTGATGCTCTTTCCGAGAATGTCGGCGGTCTCTTGCGAGGTGAAAGGCGTTAATGCCATGAGGCATACTTTATATTCGGTGTCGGAAAGAGTAGGGTATTTCTCCTTTATCTGCTCCGCTAATCCAGGATGTTCTTCATTAAATATTTTTAAGATAGCGTCGAAAGCGGTTTCACTATTATGATAGATTCTTCCTTTTATCATCTTATAATGCGATTCTGAATTGCTCTTGTTTCTGTCCATCAGCGTCATACTATATACAAGCATATATTTCCACTCCAAGTTACGCTTGTAATCGTCTTTGATTTCATTAAGTCGGAGAACCTCATTTTCAAACTTCAGTATTTCGTCTTTCATTTTCAGTTCTTCCTTTCTTTTCCGCAGGTTGATCTTTGTCTGTATATAAAGAAGCATACCTGTTATTAATGTAACAAAAAGCGAAGACATGAGAAGTCTGTGTTTTCTCAGAAGCTTGATGTTATATTCGTTCTGTACCTTCTCGTAATCATATTTCTTCTGTATCTCCAAGACATTCTGCTGCAAGCGTTCTTCCAACATTTCGATGTCCATCTCAGCAAAGTTCTTGTAATAATGATAAGCCGATTCGTAGTCGTTCTCATCCATCGCTCTCTTCGCTAAGAAATAGTATATCGATGTCTTCATCGCCTGATCTTCGATACTGTCGATTTCGTTTTTCAGAAGATTCTCATAATATGAACAAGAGTCGTTTTCGTTCATGTCAGAGAAGATATATGCCAAATTCAGATGATAGCGCGGAATTTCTTTCTCTTCATTATTATATCTCAACGAAAGTCTTATGTAATCCAAAGCTTGATTGTAGTTGCCAATCTCTTGATATAGAGCGCCGATATTTTGATAAGCTACGGAAATCACGTCATTGTCACCAGATTGTTCTGCATAACCGACGGCATCTTTGAAATATTGTATTGATTTGTCGGTGCTGTCCATTATGAAATAGGCTCTTCCTATGGCAGCATTGGTGTAGGAAAGCATTGTCGGGTTGTCTTTGGTTGTCACCGCCGACTCGTTGAGCATATTGATGGCTTCATCGAACGACCATTGTTCAATAAGCAACATTCCCATATACTGTTGAGCGAGACCGAGCAGGGCGGTGTCGCCTTCCGATTTTGCCGCGTCGATGGTTTGTTTGTACGTCGCCATCGCGAGTTCGATTTCGGCGTTGTTTTCATACTCGCACGCCAAATCAAAAAACTCTTTCGCGGAACGACTCCTGCCGCAGGAGAAAAGTAATATCAATAGTGCCGTTAATATGTGCAGCCTTTTCATATTCTCAGATTTTTAACTAACAAGACACACGTCCATGTACCTCTACAAGAGATTCAACTGATGACCAGAGGTTAAGGGGACTTCTATAAATTCCACGTTTAAATTAATTTTGACGATTATGATAAAAACTTTTTCGAGATTTATGTTTTATATTGAAATCTTTTCGTCTTTCTTTCAATCATATAGCTCGCTATGCTCTTTCAAGAAAAACAAAAATCCTCTCAAATATAAATTCATAAATCTTTCGAAAAGCAATTTATAGAAATCCCCATAATTCTCTAAAATTCTAATAAACTGTTGTCGGTTGACCGTTGTCTGTTGACATTCAAACAAATTTTCAACTTTCAATTTTCAATTTTCAACTTTCAATTTACAACTCAATCCATTCCCATTCTGTTTCCAAGACGTTACGGCGTTCCTTGCATTCGTCGTCTTTACAGTCGAGGCTTATGTTCTTCTTGTCGAATGTGATTCGATATGTTCCCTCTATGCCTTTACATCCGGAGTTGTCGTTGAGGAATATGATCTGGTTTCCTTCGACGTTGTATTTGCCTGTTATTGGTTCGGAAGCGTCAACGCCAGAGAAGTCGATGCGATAACCAGATTTATCCATCGTTAAAGCTGAGCCTTGCGTAGTGCTGAACCAGCATCCCGACAGCGTTTGATTCTCTTTGAATTCTTTCTTTAAATCAATGACTTCAGTCTGCTTCTTTTTGGCAGGCTCGGTCTGTTCAACCTTAGGAGTCTCTTTCTTGGTCTCTTCCTTTTGGGCCTCTTTCTTGGTTTCTTCCTTTTTCACTTCGGGCTTCTTTACCTCTTCTTCTTGTTTTGGATTATCTTGTTTCTTTACGGGAGTTGTAGTTGCAGACGTGTCTTTTTCTTCATTATCGTCAGTGTTTTTCACTACTAATTCCTCGTTGTCTTTAACCTGACTGAATCTTGCTTTGATATTATCTGAAAACAACGATACGATGTAGGCTATAGCAGCCACGATTATTACGGATAATAAAATCTTCGCGAAGATATTTCCGGACTTGTTTTTCTTGTTGCTTTTCTTAGGTTTAGAACCTTTCTTAGGAGCTGTTTTTTTCTTTCCTTTTTTCGTAGTCGCCATATAAATAATTTTGATTGCAAGTTTAATAAAATTTCGCCAAACTAAGGATAAAATTCTTAACTTTGCGCCAAAATATTCAAGCATGCAAGAATCCATTTTAATCTTAGATTTTGGCTCGCAAGTAACGCAGCTCATCGGACGTCGTCTCCGTGAGTTGAATGTATATTGTGAGATACATCCTTATAACAAGATTCCGGAACTCACTCCGGATATTAAAGGAGTCATTTTGAGCGGCAGCCCTTCATCGGTGCGTGATGAGAAAGCTCCTTTCGTAGATTTGTCTAACATAAAAGGTAAGTTGCCTTTGCTCGGTATTTGCTACGGATCTCAGTTTATGGCTCATCATTTTGGCGGCGAAGTCAACGGCTCCATCGCGAGAGAATACGGACGCGCTAACCTTACCATCGCCGATGAATCATGTCCTTTGTTCGCTGGCGTAAGCAAGACATCACAGGTGTGGATGTCGCACGGCGATACCATCGCACGACTTCCAGAGAGAGCTCGCGTGATAGCAAGTACCGAAGACGTTGAAAACGCTGCTTATAAAATTGACGGCGAAGAGACTTACGCGGTGCAGTTCCACCCGGAAGTTTTCCATACGACAGAAGGCAGCAAGATGATAGGCAACTTCGCCATGAACGTCTGCGGCTGTAAAGGCGACTGGACTCCAGACTCGTTCATCGAAACTACAGTAGAGGCGTTGAAAAAACAACTCGGTGACGACAAAGTCATACTCGGTCTATCAGGCGGCGTCGATAGCACAGTGGCAGCAGTGTTGTTAAACAAAGCCATAGGTTCTAACCTGCATTGTATCTTCGTCGATAACGGCCTTCTCAGAAAGAACGAATTTGAAGATGTTTTAGATTCATATAAAGACTTAGGATTAAACGTTATCGGTGTCAACGCAGGAAAACTCTTCTTGGATAAACTTGTTGGCGTGACAGATCCTGAGTTGAAACGTAAAGCCATCGGAACGACATTTATCGAAGTGTTCGAGATGGAAGCCAAGAAGATAAAAGGCGCTGACTGGCTCGCACAAGGAACTATATATCCTGACGTGATTGAAAGCGTGAGCGTCAACGGTCCAAGTTGTAAGATCAAGTCGCATCATAATGTGGGCGGTCTCCCTGAAAAGATGAACCTCAAGATAGTGGAACCTTTACGTTCTTTGTTTAAAGACGAAGTACGTCGCGTGGGCCGCGCCCTCGGTATCAAGAAAGAACTCATCGGTCGTCATCCTTTCCCGGGACCAAGTCTCGGAATACGTATCCTCGGCGAAGTAAGTGAAGAAAAATTAAGAATTCTCCGCGATGCTGACGACGTGTTCATCTCCGGACTTAGAAACTGGAAATGCGAACTCCCAAGCGCATCATATCCTAACGAGATGGCCGACAACTTATACGACGCTATCTGGCAAGCCGGAACAATGTTGCTTCCAGTGAAGAGCGTCGGCGTGATGGGCGACGAACGTAGCTACGAATATACAATAGCGTTGCGCGCCGTCATCTCTACAGACGGAATGACAGCCGACTGGGTACATCTTCCTTACGAATTTATGGCTAAAGTGTCGAACGACATAATCAATAAAGTTAAAGGCGTTAACAGAGTATGTTACGACATCAGCTCGAAACCACCTGCGACAATCGAATGGGAATGATTCAAATTGAAAGTTGAAAGTTGAAAATTGAAAATTATGTGGAGACGCGTCGATGAAAAATAACAATATATCATTGACACGTCTCTTGAAAGATTGAGATAAATTAAAAATTAAAATAATCAAAACCTCGTCGACTGTTGACCATTGGTTGTCGACTGTTGACATCAAAAAAATCATTAAGAAAAAGTTATGAAAACAATGAATTGGAAGAAAGAAGCATTGGCTTATTTCTATCTCGTTTTTGGAAGTTTGTTGTTCGCTCTCGGCGACGTATTATTCGTTAACCCTTATCTTTTGGCTCCAGGTGGAACATACGGTCTCTCGAACGTATTAAACACAGTATGGCCATGGAAAATCAGTTTGTACGCCTTGTGTATGGACATCCCATTATTGATAGTCGGTACTTTGATTTTAGGGCCTAAATTTGGTTTCAAAACCATCTTATCAACATTCTTGATTTTCGGTTTCACATTCTTGATTGAGACTTACATCGGTTACACACCAATCATCCAAAACGGTATCTTTGAAAATCCTGAAATAGTCAACGCAGAATGGTTGTTAGTGCCTCATTCAGAAAGCATCTATTTCGCTCCTGACTACTTCCTCAACACCTTGGTTGCTGGTGGTATCTACGGTTTGGCTATCGGTCTCATCTTCAAGTCGGGTGCAACATCAGGCGGTAGCGACATCATCTCCATGATATTACATAAATATACAAAGATTTCCCTCGGTACTTTGGTCATGATCGTCGACTCATGTATCACACTCACAACATTAATCGCTTTCGGTCAGTTACGTCTTCCAATCTACTCAATCTTGGTTATCTTCATCGAAGGTAAAATCATCGACTTGGTTGTCGACGGATTCAACTCATACAAGACAGCGTTCATCGTTACTGATAAAGCTGAGGAAGTTCGTGACATCATCGTTAAAGACATCAAGCGCGGCGGTACATGCTTCTTCGGTAAAGGTTTGTATAAAGGTGTTGACCGTAAGATGATTTACGTAACATTGACACGTCCAGAACTCGTTAAGTTACAATCAATACTTAAAGACGTCGATCCTGAAGCATTCGTCAATGTCGTTTCAAGTACAGAAATCTTAGGTAAGGGCTTCAAGCCACTTTCGGAATAAATAAGACTAAAGTCGAAAGACTAATGACTGAAGAAGGAGAGCTCATGTAAAAGAGTTTCTCCTTTTTTAATTATAAGTTGCAGTATGCTTTGAGTAAAATTTCTGTATCTCAGATGTCATCTCACGTAGAGTCATACGGACGTATGACTGAAAAATTGAAATAGCATGAAGTGTATCGCGGATTTAGTGCAATAGGATGTTTGTTGTAATCAAAAAAATATTTAGTTTTGCATTAAATATATTGCAGATGTTTGCCACTTTATTCCTATTATTATTGACGTTGACGAATCCTTCCGAGGCTAATACTCATGATAAAAATGATTATTATGAAACCGTTATTGATAATCATGAACAATTGTTGAACAGTTGGCATCAGATTTATAATGACTCCGCAATATTGCATGTGGTAGATTACTTTGACTCTCTTGATGTCGTTAATTCTGATTCGGAAGTTAGATGGAATAAGGCGAGAGGACATCATATTTTGGGTAGTATATGCGCTGCAAATAAAGATTATACCATGGCGATGGAGCATTTTATCATTTCTTTGAAATCATTGGATGATCTCCCTTTTCATATTTACGAGATGCGGCAAAATCGTCTGAAAGGCTTGATATATAAAAAGATTTCCTCCATGTTTCTGTTTTGCGAGTTTTTCGATAAGTCTTTCGACATGTTGTTGGAATCTATCGCTAAATTTCATGCTTGCAACGATTCGTCTCACCTTTTAGTTGAATATTTGACATTAGGAAGTTTTTGTGACATGCTTGATGAAGATGGTTCTAATCCTGACACCAATCTGTATTACATAAGGAAAGCCGAAAATTATCTGCCCAAATTTCCAGAGTTGTCGTATGAGAGAGCTTATTACGATTATTGTTTGTCTTATTATTACCGATCTGTCAATCAGCACGACACAGCATTGGTCCTTAGAACGAAGGCTTTGCGTAATATGCCCAAATACAATTCCTTTTATTATTCTATGAGCAGAGCGGCAGCATACGCTTTTTATGCTGAGCAGAAATATGATTCCGCTTTGTACTATGCATTGGAAGCGTTTCGATCACCAGATTTGTTTGATCAACGAGATGCGGCGGAAGGTCTTTCAGAAATCTATAAGGTGTTGGGTGATGAAAAAGAATCGGTAAAATATGCCAGCATCTATCGTGAAATTCAAAAAAAGAGTTTGGATCTCAAAATACAGAATGCAACAATTGGAAAAATATACGACACTTATTTAAATGAAAAAATGTTGCCTGAAAAGAATGACGTAGCACGTCAAGCGATATGGATTGCTGTAATATTAGTTGTTATGGCTATAACAATACTTGTCGTTTATGTTAAAAATAATAAAGACAAAAGTAGTTATGAATTAGCTAATACTTTGTTTTTGGAGAAATGGAACACATTTCAAGAGACGGAAATTGTTATGTCTATTATCGAACGCTGTGATGACAACAAAGATTTGATGGGCGACACTGTCATGTATTTTAAGAAACCTCTCACCAATACTGAAATAAGTGTTTTTAAAGCGACTATCGATTCTCTTTTTAACGATTTCACCAATCGCTTTTCATCAAAATATCCCGACTTGACCAAGGTGGAACTCGATTATTGTTTTATTTCCATCCTTCCATTGACAGAAATTCAAAAAGCTGGACTGCTTTCGCTTTCCTATCAAGGTATAGTGAGTCGCCGAAAAAGAGTTACTAGTAAATTAAGGGAATCTCTTCAAAATCAAAAATTGATTGATTTTATGAAGAAAAGCCTCAAATATAGTCTGATATAGTCAGAAACATATTTTTGAATAGTCGATTGTATATAATTTTGCCGCCGATAATTGGCGGTATCAGGTCCTTCTGTCTTTTGTCATTAATGAAAAAATAGGGCTATGTCTAATAAATTCAAAAATATGGTGAAAAATAAATTTTTTATGTTAGCAATGTCGTTTCTTTTAACGGCAAATCTTTGTTTGGCTCAAGAAACTGCTTCAATTTCAAAATGGCTTTTCGGATCATCGGTGTCTGGCGGTTATACATTTGCCCATAACAATTCCAATGATTATGTAAATTGCAACTGGGAATTAGATTTATATCACGATAAGTTACAGACTTCGTTTTATAGCAGGGCAGGATGGAACGAAACAGATAATATGTTTGATTTTGGATTGAAAGCAGGTTATAGCGTAGTTGACGGAAATGTCTTGCAAGTCACGCCGATGATAGGATTTGGTGCTATGGATTCTAAACCGACACCTTCTTTCGGTGCAAATCTTGATTTTAAATTGTGGACCAATAAGAAAACAAAGAGAAACGATATTTGGATGATAAGGCTACAATATAATTGCTCTCTGCCGTTGACGAATGAAAAAGTTGTTGGTATTCATAGCATAGCAATTGGTGTTGCTGTAAAGGGTATCCTTTTTTCAATTGACAATTAACAATTGACAATTAACAGTTTACAATTAACAATTGACAATTAACAATAGACAATTAACGATTAACAATGTAAGGACATATTGAATGTGTTCGCAGTAGGGACGTGTCAATCATGATTGATACGTCTCTTCTTTTTTTCTAAATTTTCAGTTACTCAGATTTCAAAAAAATCTTTCGTCATTAGCCCTTTGCCATTAGTCTTTTTCTTATCTTTGTCGAAAATTGTTTAAACATAATAAATGTAATACCACTATCATAATAAGATAAAAATGAGAGTTTTAAAAATCTGTTTTTCCGTATTGGCAATATCATTGATGACGGTGTTCTTCGCTCCGTCGTTGCAGGCTCAGGAATCGTTGAAGTCTAATACCGTAACTGAATATAACGGAAAGAAATTCTACATCCATACCGTCAAAAAGAGACAGTCGTTGAACGAAATTGCCGAAATTTATGGGGTTACCGTTTATGATATTTTATCCGAAAATAAAGACCTTAAGAAAACAAATCCGAAAGCTGGAACCATAATAAGAATACCTTATAAGGAAGTTGTCGTCGAAGAGGAACCAACGGAAATACTTGAAGAGATTATAGAATATGACAGTCTTGCATTTGAACCAGAATTTGTCCCGACTTCTTTCGACTCGGAACGTTTGTATAAAGTCGCGCTGATGGTGCCGCTTTATCTTGAACAAGTTGACGAGAAGTTCCTTAATGAAGAAGTCTCCAACAAACAGCTTCTTGCGAAACCTTTCTCATATCTGCATTTTTATGAAGGCTTTATGATTGCCGTAGATTCTATGGTGAGCAAATATGATATGAAGATAGACCTTAAGGTATATGATGTGGACCAGGACACTAATAAGGTGATCGCCGCATTGAACGATACATGTCTTGCCCAAATGGATGTCATAATAGGGCCTTTCCATCTGAAACCTTTCGAGAGAATGTTAAATTATGTTAAGGATAAAGATATACTTCTTATCAATCCGATGACACCCAGAGCAGATCTCGTGATAGATAATAAGAATATGGTTAAAGTGAAACCTTCTTATTCGTATCAGATGCATTGGCTTGAAGAAATTATTAAAGATAAGTACACGGACAATAATATCTTCATCTTTGCAATGGACTCCGCAAGTATGCAATACACGGAGATAATGAAAGAGATTGCGTTACGTAATATTGAAGAGTTCTCATACGTTCCTAACAAACGTATTAAGAGAGTGATTAAAAAATATCAAGACGCTTTGAAGAATGAGGAGGTGGAATTTGATTCGACGCGATATATGTCTGATAACATTACATTTATTGTCGATACGATAGATAAACATCCAGATGACACGACGAAACTCAGAAATCAAGTTGTAGTTTATAATTATTCTATTGATAGCTTGAATAAAGTCATGAAGACGGCTTCGGCATTCAGAAATAATTTGTTTATAGTTTATGGCGACAGCAAGGTGTTTGCAACTGAAATGATAAATAAGTTAAATATTCTTAATAAAGACTATCCTGTCAGTCTGATTGCGCTTCCTGATTGGTCGAAATATGATCGTCTCTTCAACGAAAATCTTATGAAACTCAATACGATTATCTTCGATGACGATTATACAGATTATGATACTTATGCTGTCGGAAAGTTTGTCTGTAAGTTCAGAGATGAATACGGAACAGAACCTAAAGATATTGCATATCATGGTTTTAACATCGCATGGTATTTCTTGAATGCATTAATTAACTATGGTGATAATGTGGCTTCAGCGATACCAACTTTCGATATACCTTTGTTAAATACGAAATATCATTTCGAAAAGAAGAGTGTCAATGACGGATATGAAAACTCATATTGGAACATTTATCAATACAAGAACTATGAGAAACAGCTTTTGCAGTATGAATAAGATCTTATGCGTAATAGCGCTTGTGATGTTTATGATTTCGTGTAACGATGTCGAGGAAAAAGACGTTGTAAAGTCTTATTATGAAAATGGAGTCATAAAGTCGGAGTTGAGATATAAAGACGGTAAGTTGAATGGAGAATGTGTCTGGTATTATGCCAACGGCAAACCCGAGATGAAGACTAATTATAGGATGGATACTTTGGTAGGGGAGACGATTCGTTGGTATGAGAACGGGAACATGGAAAGCAAATATTTTCTTAAGAACGACCAATACGAAGGAGCTTTTGAGAAGTACAATGTCTTCGGCGATTTGGTGATGCTGGAAAATTATAAAGAAGGTGTTCTTCATGGAGATGTGAAGAAATGGTACGACAGTGGAGCTTTGTTTATTGAAGGTTCATACAAAGAAGGCATGTTCGATGGCAAATGGATTATCTATTATGAAGACGGTTCTGTCGGTTCTATGGCTACATATAAAGACGGCGCCGGAGTTCAGATAGGATATTCGCATGACGGTTTAATGCTTGCGAAGATACATTATAGGGATAATGTAAAGCATGGTGAAGAAATACGCTATGATAGGAAGGGAGAAGTAGCTGAAATTCTGATATGGGAAGATGGAGCGTATGTTAAGACCATAGAAAAACAGTGATGATTTTAAAACAAAAAAAATATTTGTCGGAATATTTGTTTTAATAATTAAAAGCATTACCTTTGCGGAACGATTATTAAATGAATTAATCTTAATTAATTAACCCAATAAAAAAATTAAAGTAATGAACGTACAAACCATTATGACAAACTTGGAAGCAAAGCATCCAGGTGAAAAAGAGTATTTACAAGCAGTCCGCGAAGTTTTGGAATCAGTAGAAGAAGTCTACAACCAACATCCAGAATTCGAAAAAGCAAAAATCGTTGAACGTTTGGTAGAACCAGATCGTATCTTCACATTCAGAGTTGTATGGGTTGACGAGCAAGGTGAAGTTCAAACAACCATCGGTTACCGTGTACAATACAATGCAGCTCTCGGTGCATACAAAGGCGGTCTCCGTTTCCACCCAGCTGTTAATGTTTCAATGTTGAAATTCTTAGGTTTCGAACAAATATTCAAGAACGCTTTGACAAACCTTCCACTCGGTGGTGGTAAAGGTGGTGCTGATTTCGACCCAACAGGAAAATCAGACGGCGAAATCATGCGTTTCTGCCACGCTTTCATGTATGAATTATGGAGAAACATCGGTGCTGACTTAGACTCTCCAGCTGGTGACGTCGGCGTTGGCGGCCGTGAAATCGGTTACTTGTACGGTATGTACAAAAAATTGGCTCGCGAACACAGCACAGGCGCATTGACAGGCAAATCATACGGCTGGGGTGGTTCTTTGATCCGTCCAGAAGCTACAGGTTTCGGCGCTATGTACTATGTCAACCGCATGGTAAAACAAGTTGGCGACACAATGGAAGGCAAGAGAATCGCTTTGTCAGGCTTCGGTAACGTAGCATGGGGCGCAGCAACAAAAGCTATCGAACTCGGCGCTAAAGTCATCGCTATCTCAGGTCCAGACGGCGTTTGCGAAATCCCAGAAGGTATCACAATGGAAATGGTTAACTATATGCTCGAAATGCGCGCTTCAAACCGCAACAAAGTTCAAGATATGGCCGACAAATTCCCAGGCAAAGCTATCTTCACTCCTGGTAAAAAAGCTTGGAGCGTAAAATGTGACATCGCATGTCCTTGCGCATTCCAAAACGAAATGAACGAAGACGACGCTAAAGAATTGTTAGCAAACGGCGTAAAATATGTAGCTGAAGTTTCTAACATGGGTTGCCAACCAGGCGCAATCGCAGCAGTACAAAACGCTGGTATACCATTCGCTCCAGGTAAAGCTGTTAACGCTGGTGGCGTTGCTACATCAGGCCTCGAAATCTGCCAAAACGCTGCTCACATCAGCTGGACTGCAGAAGAAGTCGACGCTAAATTACAAAAGATCATGAACGACATCTATGACCTCTGCATCGAATACGGTAAAGAAGCTGACGGTTCAATCAACTACGTTAAAGGTGCAAACATCGCCGGTTTCATGAGAGTAGCAAAAGCTATGTTAGCTCAAGGTATCGTTTGATATATTCTAATAGAATTTATTTCTATAAACATAAACCTCGGGATTAAACCCCGAGGTTTTTTGTTATATTTGCACCTATGAAAAAACTTACATATTTTATCTTGTTATTATCACTCGCTTCTCAATGCATTATGGCAAATTGCCAAGACTCGATTTCGGTCAGTCAGGATAAGTTGACTATAGCGAAATTATATTATGACAGCGCATTTTTATGTCTGTCAAATAAAGATTATTATTCGGCTATGCCTAAACTGATAAAGACAGCCGCACTTGTAGAGAATCTGCCTGAAGACATGACAGACGAGGAAATTCATCTCACCTCAAGGGCGTATTATCAGATGGCGTATGTGTTTCAGAAAATGATTATGACATCGTATGCTGTTGAGACAGCTCTCAGAGCCTCGCAATATCAAGATATGAGACAGGATACAGCATGGATGCTATTCACTAAAATTAGATTGGCAGAATATTATCAGGTGACGAAAAATAAAGATTCGGCCGATTATTATCTCAAACAAGTGATTCCGTTATCAGATTCTGTGAAGTATACTTATGAATACAATACAGCATTGAGACTTGCTGCTCGTAATTATTACGATAAGGAAGAATATGATACGGCTTTTATATTGTATAAAGATATAATAAATTTTAAACATCGGCATGGTATGACTACATTGAATGATTCTATCTCATTAGGAATCTTGATGTTTCATAGTCCGTACGAATATCAGTCTAAACCATATCTTGCCAAAGCTTTTGACAAGATTGAGAGAAATCCATCGGCTAATATGAGAGATATGGGACTTATTTTTTTTCTTCTGTCAAAATTATATGAGAAAGAAGGTAATAGCGACAGTGTTTCTATATGTCATAAACTAATGCCAGAATTTATTGATTACATGGCTGAAGAGAAAAGCGATGAATTAAAACTTGAATTAATGTACAATAATTTTAAAACGGAACGTGACCAACGTCTGTATGAATTGCGATTGCAGAAAGAGAAAATAAGGAATCGTAATGTTGCCATATATTGCGTGTTTGCCTTGTCAATCTTGTCTGGAATTACGATTATATTAAAGAGAAGAAATAGGAAGAAGCTTGATGATGTCTCCGATTATAATAAGAAATGGAAATCTATTGAGCAAAACGAATTGTTGCAATGTGTTAGGTCAAGGCTTGTAACCGACAATGGCGAGAAAATATCTGTTAAGAATATAGAGAAATATAGCGACAGAAGTTTAAGCAGTATAGAATTGATGGAATTGAGACGTTTGATTGATACGACTTTCAACGGACTTGTCAGTCGGTTGTCTGAACGGTATCCTGAATTGAATAAGGTTGACATCTACTGCTGCTGTTTGTCGCTTTTAGGCTTGACTAATTCGGAGATGGCAGTTCTCCTCGGAGTTAGGTACAGTGCCATCAGCACACGAATCAACAGTATAAAAAAGATATTTGGTACAGAAGAGAGTATTGGTGATTTTGTGGCAAGATACTATTCCGAGATGTAGTGATGCCATTGTTGAAATAGCCCTTATATTTCTCAAAATGGGATAAAAGGACTATTATAGGGACGAAATAAGCAGGATTGTAAAAAAATGTAAAAAATATACCTTTCTTTACATTTGCATTCGGTGTAATTTTGCGGCATGATTAACAAAAATAAAAATTGAATTATGACACGCAAAATTATTTTATTTACAGTTTTAATGTCCCTTGTTGGGATTAAAATCACTTTTTCCCAAGAATGGCAGTTTTCTATAGAATCAGATACTTTAGAAGGTTATGGACTTACATCAAATGTCACAGAATTATCTAATGGCAATTTACTAATGCCATGTAATCATGCCTTTAGATATAATCCGCTTGAGAATGCGACTATATGTCCTTCAATAGTATTATTGTCAAAAGATGGAAAAGAATTGGCTCGCAATGATTTTTTTCGTCCAGGATATTGTTTAATGTCTTACGGACAAGCATTTGAAAAAAATAATAGTCTGTACTATTTGACAACATATACTCCGGAACATACGAAAAATTGTTTCAATAATCATTTCGAGAATTCTGACAATCCTCCATCAGATGGGAAATTAGTACTGATGAAATTAGACGACCAACTTAATATGGAAGAATGTTATGAACACAGCTGGCCCGTCGATACTTACGAAGACCATGGAGGTCCATGGGAATTATATCCTAATGGATTCAGCGGAAATATTTATCTCTTTACGGCCTTTGAGGAAGATGACAACATCGTTGGAGCCTATTGGAAGTCTGTAAGTTATGACAGTCCTTCAAGAGGTAATGATACCTTGTTCTTCTTCAGGATGAATTTTGACGGAGAGATGTTGCTTAAGAAAGTTGCCAAGGTGGATGTGGGAAAAGGGAATAGATATTTGGAAGAAGAAGAATCGGCGAATGACAGAGGATTAAAAACTATTTATTTTCGTGGAGATCATTTTGTCTCAACGGATTACGGTTACATCTTTTATGTAAAGGGAGACGGTGCTCCTAACAACTCATATCTAGGTGCGGGACGTGCTATGTATTATGACAAAGACTTTAATTTGTTGAGGACAAGGTATGTAAAATTTAACAAT
>JAZNVS010000093.1:0-2012 GCA_045592965.1 Bacteroidales bacterium | reverse complement strand
ATTGGAATTTGTTTGATTATTTGTTGCTAACAATGATATATGCATTGTCTGTTTCAAAAACATTTGCAACATTCATAGACGATGCATCTATAAGAGAAATAATGTTGTCAGGTGTATCAGGGTATATTTTAACTTTGCGAGTTCCCATATCAATGTACTCGCTTTGATTTTTGTCAATAGATAAACAAAAAATACCACCATCATTTAACAATGCGGCAACTTTTAATATGACTTGTTTTTTATCCTTAAAATGCATCATTGTAAGCGATGAGTAAATTACATCAAAGGTTTCAACAAAACCGTATTCGTTAAAATCACCACAAACAAAGCAAATGTTAGAATAATCTTTTAGGTTTTCTCTTGCTCGTTCTATGGTCTTGGGCGAAATATCTATTCCTGTTAATTTCATACAGTATGGAGCAACCTTTACAGCAATTCTTCCTGTTCCTATACCAATTTCAAGAACATTTTTATTATTGGAAAGTTCTAATGATTCTAAAAATAGTTCTCCATCCCATCCGTTCATATATTCTTGTAGTGGAGGCGGGTCACGAAAAGGGTCGTTATTTTCATCCACTAATAAATCATAATGAGTAATTACATCCATAACACACATACCTACAAATTCAAATTCTTGCGTGCTTTCCATCTCTCCGCAAGACTGAAAGTTTACGTACTTGCACATATTATCTTTCACAAATGAAATACGCATTACCGTCAAACAATTCTCCTTTTATTGTGCCATATAAGCATAAAGCGTAACCCATTTATTCTCTTCACCAACGTTTCCAACTTTAAATGCCGGCACACTTTTGGATGCTGTCAAAATATATCTTCCGTTATCTAACCTAAATTGATTCAATACTTTGTATCCAGCCTGCATAGCCTCAGAATCCGTTGCACACCCTAAAACTCTTAAAGCATAAAGAATATTATGCGCTCCAACCTTAATTGGGTCGGAAGGGAAGAAAGTGCCCAACATAACGTCAACCATTGGTGTCTTCATATCGTCTGTTCTATAAAAAATGTTCCTTTTAGTAAAATAGTGTGCCAATTCACTCTCACATTCCATCTTATATCCTAACAAATGCAGTTCAGCAACAAGTAAAAGATACTCTACCGTTAATCTCGCACAACTCTTATGAGTTTTTTTCGGATCATTAATTTTTTTATTTGTACTGATACATCCAAAGCCTCCATCTTCCTTAATCTTGCCCAAAACATAATCAATTTCATTTTTTACAACCTCTTCTTGATAATATCCTAATTTGACGAGGTTTCTAAGCAAATATGGTTCCCCACAAAGCATCTTAAATCCAGTACTCTCAATTAATCCAAACACCTCATCATCTATGTCTTTTCCAATATCGTCACGGGTCAATCCCCATTCAGCAAATGCCATGATAGCATCAAACTTAGCCCAAGGCTTTTCTGTTCTAAGTTTTTTCAGTGCTCGTTCGTATACTCTACTTTGCAACAGTAATTTTTTGCACTCAATGACCTTTTCATCATCATCCGGCAACTTCTCATACTCCTTCAGAGTTCTAAGCCTCACTTCCGGTGTTTCTTCCTCCAACAGCCACTCTAAAATTGAATTATCCATTTTTCCTCCTAATTTTGCGCCAATAATTCCTTTTTAACTTATACAGTACATTTTTAACATCAACGACACATCTCACTGCACTTTATTAATCGGAATACAGATTTCACTCACATAATCTTGTGCCGTTGGATTTCCCGGTAAGTAATTTTCAATATAATACTCCGGTATCAGTTCGTATTCTGTTATCGGAAGCCACTCGTTATATATTTTATCCCACATGGCTTGAATCGCTTTAGATGATGGTCCAACACAGCGGAATACCGCCCAGGAATATTCCGGAATATGAATAATCTCAAATCCTTCAGGAATGCCTTCCACATCAGAAGCTTTGCACCCAATTCCATACTGAAGCACATCACTATCTGTCTTCTTATGTGCGCAAATTCCTAAGTATCCCGGTATCTTTCTA
>JAZNVS010000092.1:0-16613 GCA_045592965.1 Bacteroidales bacterium | reverse complement strand
TCTTTTGTATAAAGGCTGCTTTATGCCCATTGGCAGCCTCCCCGCGTTAGGGATTGGAGCGGCATCCTTTTGGAGCGCAGCGGAAAAAGATACAGCGGAAAGCCCGACGGCGTAAGCCGGAACGCCCTCCTTTTTAAAGTTCGGAGTTTAAAGTTGATAGTTTAGGGTAGTTTTATAGTTAAAAGTTGAAAGTTGTCAGTTTGCTGTTTACAATTGACAATGATAGTCTATTGTACAAAAGTTCTCGGCAAAATCACATTGTCAATTTCAATACATTCTTTAAATAATGGCGCTATTTCTTCATCTCTGAAGCCTGCTATGCCACAGCCGATTCTTGTGACTAAGAATGTCAGCTCCGGATGTGATCTGGCAAATTCTATAAATTCATCGACATATGGCTTTATAGCATCGATGCCGCCATGCATAGTTGGAATACCATAACTTTGTCCTTGCAAGCCTACGCCTTGTCCCCAGATGGCACCGAATTTATTGTATGCGAGTCTCGCTGCGCCTCCGCCGTGCATTCCTTGTAGGTTGCTGCCAAAGACAAAGATTTCGTTCTCTTTCAATTCTGTAATGAAGTCTGGAGTGAATCGTGTTTTCATATTTTCTTCTTCTCTTTTAAAGTATTTAAAGCTTTGTTTAATATCTCTTCATGATCGAAGGCGAGAGGCGGAATTTCGTCTAATGAAAACCATTGAGCGTCATCGGCATCGTCGCCGCCTTTGACTTCCGATAATTTCACTAAAGCATAATGCGCCACAGTGATGACTCTTTCTCGTGGATCTCTGTTTACATCAGTGAAAGTGTAGAATTGTTCAACGTCGACGTCTTTCAATCCTGTCTCTTCTTCCAATTCGCGGCGAGCGCATTGTTCTGCTGTCTCGTCCATATTCATAAAACCACCAGGAAACGCCCATTTACCTTTGTAAGGATCGTTGCCACGTTGAATTAATAATACTTTCATAATGTTAGATTCATCAAATCCGAAGATTACGCAGTCTGCTGTTACTGCGGGATGTGGATACTTGTAACAATATTTTAACTCTGGCTGTTGGCTATTGGCTGCTGGCTGTTTGTTTTCTGATGAATTAATATTCATATATAAATTTTTATGTAAGATTTTTTACAAAGGTAAGAAGGAACTTTTAATTGTAAAGAAATAATGAGTAAGAATTACGAAAAAAATATTTTTGAATTTTCATAAAACAATTTCCATTATGATTTGTTGTTAGTTTATTGGACGCGGCATGTCAAGTCCGT
Organism: Bacteroidales bacterium; assembly: GCA_045592965.1. GTDB lineage: Bacteria > Bacteroidota > Bacteroidia > Bacteroidales > F082 > Limimorpha. The sequence goes on along the minus strand of JAZNVS010000092.1, from coordinate 15,350 downwards.
ACGGATATGAAATTATAAAATCTATCATCATGAAAAATTATATTATTGAATCATTGGTTATTGCAGTCGGATTATTTCTGATTGGTTTGTTTTTGAAAAATGGTCTCGACGGTTTTGCGAATAAAGATCGCGTCGTGAATGTAAAAGGTCTCGCCGAGATGGAGGTGAAAGCAAATAAAGTAACCTGGCCATTGATGTATAAGGAAATCGGCAACGACCTAAATTCTCTGTATAATAAGATAAATTCTACTAATAAGACGATTGTTAGTTTCTTAAAGGAAAATGGCTTGGAAGAAAACGAAATAACTGTCAATGCTCCGGAAATCATCGATATGAATGCTGAACGATATTCTTCTAACCAAAGTAATTATCGTTATAATGTAACGCAGGTTATCACAGTCGCTTCTTCTAAAGTGGATTTGGTACGTCGTCTCATCAATGAGCAAAGCGAATTGTTGAAACAAGGAATTGCCATTACGAGCGGCGATTATATGTACAGAGTTCAATACGAATATACTGATTTAAATTCAATCAAACCTCAGATGATTGAAGAAGCTACGAAGAACGCAAGAGCTGCCGCCGAGAAATTTGCTTCCGACAGCGACAGCAAACTCGGTAAAATTAAACGTGCCTCGCAAGGTCAGTTCAGCATCACTAACAGAGATGAATATACACCTTATATTAAGAAGGTGAGAGTCGTTACGACGATTGATTATTTCTTGGAAGACTAGATTTAAATTTACAATTTACAATGAACAATTTACAATTAAGGGTTGATCTTTAAAAGAAACAAAACCTTAATTGTTAATTGTTAACTATCGCCATTATTATCGCTGCTGCTACTGAAGCGTTCAGCGATTCAGTCTTGCTTCCTTCAGCTCTTGGGATATGAATAGGGGAGGTGACAAGTGGAAGTATGTCTTGTCTTATTCCGTGCGATTCGCTGCCGATAATGATGACGCCGTTTTTCTTTTCAATTTTCTTAGTGAAGATATTCTCACCTTCCATCAATGCGCCGTAGATAGGAGTAGTGACGAGGTTTGCCACGTCCGTATTATTTGTTTCAGTTAGAAATCCTTTCAAATCGGTTTCCATTATTTCGATTCTGAATATCGAGCCCATTGTGGATTGTATTGTCTTCGCCTGCCAAGCGTCGGCGCAGTCGTGGCTGCAGACTATTTTTTTTATGCCAAACCAGTCGGCGGTACGGATTATGGTGCCGAGATTCCCGGGGTCGTTGATGCCGTCTAAAGCGACGATGAATTCGTTTTCGGCATCTTCAGGATTTATGTTATATGATGGAGTATGAGCTGTTGCGATTATTCCAGGTGCTGTAACCATGCAGCTAATCTGCTCCATTTGTTTTTGAGAGATGATGTCGTAGAAAGGAAGTCTGCTCGCCATCTCTGGGAATTTTTCCAACCATAAGTCGGTGACTAATATGTTTTCGACTTTGAAGTTAGAAGGTAATAACTCATCGACGAGTTTGTTTCCTTCGATGAGAAACATCTTATTTTCCTTACGAAATTTTGTTTGTTTGAGAGATTGTATGAATTTTATGTCGTTCTTTGTTATCATTTTTTTAGAGTTACAGAAACAGCCTTAGACTTTTGTCATTAGTCTTTAGGCTTTAAAAAAAGCCGAAGAAGTATTAATTCTCCGGCTCCCAAATACAAAAAACCTTAATATGAAAAATCTTCTAATTTAGATTATTCAGCGAAAACTTCGAATGAAATTTCAACAGAGACTTCTTTGTGTAATCTGATAACAGCTGAGTAAGTACCAACTTCTTTAATGCTATCTTCTTTGATTACGATTTGTTTACGGTCAACTGTCAAGTCTTTAGCTTCTTTAATAGCGTTAGCTATTTGAACGTTGTTCACTGAACCATAGATTTTGCCACTTTCTGAAGCTTTAGCAGCTATACGTAATGATAAGCCTTCTAAAACTTGTGCTAATTCTGTAGCTTCTTTCTTTATTCTTTCTTGTTTGAAAGCTTGTTGGCGGATTTCTTCTGCCAAAACTTTACGTGCTGATGGAGTAGCTAAGATAGCCATTCCTTGTGGAATTAAGAAATTACGAGCGTAACCAGGTTTTACTGTTACGATGTCGTTTTTATATCCCAAATTTTTTACATCTTGTTTAAGAATAATTTCCATGTCTTGTCCTCCTATTATTTCAATAAGTCAGCTACGTAAGGCATCAATGCAAGATGACGTGCTCTCTTGATAGCTTGAGCAACTTTTCTTTGATATTTTGTTGAAGTACCGGTGATACGGCGTGGTAAAATTTTACCTTGTTCGTTCACGAATCTCAAAAGGAAATCAGCATCTTTATAATCGATATATTTGATGCGGTTCTTTTTGAAGCGGCAGTATTTTTTCTTTTTTGTATCGACTGCTATTGGAGTCAAATATTTAATTTCTGAGTTAGCTTGTGCCATTTCTTCTAAATTTTAAACGTTAAACAATTAATTGGCTTGAGCTTCTTTTGCCTCTTGTGCTTTTCTACGTTTTTTCTCGTTGTAAGCAACAGCATGTTTGTCTAATTTCACAGTTAAGAAACGTAAAACGCGTTCGTCACGTTTCAATTCTGTTTCGATAGTTTCGATAACATTGCCTTCGGCTTTGTACTCGATCAATTGATAAAAACCTGAAGATTTTTTCTGAATTGGATAAGCTAATTTACGCATTCCCCAGAAATCTTCAAAAACGATCTCTGCACCATTCTTGGTGAGAATGTCTTCGAATTTCTTCACCGCTTCCTTCATCTGTTCATCAGATAAAACGGGAGTTAAAATGAAAACGGTTTCGTACTGATTCATAATTTATTTTATTGATAATTAAACAATTAAATTGAACTTCTGTGTTCTTTTTTCGTTTTGCAAAAATAATAAAAAAATCTTACAAAAGAAATATATTTTAAATATTTATGATATATTTTGTTTTCTGTTGTTAATCAGAGCGTTATATAACAAATCAGGGCGCTTTGATGCGCCCTGATACTCATGTTTTATTTCTTGTTTCTTCTTAATGCATACGTCAATCCTAAACCGGCGAGAATCAAGACACCACTGCCAAGAGGAACCGGCGTCACACAATCATAGTCTCCCAAATATCCGTGAGACCCCGGTAATAACGGCATATTTTCTACATCCCAAGAAATATCTTCTCTATATTCAGAATAACTTGATGTGAAGAATCCGTCGCTCTGTGCATTCAGACTCATCCCGAATCCGAGTGCGAATATTATTGAGATTATTACTTTTTTCATTTTTTAATTTTTTTAGGTCAACAGACAACGGTCAACAGTCAACAGTCCTTGGGTATACTTTTTTTCTGATAGACATTGTGGACAAAGTCTGTTGTCCGTTGTCTGTTGACTGTTGTCATTTTATAAAATCAACTTCTGTACTTTAACTCCCTTATCATCAATTTTCTGAATCATGTAAACGCCGTTTGAGAATGAACCTGCCGAGATGCGGTTTGTTTCGTTTGAAGCACCGCCGTTATAGACGCATCTTCCTAAAGCATCGAAAATTCTTATCTGAGCATCGCTTTCAATATCGAAAATGACAATATCACCATTATTGATGTATGCGAAATGACTGTTGTCTGTTGTCTGTTGACTATTGTCCTTCAACAAAACGAAACGTTCTGGATTGTCATTTGAAGTTGCTGTGAATGAATATTCGTTTTCAATAAGAAGATTGACACTCTCTCCTGTCATTTTATCAACAAGATAAAGATTGTCGTAATTTCCTTCAAGGTCAAATGTCAGTGTGTAAGTTCCCATTTCTTTAGCGTCGAAGTAAAGAGGGATTTCATTAACCTCTGGATTTAAGTTGTAAATACCGTATCGATTGTCATCTTCTTTCACATAAACATTGGCAATATTTGGATTTATATTATCCAACTTAGGGAAACCTGCGTTCTCACTTTCTCCGAAGCGTACAATGACATTGTCGGAGCCATTTGAATTTGACAAGATGATATTGATGTAATTTGATTTCGCTTTTCTTGACTTCGCTGCATTATCGTAATCGAGGGTGGATCTTCTGTTATATGCATTAACCATAAAACCTTCGCCTACCTTAATCTTACCTTCCACGTTATAGATATAAGCTCCCGTTGTAGTGTTTAATGTCACGAAGCCTTCTTCCATTCTGCTTGGAACCATCAGATCCCAGTCGATGTCAAAGGAGAACGGATTGCCAAGAAGAGAGAAACATGCCCATTCGTTGTCGGAATCGAAATTAATCTCAAACTCGAAATATTCTGTCTCGTTATTCAAATTACCTTTGAATGAAGCGACTTCCTGTGTCTCATACGAGGCGATATAACCGATGCCTGATGTGAATGTCTCTTCAAAGTCGTCATGGTTTTTGTAGTTCACCCATTGCAGTTCTTCAAAACCGTCAAACTTATACAAGTCGTAGTCGCCTTCTGTCGATTCAAAACCTTCTGTGGCGGCATCTATCATAGGTGAAGAAATGAATTGCCATCCGCTCACAGGATTGTTCCATGAACTCGGATTGACGATGTTCTTCTTGAAAGTGGCAGCGACATCTTCATTGGTCTGTATAATCTGACCGCCGTCTTCTATTATCAAAGCGTCGTAATCTGTATTTACAAATTCTCCTGTCACATTAAAAACTCCGCCATTTTGAATTGTGATTGACTTACCTTCATTTATCGCCAAAGAATTTACAGTTACTTCTTCAGAAATGAAAGCGTTTCCGTCTATGACCACATCGTCGGTTGCAGTAGGCATGATTGAATTGAGCCAGTTAGAACTTTCGCTCCATGAGCCGTTGCCGGTGAAAGTAACGGCTGGTATTGGAGTACTGAAGGCGATGATATATGGATTGAAAGCATTACCTTCAGTTCCGTTTGCGACAAATGTCAATATCTGCTCACAATCGAGATCGGAGACTTCATTTGTAGAATGATCGTACAACTTGAACGACAGCTCACAGGTTTCATCAGAATAGATTGTCAGATCGTAGATGTACTTGTTCACCAGTGGAGAGAGACGAGGCAGAGCACTGCCTCTCAATTCTTCTCCAAAGAAAACTCCTATTTCAAGCATGGCATCTTGTTGCTCAACATCGTCTATATAAACTGATGCCGTAACGTTCATGTTAAATTCGTATGCCGATGGATTCACTTTCCAATAGTTCTCGACACAATATGCGAACTTAGCAATCATAATGATGCCTAATGTTACAAAAAACTTCTTCATTATTTTACTATTAACTTATTATACACTATTGTTTTACCTTCAAAGGTCTTGACGATATAGACTCCGGCTTCGCTGATGCCTTCAATTCTGTCGGTATTTTCATACGATTTCACAATCATACCTAAAGAATTTATCACTTCTACCTTTTCATAATTTTTATTAAGATAAACGGTCTCGTTCTTATTTACTGGATTTGGATAGATGTTGTCTGTTATCTCAACTTCATGTTCATCGACTTCCGCAACAGAGCTATAATTAATAATGTGTGGATTATTCATGTCTCCCATTATAGCATTTGCGCTGAATGTCATGTTTTCTGAAGTATAAGGATATTCGTAATCCAGATCCGCGACATACAATCTGAATGTGAGAGTTTCATCGGCTTCTCCATAAACCGTCAAGAAGAAAATATATCTTCCGACAACATCCTTGTAAACAGCTCTTGCACTGCCGCGACATTCGCCATCGGCAAAGACTCCTATTTCCAAACTTTCAGACATCTGTTCTGCACCGTCAAGAGCGACTACAGCAGTGATGTTCATATTGTATGGATATTTGTTCACGTCGGCTTGCCAATGATTGCCATCGGTTGTGATGTTGTTCAATTTGGTTCTTTTGACGTATGACTTAGAATATGTCAAGGTCTTTTCAACAGTGTCGTTGTTCTTGTACATATAACCTTGACCAGGTTCTAATGTCAACAAGGAACCGTCCCAACCGTAGCCTTCATAATATGTGGCGTAGCCGGTCTGTGACTTGAAGTAGTCGCCGTCTTTTGCTTTGAAATTTTTGAGACTTCTTGTTAGAGTCTGACTCTTGTCGATAGGATAACTTATCCAGTTCCAACCTGGTTTCAGCGTCATTGTAGTTTGAGAGACATTGCTGATGCTGCCGTCCATCATGAGATAATGTTGTGCCGACATATCAATCATATACATATTCTTGTTATCGACTTCGGTGAGGCTTCCGTCCCAGGTGTCGTATCCGTCATAATATGTAACGAATTGTGTCTGTGACTTGATGACGACGCCGTTCGTATCAAGACCGTCGGTGAGTTTCTCGAAACCGCTCTCACGACGTACATCGATGTATGTAGAATACCAGTTCCAGCCCTCTTTGAGCATGGTATAATGTGCGTCGGCAGGACCGAATACCGCGATAAGATTTCTGTCGCATTTAATCTCAAAACTGAACTCGGCTTCCGTCGATACGATGGTATCGCTCTCCAACCAGTAAAGGAACACGTAACCTTTGTTCTCGTCGGCAGAAACATTCACTATATCGTTATGTTCAAAAACGCCGTAACCTGCGACAGTTCCCATATTCAGAGTATCTTGAACTGCGAGTTCGACATTATATCTGTTGATTGCGAACTGGGCTATGAATGTCGTATCCTGTGTGAGATGTACAGTTCTCGGATTATCGCTATTGAAGTCGTTCCATTGCACGAAGTGATAACCTTCAACAGGAAGAGCCTCTATCTCAATATCGCTGTCTTCTACATAAACGCCAGAACCATCGACATCGCCTTTTTCATCGGTGCTATATGCGAGAAGTTCGTAATAGTTCAATGAATCTAAGGAGAACAGATATTCCGATTCGAAGGCTTTAGTCTCGTTGTTACCTGCCGAGTCTGTTGCCATAACGAGATATTCCGAGTTCTGCAAACTCTCCAATTTCATTGTGAACGAATCTTCAAAGATGCGAGTCTTGAGGACATTCCATTCTGAATCGGTTGAATCGTTGCGATGGTAGAGAGTGTGATACCATACGCCAGAGCGATTATCCTCCGAATCAAAAATGAATTTCAGACTATCGGCGAAAGGAATCACATCTTCAATCTGTGAGGTAGGATTTACAGCATCAACGATGTTTGTCCATGTCGGTGTCACTATTGCTGCTTCAAGGTCGAAGACAATGCAAGCTCTGTTGCTTATCTCAGTGCCGTCGTCGAAATAGTCATTAAGTCTGACGCTATAGTTCAACGTACCTACGCCGTCGCCGTAATAGTTCACCGGCAAAGCACCTTGGTCAGGGTCTGTTGAAGGTTCCATCGTCATTGGGTCTAATGAAGATATAGTCCATTTGATGATACCCGTTTCAGCATCATATTCCTGCTCTATCTGAGCGATTACGTTAATCTCCGGACGTAAGTCTAATGTATATACGAAGTTCTGTTTGCCATCGACTTGCAGAATCTTCTCGCCTATTGTAACGCCATGAGTTTCCAAAGAAGCAAACTCGAAACGGTTGATGTCTAAGGTATCTGTTACCACTATTGTATGAGCGGCAGCATTAGCCAAAGTAGTATCGTTTTCAAATTCTATCTCATAGTTAATCTTCTGAATATCCTGACGCATGAACTTACTTCCCGACTCAGCGGTATAACCATAGATGTCGTTAGGGTCTAAAGAATTGACCGGATTTGAACCTCCACCTTGTGGAGGATCAACTGGTGGACAGTTGGGTTTCTTTTCTGTAAATGCTTTCATACAATCCCAAACGATAATTCCATTTCCAGAATTAGAAATTGCAGATGATATATTACCTATTATATCTTTTGTTGCCGTAAATGCCTTAAACGCTCCTAACCACCTGTTTAATATTTTTCCAACACATGCATTTGCAGTTCCTACCCAAGAATTAATATTCATTGTTTTGTGGAGGAAATCATCTATATTACCATCTCCCTCACACAAAGTTGCACTAAAATTGGAATTCATGATTGACAATGCTCCACAAATACAACCTGCAACTTCTACCGCTGCTGCAGATGGTAATGCCGCTGCAGATGTTACTATACCAGCGATATCTAATGCTCCGCAAACAACATCAATATAACACGAAAGATGATCTTTCACACAACAATAATTATCTTTAAAACCTCTAGTATTATCCAATGTCAAAGGACTTATAGGTTCATTTGGTATTGACATCCATACATCAACAGGTTTTCTATACCCTTCTTTCAGGTCAACACTAACTTTAATAGTTTTAGTTTCATTAGGAGCAAAGTTTGTCATAAAATAATTACTCCTAACAACTATAGGTTGTCCAGTATCTTCATCAACAGAATTTAATGCAATAAAATAATATGTATCTGCGACTTCTTCTGCCCAATCTTTATATAACTGTATTTCTTGAGGAGCCAAAGAATCAAAATCCATTTCTGCGATAATTGATTTCAAATTTAAACCATCAATATCAATACGAGAAATACCATCTTCATCTGGTGTTGACAGATATATATATAAAGGTATCGAATATGCTGACATATTACCTTTATTTGTTACCTTGTATGTATATGTGGTTGTTGTTCCAACCAAGAATGATGAAGCGTATGAAACATCTGATATAAGGTCTATTTCCACAGGTTCTTCTACTGTCAAGAATTTGTTGATTTTGATTGTCTCATCATAGAAGTCAGCAACAAGGTCATATTTACCCAATGTATGATTTAGGAAATCAAAAGATAATGTTGTAGTAGTATTTTTCTCATGACCAATATAAATACTTCTTATTGTATCATTATTGGCATTAACCAAGTAGGCATCTATCAGACTGTTAAATCCGTTTCCTTGCACGGTTATCGTAGATATACCTCCGTTACCGACTTTCTTAGCATCCCAAGCAAGAACAGCGTATTTATGGATGAACTGATACGACACATTAACCGTGTTGCCGCTTCCCATCACATCGTGAACAGCTAAATAATAATAGCCGTCTTCCCAAGCGTGACGTCCGCCGTATCTCATCGATTCTTGTCCCGAGACGTTATAGACTTCTTCTCCCGACGGAGAAAACAACTGCAAACTGCATGCTTTGTCCGCCTTGAAAGACAACGAATCGCCTACCTGCGCCATAATCTTAAACCAACGTATCTCGTTCTCGGCAGGCTTAATTATCAACTCGGAAGTGTTGGGTTCAAATACATCAGCCACCACGTCCTGACTTACGGTCTCATCTACGTAGAAATGCGTCCTGTCGACAAAACGATCGTCAGTAGCCCAGAAACGAAACGAGATCTCGTTCTTGGCGTAGATGACAGGCTCGCCATCGTTGGCGTCATACTCGAAGCACATACTTCTTATTGGCTGTGTCTCGACAGGAAGAAGTGTCATTATCGAGAGATCTGCTAAAGCAGGATCCATGTCTATTCTCTCTCTATTTTCATAATCTCCATTTAGGAAATATTCCCAACGTTTTATCTTCGTTCCTCCAAGAGGCAGTTTGTAGAACATATAACTGCTCGGCGCGGTATATGTTCCGTTATAAAGCTGAATGTTCACTGTATGAAGTCCGTCGGATAGTTCGCTCACATCTAAATTAAAGACTCCGCCGCCAAGCATTCCGCTTTGCAAAGTGGAATAGTCTCTGTCGAACCAGCATTGATATTGAAGAGCTTCTATTCCTACCGAAGGGGCTATCTTAATAAACATATAAGACATCGGAGATGACATCATATTTCCTTCTAACATCACATTGACAGTATGCATGCCGTCGGAAAGTCCCGTGACGTCAAGCATGATATGACCGTTACCCAAAGCGCCAGTCTGTCTGCCTGAATAATCCTGATCGAACCAACATTGATATTGCAGATTGGTTCCCATGCCGATAGTATCCTGCTGCATCTCGGCAATCTTAATGAACATATAGGATTGCGGAGCTGAATAACTCTTGTTGTTTTGCAGCATCACATTAACAGTGTGCATACCGTCGGAAAGATCCGTCACGTCAAGCATGATATGACCGTTACCCAAAGCACCAGTCTGTCTGCCTGAATAATCCTGATCGAACCAACATTGATATTGAAGATTGGTTCCCATGCCGACAGTATCCTGCTGCATCTCGGCAATCTTAATGAACATATAAGATTGCGGAGCTGAATAACTCTTGTTGTTTTGCAGCATCACATTAACAGTGTGCATACCGTCGGAAAGATCCGTCACGTCAAGCATGATATGACCGTTACCCAAAGCGCCAGTCTGTCTGCCTGAATAATCCTGATCGAACCAACATTGATATTGTAGATTAGAGATTGCTCCTGCGCTATCGTATTCCATCTCCGCAACTTTAATGAACATATAGGATTGCGGAGCGCTCCATACGTTGGAAGTATCTTTTACATGAATATTGATGAAGTGCAAGCCATCTTTGAGGCTCCCCACATCCAAATCCGCCTGCATTATGCTGTCGTTGAAAGTGGCAGTTACTTTGTCCTCATACTTATCATCGAACCAATACTGATAAGTATAGACGTTCTGCGCACTGAGACGACAGGCAAGCAGCAGGCATATAAACAATATGCAGCGTTTCATTGCAGTAAGATTTGAAAATTATTCCTCAACCATCACTTCAATATCCACGCTGAGTTTGCCGTCGATGGTAGATTTCTGAGCTACGTTACATTTCTTTACCACCATGTAAGAAGGTCTTATGTCGAATGGGAACATACCGCCGTGGATACCCACTTCAGTGCCGTCAGAACCCAAGAATGAAGTAGCTATTTCTTCTTTAAGGATGTAACGCTCGTCGAAGGAGAAATTGTCGTATGTACAAGAATGCCATGTCTCAAAAACTTCATCTAACTTGTTAAATGTGATATTTGTATTCATATTTTTGTTTCTAAGTATTTCATTATTAGAACCATTTTTAACAAAAATGCATTTATATGCACTTGCTGTATTACCAAAATAATAGTTAGAAGAAGTTCTAGTTATTACACTATTATACGCAATAACATTTTCGAGATAAGTCCCTAAAATTAACAATGAATTTAAAAACATATAATTAGAATTTGAAGTACCATTAATATGAACAGCACTATTGACAAAATTATAATGTGATGTGGTACTATTACCACCATTTATTTGTGCAACAAGACAATTTACAAATTCTACATCACAATTTTTATCATATGCTACATAATTATAATTAGAAATATAACATTTGTTAATTTTAGCATTGATATTATTCTTTGCGTGATATATTCTATCAATAAATATTCCCTCTATTATCAAATAGTGCTCTGTATTAACATTTTCTAATTCTAAATATAAAGAATTAGAAATGAGTGTTGGAAAAGTATTAGCTATAGTATCAGTGATTGCACCAGCACCACGTAATGTTATCGGTTTGCTAATATTACAACCTATAAAAGTCCCCGAAGACAATGTCACTATATCACCTGCCACAGCTGCGTTATGAGCATCTTTGAGTGCGTTATTCCCATAGAACACGCTAATTGTGTCGTTATGGTTAAGAGTTGCGATTTGTTGTTGAGCAAAGATGTTTGCTGCAATCATAAGCATAAAAGCTAAAAGTAAAGATTTTTTCATTTTTTCTCTTGCCGGTTTTTACCAGTTGGCGCTTCTGGGATTAATTTGATTAATTTTATTTGTTATTGTTAAATAGTCAACAGACAACGGACAACAGTCAACAGTTTATAGTTCATAGTTTAGAGTAGTTCAAAGTTCTTAGTTCTTAGTTTATAGTTCATAGTTTAGAGTTTATAGTTCATAGTTTAAAGTTTATAGTAGTTAGATGTTTTTCAGATTTTCAATTTCTCAGATTTTCAGATTTATTAATAAAAAAAGGTGCGGCGTCACCTCGCTCCATTCAAAGGTATCGCCAAACACCTACACCAATAAGCAAGATAGCACCGCACCAAACAGGTACAGCCTACTTATTGCTATTACTGGTGATTCTTAATAAAATTGGCGATTTTATGAATGCATAAGCAAAAAGTAAACTTCTATTTAATATGTTTAAAAGTCTTTATTTCTGTTTCTTAAATATGTTTTTTTAATTGAACTGTTTTTCTTTTTCTATCAGACGACAAAAGTATAAATTTTTATTATATGACAACAAATAAAAAATATAATTTTTTAAAAAAGCCAACGGACAATAGATAACGGTCGCATCTTACTTATCAAGCTTTATCAAAAAATCTCATACCTACAATGTTATCGTAATGTTCATTACCGTAACGGTCGTTACGATAGTGCAAATTTGCAAATTCCAAAAGAATGAATGATTACAAAATTACATCATTAATCAGCATTGCTTTAAACCTTCTTATCGATTCAAGAAATGGTTCTAAGTCACGTTTAATTATATGAAAAATTTCTTCAGCATCAATGTTAAAATAATGATGTGCTATTATATCCCTGACGCCCATGACATCGTTCCGTGAAGATTTCGATTCCATCCCGCTCAATCTCTCTCTTTAAAGTTTCATTCATGTTTTTGTGTTCTCTTATTATATCAACACTACAACCAAGAAGATTCTCTAAAAAATGTTTCAGTTGTATTCTCTGTATCATGTTGGGTTTCATTACAACACATACGTCAACATCACTTGTTATTGTCTGTTCGTCTCTTGCAACAGAACCAAATAACCTCAATGATGTGACACCAAATTGTGACTTGATGACATCTGAAAACGATTCAATTATTGATATGTATTCACTTCTTGTCTTCATATTGAGTATAACGTGACAAAAATATAAAAGTTTGCTAAAAACGTCAAGCATTTACTTGCACAAAATTCTAACTTTCATTCATTTTTTTACGAATGTTAATAAAAGTATGAATGTTTTGTTAATTCTTTTTAAGAAGTCAACGGACTACGGTCTTAAGATCTCGTTTTATTATTAATCAGCTCCTTGCAGATAAATTCGGCTGCCTTCCCATCGCCGAAGATCTCTGGAAATTCTATCGTGTCATTATCTTTGAAATGATGATATGCTTCTATGATTTTTTCTTTATCGGCATCGGCAATTATTGCTGCCCCAACTTCAACTATTTCTTTCCATTCGGTTTCGCTCCTCATTATGATACATGGCTTCTTGAAGAAATAGGCTTCCTTCTGAACTCCGCCTGAATCGGTCAAAACTAAACTCGCGTTCTTCTCCAAACTTATCATCTCTAAAAATGAAACTGGCTCGGTGATGTGAATCATACTGTTATTAATAAAGGTGTCGTAAGTCGAGGAATCTAAATTGACATCTAACAATTTTTTCGTTCTCGGATGCAATGGAATGATAATCTCCTTTTCTTCTGATAACTTAATCAACGCACTGACAATAGCATTCAGTCTCTTCGGCTCATCAGTGTTGTTGTTTCGATGAATCGTGCATAGAATGTAATCGTCTTTTTGGTAGATGTCTGTTGTCTTTTGTCTGTTGTCTGTTGACCCAAAAAACAAGCTATTATCATACATCACATCTCCGCAATGATAAATGCCTGGATTATCTGCCGTGAAAGGTTTCTTGTTTTCAGGATTGAATCCTTCGTTGATAAGATTGTTGTAACCTGTCAGAGTAGGGGAGAAGAGCATCGTGGAACAATGGTCGCAGCATATTCTGTTGATTTCTTCCGGCATGGATTTGTTGAAGGAACGCAGTCCGGCTTCGATATGAGCTATCGGGATATGTATCTTCGAAGCTGCAATTGCTCCTGCCAATGTGGAATTGGTGTCGCCGTAAACGACAAGATAATCGGGGTTTTCTTTTATGAGTATTTCCTCAATGCCTTCAATCATTTTGGCGGTTTGAGCGCCATGTCTCCCGGATCCTACTCCTAAATTATAATCAGGTGACGGAATGCCTAATTCGTCGAAGAAAACTTGAGACATGTTCTCGTCATAATGTTGTCCGGTGTGAACAATGATTTCTTTTATCTTGTCGGAGAATTTGTTTTTTATGGCGCGACTTAATGCTGCTGCCTTGATAATCTGTGGTCTTGCTCCGATAATTGTTACGATCTTTATCATTTTTTTTACAATAATCCTTCGTCTGCAAAACTAAAATAATTATCGTTACCAATGATGATGTGGTCTAATATTTTTATCTCTAAAAATTGTCCGGCTTTTTTCAGGTTGTTGGTAATTTGTTTGTCGGCATTACTCGGAATCACATTTCCCGATGGATGGTTGTGACATAGCATCACGCTTGCGGCGTTGTTCTCCAATGCTGATTTAAAAATTTTCTTTGGATCGGCGGTTGTTCCCGCCATTCCTCCGACACCTATCTTTTCTAACTTGATGACTTTATTGGCATTGTTGAGAAGCATGATCCAGAATTGCTCATGGTTTAAGTCTGACAGATGTGCGTAGAAACATTCGAAAGCGAGTTGGCTGTTTCTGATGCAAGGTTTCTCCAACGCCTCGCTGAAACGTCGACGTCGACCTAACTCCAGGGCGGCTGCAATTGTGACGGCTTTGGCTTCGCCTATTCCTTTATATTTCATTAAGTCGTTGATTGATAACTTTGATAACTCGATGAGATTATCGTTATTGTCGCGAAGTATTCGTCTCGACAAATCGACGGCAGATTCATTGTTGTTGCCGCTACCTATTAATATAGCTATCAATTCTGCGTTGCTCAACGCTTCTTTTCCTTTGGCGAGCATCTTCTCGCGCGGACGGTCTTCCTCCGCCCATGATTTTATTGATTTCATAAATTTGGAGTTTTTTTTAAGTCACTAAGATGCTGAGATGCCGAGTCACTATGTTACCAAGTCACTGAGTAGAGACGCGTCAATGATACCAAATTATAAACACACATTGACACGTCTATTAAAGTCAATTCTACATTCTACATTATTATGCATTATGCATTATGAATTATGAATTGTTCTTTCTCTTCGGGAACCATCCTTTTCTCACTCTTTCTCTCTGTTCGAAGAGTTCGTGTATCGACCAGAATGACGACGCTCCCCATACGGCTAACAATATCGACCATGTCAGTTCCTTGACAAGAATTGATGCTATGGTGCTGACTACTCCCATCAGTGCGAAAACCCACCAGCATTTCACACCGAAATAATATTCGCCTTTTATCACTAAAGGATGAAATACACCTATTATCAAGAATGTGGCGATGCCGATGAATATTCCATTGAGGTTATATGCTTCTAAAAATTCTATCATTATATATATTATTATGAATTATGAATTATGCATTATGAATTACTACTGATGCGATAAAATTCGCCAAGTAGTAGTTAAATTATTAAATATAAATTAATTACAAGCGTTCTTTGATTTTTTGATTTGAAATTGTTGATGGTAACTTTGCAGTCAAAACCTCAAAGTTATGCAT
>JAZNVS010000091.1:0-2531 GCA_045592965.1 Bacteroidales bacterium | reverse complement strand
ATTCTTCAGTTTATTCTGAGCACTTAACGATATAAATGTCAATAATATAAACGATGCAAGTACAAATCTTTTCATTAAGGAGTCTTTTAAGCAAAGATAAGAAAAGTCTAAAGGCAAATGACGAAAGACGAAAGATTTTTTATCATCCCTTTTGTCTTTAGACATTAGACTTTAGCCAAGCGAAAACACAAAAAGCTCCCCCGATTTCTCGGAGAAGCTATTGTATCGTGCTCAAAAAATAACCTATATTATTTCTTTGCTAAGAATTCTTGTACCTGATCGATAGGAACGATTGTTTCCTCGAAATAATAAGCGTTGGTTTTTTCTGATCTCTTCATTCTGATAACCTTTGAATACTCTTTACCGAGAGTACGCAATGTTGCAACAACTTTCTTTGCCATGGCTTAATCCTTATTTAATTTCTTTGTGAACAGTCATTTTCTTTAAGATTGGGTTATATTTCTTAAGTTCCAATCTTTCTGGTGTGTTTTTCTTATTCTTCGTTGTAATGTAACGAGATGTGCCAGGCATACCGCTTGCCTTGTGCTCTGTACATTCCAATATTACTTGTACACGTGCGTCTTTTGTCTTCTTTGCCATTTTTCTATTCCTTTCAGATTTTGGATTGCAAAAATACACATTTATTTCTTAAATGCCAATACTTTTTTTCCAAATTTTTATTTTTATTATTCAACAATCACCAATTCTGATTATCAAATAATTACTTATTCTTTGTTGATAATTTTATTTACTTTAACCAAGAGTTCGGCTTCTTTTTCCATAGCCTTGCGTTCTATTTCCGCACCTGCTTGAACCATTTTATCAGCGAACTCTCTGTCTTTTATACCTGCTGCATTGATCTTAACATTCAAATATGCACCCATGACAGCGCTTCTGCAGCACATTGCGCCAACGCCTGCGTCTGACACTGAAGCCGGATTGCCGTCATTGACCATTGCTTCAACGACTTCAAATGCTGAGTATGCTACTTCCATTGTCTTGAAAGGAACCTCGATAGCGTATTTTGAAGCGTCTTCCAAAGCTTGCTTGCGGATTTCTTTTTCTTCGTCGGTCTTCTTTGGCAAACCGAGTGCATCCATAATCTTATTGAATGCGTTGGTGTCTTCGTCAACTAAATGAATGAGTTGGTTCTTTATAGCCTGACCTTTCTCTGCCCATTGTGAGAAGTATTCCCATCTGTCGTCCCAGCCTGGTTTGTGTGATGAGAGGTTAGCTACCATCGTTGCCAATGATGCGCCGAGAGCTCCCATATATGCTGAGATTGAACCGCCGCCTGGAGCTGGACTTTCGCTTGCTGTCTCATCGGCGAAGCCTGCACATGTCATGTCGACTAACTTCTTCTGTGTGTGGTCTTCAATCATGAACTCGATAACTTTTTCTTGTGGGTTGAAAGGTTTCAAATCGTCAAGACCCATCGATTTGATAGCGATCTTCATGATTTCGTCTTCGCTGACACCTAAAGAACGTTCTTGTTTTGCGAGATAGAAACGACCTGCGTCGATGAGAACGCTCTTAGGAACGAGACCTACTATCTCACATCCTGTTACGCGGACTCCACGTGCTGCTGCCTTAGCGCATACTTCTTCAAAACAAACGTGAACTGGAGTCTTAGCGATATTGGTGATATTCATTGAGACCTGAGCGATACCGTATTCTTCGATGAACCAGCCGATAGCTTTTGTTCCTGGCAATGAACCTGGAATCATGACTGGGTTGCCGTTTTCGTCTTTAACAGGTTTGTCTGTCACTTTAGGACCTTGACGCATCGGACGACCTTTTTCACGCACGTCGAAAGCGATAGCATTGGCACGACGTGTTGATGTTGTGTTCAAGTTGTAGTTGATAGCTACTAAGAAGTCGCGTGCTCCAACTGCTGTTGCGCCTGTGGTAGCGACGCGAGCATTGAATTCTGTTGGACCAAAGTCAGGTTTGCAGTTGCCAGAGTTCAATCTCTCTGAAAGAGCTTCATATTCACCGGCACGGCATACTGCGAGGTTACGTCTTTCTGAGCAGAAAGCAGCGTTTTCGTAGCAGAATACTGGAATTTCCAATTCGTTGCCGATTCTCTCACCAAGTTGGCGTGCGTATTCCACGACCTCTTCCATTGTGATGCCTGATACTGGAACCAAAGGACAGACGTCGGTAGCACCGAAACGAGGATGGTCACCGTGATGGTTACGCATGTCGATAAGTTCTGCGGCTTTCTTCACTACGCGGAATGCTGCCTCACAAACGTTCTTAGGCTCACCAACAAAAGTGATAACTGTTCTGTTTGTCGTTGCACCTGGATCGACATCCAAAAGTTTCACGCCTTCAACTTTTTCAATCTCGGCTGTCACCTGATTGATGATGTTCATATCGCGACCTTCGCTGATATTAGGAACACATTCGATAATCTGTTTCATATCTATCTTATTTATAATTATTTCTGTCTGCAAAAAAGAAAAACAAGGACAGAGTCACCATCCTTATCTTCCGTATGCAAAATTATAAAATTAATTATAAGTATT
>JAZNVS010000090.1:0-13767 GCA_045592965.1 Bacteroidales bacterium | reverse complement strand
CTTTCCTGGATGATATTTGTAATAACTCACCACGCCATTCATAGGGAACCAATTGACATGAACGTTATATGCCGACATAAATATCGAAATCTGTATCCTCTTGTCATGGAAATATTCCGTCTCCTCCACTTCTTCTATCACGACGACTTCGCCGTCAGCTGCCGACACCACAGCGTTTTCTTCTACCGTAGTCGTTCTGTTTGTAGGCACTCTAAAAAAGGTGAAACTCCAAAACGCCACCACAGAACAGAATAGCGTTATTACTATTTGCAGCCATTTTATCGGAAGTAAAAGTAAAACCGCAGCAACTATTATCGCCGCTATCAAAACCACTGTCGTGATGACTCCGTAACCTTTTTTATGTATGTACATGATTGTCGCGTTATATTAATAATAGGTATATAAAAACGAAAGGCATCGCCATGAATGTTGCATCAAAACGATCCAATATGCCGCCATGACCAGGAATGAGACTACCAGAGTCTTTCACGCCTGCATGTCTTTTCATCATAGACTCTGTGAGGTCGCCGAGCGTTCCGAAAACGACGACTCCTAAGGCTAAAAATAAAACCTCAACGTTGCTGATTAAATTATCAAAGAAGAAGACATTAAGTAAGAAACGGTTGATAAAATATGCAAAAAGCATTGTAAAAACCGCACCGCCAACGCTGCCTTCTATCGTCTTCTTAGGAGAAATTCTCGGACATAACTTATGACGTCCTATCGCACTACCAGTGAGATATGCGAAAATATCATTGACCCAAATCAAGATATAAGCGAATATCAGCAGCACCCAGCCTTTATCAGTCCCCATCAATTCTTCATTATAAAACAACGTCATGATACCGCATGGCATAGCAACGAAAATCATTGAAAGCCACGAAGCACCGACAAGGCTGACGTAATCGTGTTTTTTTGAGAATAACGCTATTAGTAAAGGTACAAAGAAAAATATAGGTGCGATATAAATGCCACTTTCTATAGAATCGAAGTTGCGCGAAAGGACGAAGAAGAAAACATACAACATCACGGAACAACACCCGACAACATCCTTCAGCGATTTGTTTGGTTCATGCGGAAAGAGATTGGCAACTTCCGATGATGCCATCATCACGACAAGCATAAGCATCAACGATGCCGCATACCTGCCTATAATAATACTGCCTAATACTACGATAACAAATAATGCCCCGAATATCAATCTCTTCCAAAATTCACCCATTTCTTCTCAATGATTTACTAATAATTAGATTGTGCAAATATAATAAAAAGACTAAAGACTAAGACTAAAGACTAAAGTTTTTTTTCAATGCATAATGCATAATTCATAATGCATAATTATTACGACGTATTGCCTCAATTATGAATTATGAATTATGAATTATGAATTGTTAAAACCTCACCGCAATCCCGACTCCATAATTCGTAGCTATAGGTTCTATCTTGACTTGATTTATATTTCCTATTTTCTCGTTAAACTTCACGACACCTCTTCCGATGAAATATCCTAACGCAGCTCCGACTATCACATCGGAAGTCCAATGTTCTTTGCTAATTACGCGTCCGAGTGAAGTCATTGTCGCTAAAGAATAAGAAACGATTCCAATCCATTTCTTCTCCGGATAGAAGCCCGCTACCGTCGTCGCCAAGGCGAAAGCTCGTGTGGAGTGACCCGAAACAAACGACGTGCTTTCAAATGTCGCGAAAGGACCAAGCCAACTCTGGCTATTGGCTGTTGGCTGTTGGCTATTGGCATCAGGTCGTTCTCTACAAGTCAAGACCTTTATTCCAGCGGAAGCCACTTCGGCGAAGATGAAAGATTGCAATGTAGCGAGCGACATATTTTTAAGACGAGTATCTTTAGCGATCGCCCCGATTCCGTAAGTCAATGCTATTGAAGGAACAATAAACAACTCTTCGCCGTAAATATCTGAATATTGAGAAATGGTGTTAGATTGCGAATTGGTAAAAGTCTTGTCGATATAATTAAAAATCTTGTCGTCATAGACGAAAGCCAACGTCGTTGCGGTCGCGATTCCGCCGAAGACAGTCCAGTCTTTCCAGTCGTAATGCAAAGGTTGCCCGAGAACCGTCAATCCCGAATGCCAGTAGGATTTAAGATAACTTTTACTTAATAAGATTTCACACTCTGAACCTTGAACTTTGAGCTCTGAACTCTGAGCCGACGACTGCTGATTACAAACAACCGTCAACAAAAATAATATGAGAAAAATCTTTTTCATCAAGGGAATTTCTATAAATTGTCAATTGTTAATTGTCAATTGTCAATTCTTCTTCGCCATCTCCCAAAGTTCGTTCATCTCATCGAGGTTCATATCAACGAGCGATTTTCCCATCTCTCTGGCTTTCTCCTCTACGAAGTTAAAACGTCTTTTGAATTTTTTGTTAGCCACTTCAAGAGCGTCCATCGGGTTGACTTTTATGAAACGAGAATAATTAACGAGTGCGAACATCAGATCGCCGAACTCCTCTGTTAATCTTTCTTTAGAGCCCTCGTTCTCAATTTCGTATTTAAGCTCACCTATCTCTTCCTCTACCTTATCCCAGACATCATCTCTTTTTTCCCAGTCGAAGCCCACGCCAGCAGCTTTCTCCTGCATACGATAAGCCTTCACCAATTCAGGCAAGGCGTTAGGAACTCCTCCGAGAACGCTTCTGTTATGCTCTTTCGTGAGTTTTATCTTCTCCCAGTTGTCGGCTACTTCTTCCGCGTTTTTCACAGAAGTATCGCCAAAGACATGAGGATGACGAATAATAAGTTTCTCGCAGATACCGTTTATAACGTCGTCGATAGTGAAGAGTTTTCTATCTTCCGCGATGCGAGAATAAAAGACGATATGCATGATAATATCGCCGAGTTCTTTCTTAACATCCTGATAATCCTCATCGACGATAGCCTGACTTAATTCAAAGACTTCCTCTATAGTGAGGTGACGCAGACTCTCGATAGTCTGTTTCTTATCCCAAGGACATTCCACCCTGAGTCGGTCCATAATATCCAATAATCTCTGGAAAGCACCTGTTGAACTTTGGCTATTGGATGTTGGCTGTTTGCTATTGGAATTTATATTGTCGTTCATATAATATTTTTTTTGCAAAGATAGGAAAAAGACGAAAAGTCTCAGTGCCTTAAAGCAGCAAAGATTTTTCTGGCAACGTATATTAAAAGGGCATCCGGAGATTAACTCATATATTTCTCCAGATGCCCTTGGCAGAATTATTTCAATTAACAATTAACAGTTTACAATTAACAATTACAAATATCCACAACTGTAAATTGTTAATTGTTAATTATCAATACGCTCTTGCGAATATTACGCGGCGTTTTGAAGGCTGACCAGAATAGATACATTTACCGTCTTCGAAGTCGTCGTCCAAAGGAATGCAGCGTATTGTAGCTTTTGTTTCTTCTTTAATCTTTTGTTCTGTCTCGCCGGTGCCGTCCCAGTGAGCGTAAACGAACATACTATTCTCGATTTGTTCTTTAAACTCTTCCCAAGTATCGACTTTAACAGTTCTTGACTTACGGAAGTCGAGAGCTTTCTGGTAGATATTATTTTGAATCTCGTCGAGGAGGTTTGTGATATAATCTTCGATATTATCTATTGTGACAGTATTTTTCTCGAGAGTATCGCGGCGAGCTATTTCGACGGAGTTGTTTTCCACGTCACGAGGACCTGCTGCTATACGTACTGGCACACCTTTGAGTTCCCATTCGGCGAATTTGAATCCAGGTTTTTGAGTGTCGCGGTCGTCGAACTTCACGCGCATTCTTCTGCTTTCGAGGCGTTTCTTAAGTTCGCCGCAGTAGTTAGCCACTGTTTCTCTTTGTTCGTCTGTTTTATAGATAGGGACGATAACCACTTCAATAGGAGCGATTTTAGGAGGAAGCACGAGGCCGTTATCGTCGGAGTGAGCCATGATGAGAGCACCCATCAAACGAGTTGAGACACCCCATGAAGTAGCCCATACATATTCTAATTTATTTTCCTTATTCAAGAATTTCACATCGAAAGCCTTAGCGAAGTTCTGTGCCAAAAAGTGAGAGGTACCAGCTTGCAAAGCCTTACCGTCTTGCATCATAGCTTCGATACAGAAGGTCTCTTCAGCGCCAGCAAAACGTTCGTTAGCAGACTTTATACCGCGGATGACAGGGAGAGCCATATATTTCTCAGCGAACTCTGAATAAACATCGAGCATCTTTCTTGCTTCTGCCATAGCCTCTTCTCTTGTAGCGTGAGCGGTGTGACCTTCTTGCCAGAGGAACTCAGCCGTACGGAGGAACAAGCGAGTACGCATTTCCCAACGCACCACGTTAGCCCATTGGTTAACCAATATAGGGAGATCTCTGTAGCTCTTAATCCAGTTGCGATAAGTATCCCAAATGATTGTCTCTGAAGTAGGACGTACTATAAGTTCTTCTTCGAGTTTTGCTTCAGGGTCAACGACGACACCCGAGCCATTAGGATTGTTTTTAAGACGATAGTGAGTTACAACAGCGCATTCTTTAGCGAATCCTTCAACGTGACTTGCTTCTTTGCTGAAGAAACTCTTTGGAATGAACAATGGGAAATAAGCGTTGACATGACCTGTGTCTTTAAACATTTTATCGAGAGCGTCGCGCATGAACTCCCAAATTGCATATCCGTAAGGTTTGATAACCATACAACCTCTAACAGCAGAATTTTCTGCCAAATCAGCTTTAGTAACAAGATCATTATACCACTGGGAATAATTTTCTTGACGAGATGTTAATTCTTTTGCCATCGTTATTTTGGTATAGTATTTGTGTATTTTTACGCTTGCAAAAATAAAAAAAAATTGCATGTATTCATAACTTTAAATAGTATAAAAATGAACCGATTTAAAATTTTTATCATTGCTGCAATTGCGCTGCTAGCATCCTGCTCAACAAGCAATAACGTTATCAAAGACGATGCTTACTATTCTCCTTTCGACAAAAACGACCAATTAAACAAAGAGTTAGTAGTATCAAACAACGGGACCTTCAACACCGCAATGATAAGCAGCAATTCACAATACGACTACCAATCGTATTATAGTGAAGACACAACACAAAAATCGAAATTGGGACCTCTCTATGAAAAGACAGAAACAGTAACCGACACCAACGGCGTTGTTTACACAAGTACAGAGACTTATTACGACGAGAGCTATCTCGGAAAGACCAATAGCGGTTACCCGGAAGACAATTACGATTATTATTATGATGACGACGAGGAAGAAAGTGGATTCTATGGCGGAGGTAATACCAACGTTTACTTCGGTGTAGGATTCCCTTACGGAGCTTACGTAGGATTCGGCTACGGATACCCTTATTATTATTCTTCATATTATAATTGGTACTACGACTGGTGGTGGACTCCTTATTATTATGATCCATTCTACCATCCAATCTACTATTACCCTCACTATCATTACCCAGTGTATCCTCCGTATTATCCAGGCGGTCATCATCCACATCCAGGTGGTGGCGGTATCAATCCTAACGGACCCAGACCAAGCGGTGGAGGATTACATGTAGCAAACAACAGCAACCGCCCTTCATCAGTTGGACTTAATACAAACAGAAACGGAAACGTCTCTACATCATCTGCGACAAGACCAACTAGCGCTGCAAGAGTCGACAACAGACCTTCAAGCAACACAAGACCTTCAAGCAGCTCTATCAGCACAACAACACCACGCATGTCGGCTAACGAAAGAGTATCAAACGCTCAAAACAGATATAACAGACCAACAAGCACAAACAACAGCAGCTCAGTAAGACCATCGTCATCTTCAGAACGTAAGTCATACACACCTGCCAACAGCAACAGACAAGTTCGTTCAAGCTCTGAGTACGTAAGACCTAACTCCAGCTCAACAACAGAGAGAAACAACACCTCTATCAACGTAAGGAGCAATAACACTAACAACAGAAGTTCTTCTACCATAAACAACACACAAAGAAGCAATTCTAGCATCAGCAGACCTAGCAGCGGCACAACAAGCAGCAGCAGTTTCAACGGCGGTTCTAGAAGTGGCAGCATTGGTGGCGGCGGCGCAAGAGTTGGCGGTAGTAGAAGATAAATGATAAAAAATCAATAGTTATGAGAAGAATTATTTTGATATTGTTAGCAATGGTGCCTTTATACATCAGCGCTCAGAACATCAATGATGTATATAACATCTCAACATCATATTATCAAGGCACAGCAAAAAGTGCAGCAATGGGTAACGCAATGGGCGCTGTCGGTCAAGACTTCTCATCCATCAGCATCAACCCTGCTGGCTTAGGATTATTCAGAAAGCATACATTTAGCTACACACCTTCCATTATAACGACTTACACCAAGTCTGAACTAAGCGGAGAACTATCCACAGATTCAAAAATCAAATTTTCAAACAACAGTTTCGGTTACGTCAGCATCAACAAGTCTGATAAAAATGTGACTAATTGGGCTTTCGGAATGAACAGAACCAACAATTTTAACAACAGCATCTTCGTTAACGCATACAACGAAAACAACTCATTGATAGATGCTTATCTCCTTGAGATAGCTGAAAACGGTATCTATAATGACGCTGAGTTGGAACAATACTCACCTTCTTATATCTATCCTTTATGGCAGACTTATCTCATCAACCTTGAAAGCGACGGCGGATTATCATCACCAGTCCCGATGGGCGGTTTAAGACAACTCAAAGCCGTCAACTCTTGGGGTGGCACCAATGAATGGACTGTATCGTCGAGCATCAACTTCAACGATAGAATCTTCCTAGGTTTATCAATCAATATGCCTTACGTCAACAGCTACAAAGTGAACGACTACGAAGAAGACTTCTCTACAGACACTCACAACAACTACTGGTTTCAAGAAGACATAATGTCGACAACAGGATGGGGCGTCAACGGAAAAGCAGGTATCATCGCTTACCTGGCACGATGGGTTCGTCTCGGCGCATCTGTACACACTCCTACATTATACGAATTAACCGACTACTGGAGAACACAGACTGTTGCTCATTTGGAAGAATATGAAATATATGAGGAATTCATAACACCTACAGCATACTTCAATTATTCCATGATGACACCTTGGAGACTTAACGGCAGTGCAGCCTTCATCTTCGGCAACTACGGAATGTTGACAGCCGACTACGAATATGTAGATTACAGACAAATAATGCTGGCAGCTGACGATTATGACTACACTTTATACAACATAGGTATAAGAAACACATTCAAGCCTACGATGAATCTCAGAGTCGGTACTGAGTGGCGTTATCAGAACTATTGTTTCAGAGGAGGTTACTCATTCTACGGAAGCCCTTACGGCATAGAAGACACTGATTATAGAAGAGAAACTCTTTCATGCGGCTTCGGATTCTCTCAACATTTTTTCACCATCGACTTTGCTTATGTCTATGCAATGCAAAAACACAACTACAACCTATACTCTCAATACACCGCATACTACGATATGGCTACAGATTTGACAGTGAACGAAACAACAAATATGCACAACCTATTAGTCACCTTCAAATTCAGATTGAATTAGAGACTAGACTCAACAAAACAAAAATAGAGGCATCTTACGATGCCTCTATTTTTTTACATATATCTTTATATCAATTGTTATTGTACATTCCAACGATATCTTCGTCAATCAAGATACGGCCGCAGTATTCACAAACGATGATTTTCTTGTGCATGCGGATGTCTAATTGGTGTTGAGGTGGGATTTTGTTGAAGCAGCCACCGCAAGCATCACGTTCAATTTTAACAACAGCTAAACCGTTGCGAGCATTCTTTCTGATACGTTTATAAGCAGCAAGAAGACGTTCTTCTATAAGTTGTTCGCTTTCTTTTGAACGAGCCATGAGTTCTTCTTCTTCTTTTTCTGTTTCTTCAACTATTGAGGACAACTCGCTTTTCTTAAGCTCCAAGTCACCTTTACGTTCTTCAAGACGTGCTTTTGTTTCTTCCAAAGAAGCCTTAACGAGTTCTGACTTTTTGTTACTGTCGTTGATACGTTTTTCACAGAGTTGAATATCCAATGATTGGTATTCTATTTCTTTGGTCAATGATTCATACTCTCGATTGTTACGAACGTTGTTTTGTTGTTCTTCATATTTCTTAATGAGAGCTGTAGCTTCTTTGATTTTGTTCTTGTATTCAGCTATGTCTTGAGCATATTTGTTCAGCTCTTCATTATATTTCTCTATACGAGTTTCCATACCAGCAATTTCGTCTTCGAGGTCTTGAACCTCAAGAGGCAACTCACCGCGGATAATACGAATCTTATCTATCTGTGAATCGACTTGTTGCAACGTATATAATTCGACGAGTTTTCTTTCAACAGTAATTTCAACTTGTTCTTCAGTTTCGTTAGTCTTCAATTTATTTTCTTCCATATATCTAAAAATTTAATTATTGTACAAAGTAATGAACTGCGTTAGTTTTCACGCCCGATAATTGGACTGCAAATTTAGGATTTTTTTTGAGAATAATGTCAGCAAATAATTGTTTTGTATATTGTTCTGTCTCAAAATGTCCCGCATCAATTATAAGTAATTCATTGTCAGCATCGAAAAACTCATGATATTTAATATCAGCTGTTATATAAGCGTCTGCTTTATAGCGTTTTGCATCATTTATCAGAAAAGAACCAGCACCTCCACATATCGCAACAGTCTTAATTTTTTTATTTAAGAGTTCTGAATGACGCAATGCACCAACTCCAAGACAAACCTTTATCATACTCAAGAAATCCAGTTCTGTCATCTCATCCTCCAAGACACCAATCATCCCACTTCCGACTTGATAGTCAACGCAACTATAACTAAGCGCATCTACAGGACGAAGTATCCTCAAATCTTTCAAACCAATCTTGTCCGCCAAGACCTTATTCACACCAAAATAACTATTATCGAGATTGGTATGCATTGCCGCTATAGAAATATCGTTCTTAATCGCCTTAGAGATAATTCTTCCCATAGTACTATCCGTAAGGATATTTTTCAAGCCTTTAAAAATCAGAGGATGATGACTAATTATCAGATGAATGGAATTCTCGACAGCTTCATCTATCACCCTTTCCGTAACATCTATAGTGAGTAAAACCTTATCGACCATAGCGTTTCCATCACCTAACAGAAGCCCCGAATTGTCATAACTCTCCTGCCAATGTAAAGGCGCAACATCAGTTATATAACTCAAAATTTCTGAAACTTTATACATCATCGATTTTTTTTGCTAAGATACAATTTTTTATCGTTTTATGATTTGTTTCATCAAAAATAATTTGTACATTTGTTGAGTTATTAATATTATGAGGAAATTATTGTTACCCATATCGATGCTTTATTATATTGTCTTGTACATAAGACATAAGTTTTATGATTGGGGACTATTGAAATCAAGAAGTTACGACATTCCTAATATCTGCGTCGGAAATCTTAACTTAGGTGGAACAGGCAAAACTCCTCATATCGAATATCTGATTAACCTTCTGTCGGATGAATTTAAAGTCGCCGTTTTAAGTCGAGGATACGGAAGAAAGACCAAAGGTTATCTGTTAGCCAACAGCAATCACTCTCACAAAGACATCGGCGATGAGCCTCTTCAATACTTTAAGAAATTCAACGACATAAGAATCGCTGTCGATGAAAATCGCTGCGAAGGCGTTGAAAAACTCATCCAAGAAGAAAACCCTCCACAGGTGATTCTCTTAGACGACGCCTACCAGCATAGAAAAATCAAACCAGGCCTAAACATCCTACTCACAGATTATTATAATCTATACAGCACAAACAATTTAGTGCCAGCTGGCATTTTAAGAGACATCAAAAAAGCTGCTAACAGAGCTGACATCATTGTGGTAACAAAATCTCCTAACGTCATAACGCCTTACTATAGAAAAGACGTAGAGGATTCGTTGAAGCCTCTACCCCACCAAAAAGTATTCTATTCTTACATAGAATACCTCGACTTCAAACCTTTTAGTAAAGCAAGTTTTGACACCGACATCAAAGAAGCCAAAACCGCACTGCTTTTATGCGGAATAGCTAACACTTATTCGCTCGAAGACTTCCTGAAAAGAAAATACAACACCTTCTCCAAGATACAATTCCACGACCATCACGACTTCACAGAGAAAGACATCGACATGGTGATAGAGAAATATAACGACATTATAGGAAAAAACAAGGTCATCATCACAACAGAAAAAGACGCAATGCGATTGATAAACTCTTCATTTATCAATAAGTTCGACGACATACCGGTTTTCACCTTGCCTATCAAAATCAATTTTCATAAGGATGATGAAGCAAACTTCAACAACGAAATTCTTAATTATGTCAGAAGGAATTCTACAAACGACTAAAAGCAAACTAAATCAACAAACAACCATGTCAGAAGAAAAGAAGATTTATTTCATCACCGACTCACATCTTGGAGTGCCAACTCTAAAAGAATCACACCAAAGAGAACTCAAACTAGTACGTTTCCTCGATTCTATCAAAGACGAAACAGAGACACTCTTTCTCATGGGCGACCTCTTCGACTTCTGGTTTGAATATAAGACAGTAGTGCCTCGCGGCTACACACGACTTCTCGGCAGACTTGCTCAATTTGTTGATGATGGAATTCCTGTTCATCTCTTCGCTGGAAATCACGACCTATGGACTTTCGACTATCTTCAGAAAGAAATAGGAATACAAGTTCATCGTGAACCGATGATAATGACATTGAAAAACAAGAAATTCCTCCTCGTCCACGGCGACGGAAAAGGTCCTGGCGACAGAGGATATAAATTTCTGAAGAAAGTCTTTGAATGTAAACTCAACCAGTTTCTGTTCAGGTGGTTCCACCCAGATTTAGGAATAGGTCTTGCTTTAAAATGGTCACATAATCATAGAGTCAAGAAATTAAAGAAAGAAGCTGAAAGCAACTTCTATTCTGTTGTTGAGGAAACGCGGCTTTACAAATACGCGCAGGAATGCATCAAAGAAAATCCAAAGATAGAACACCTCGTCTTCGGACATCAGCATAAACCGATGCAATATAAAGTAGATAATGCCGTTGTTACTGTTGTCGGCAACTGGATAAGAGATTTCACCTACGCCGTCTTCGACGGAAAAGACATGATATTATCGTCATATACCAAATAGCCTGAAAGGCTTATACATATACAACCTATGGCATCGCCATATGATAATAGAGTAATTAACACTAATTAATAATATTATGAACATTACAAATTCGTACATCAAAGAAAACGAAAATCGTTTTTTGGAAGAGTTATTCGGTTTGATCCGTATTCCTTCAATCAGTTCACAGACAGAACATAAAGGCGACATGATCAAATGCGCTGAATATTGGAGAGACAGCATTTTAGCAGCAGGTGCCGACAAGGCTGAAGTCATGCCAACAGAAGGCAACCCTGTTGTTTACGGCGAGAAAATCATCGACCCAAAATTACCTACAGTATTAGTCTACGGTCACTACGACGTTATGCCTGTCGACCCAATCGAGCTATGGAACACAGACCCATTTGAACCAGTCATCAAAGACGGCAAAATCTGGGCTCGCGGCGCTAACGACGACAAAGGTCAGGCTTTCATGCACGCTAAAGCATTCGAGACAATGGTCAAGACAAACACCTTGCCTTGCAACGTTAAATTCATGATCGAAGGTGAAGAAGAAATAGGTTCCGGCAGCCTCGCCAAATGGATCGTCACAAACAAAGACTTAGTCAAAGCCGACATCATCTTAGTCTCCGACACCAGCATGATCGACCACGACACTCCTTCTATCACAACAGGATTACGCGGATTGTCATATTGGGAAGTGGAAGTGACAGGACCTAACGCTGACCTTCACTCAGGCTTGTTCGGTGGCGCAGTAGCAAATCCTATCAACACATTATGCGAGATGGTTGCTAAGGTCATGGACGAAAACAACCACATCACCATCCCCGGATTCTATGATGACGTCATCGAGGCTACAGCAGAAGAACGCGAGTTGCTCAACATGGCACCATATAGCGAAGAAGAATATAAGGCAGGCGTCGGCGTGAAAGCATTACGCGGCGAGAAAGGCTACACCACAATCGAGAGAGTCGGTATCCGTCCAACATTCGACCTCTGCGGCATCTGGGGCGGCTACACCGGCGAAGGCGCTAAGACAGTACTTCCTTCAAAAGCTTACGCTAAGATCTCATGCCGTTTGGTTCCTAACCAAGACAACGAAAAGATTTCAGCATTATTCAAAGAATATTTCGAGAGCGTAGCTCCTGAATACGTCGATGTTAAAGTCACTCCATTACATGGCGGACAAGCCTACGGCTGCCCTATCGACTTGCCAGCATACAAGGCAGCAGAAGCAGCATATATGGACACTTACGGCAAACGTCCTATCCCTATGAAGAGCGGCGGCAGTATTCCAATCATCTCTGAATTTGAAAAAGTACTCGGCATCAAGTCGATATTGATGGGCTTCGGCTTAGGCTCAGACGCTATCCACTCACCTAACGAAAACTACAGAGTCGACCATTTCTTCAAAGGAATAGAAACCATCATCGCTTTCTATCAACACTTTGCAAAGATGTGATTCATTTTTGGGTCAACTGACAACTGACAATAGTCAACAGACTTTGTTCATAAAATACAACGTAGAGACGTCATAATATGGCGTCTCTACATGTTTATAATAAGTTCTCAATCTCCTCTATAGTCAAGCCTGTTACTTCTGCGATAAACTCTACACTCGCTCCGGACGACTTAAGATTTGTGACTATATTTTTTATCGTTTCTTCTCGGCCTTTCTTCAGACCCTCTTCCAGACCTTCCTCTCTACCTTTCTTGATTCCTTCTCGCATGCCTTCTTTCCTTCCCATAGCTCTGCCTTCAAGCAGGCCTTCTCCTCGGGAAGTGTAGATGTTGTCTTTCAATATCACAGTGTTATCCAAATGTCGGTAATATGCCGACAACTCGTCTTTGCTCATCAACGCTAACTCTAATTTCTTACGCGCTTCTTCCAAGCCAGGCGCCGTTGATTCATTCGTTATGTCACCTGTGCCGAGATAATATATCCATTCCTCTAATGGAGTTCGCGGCTCGCCTTTGAAATCATTAACCTTCAAAATGTAATATTCCGGATATAACTCGCTCACTACATCGACATTGAACTTCTGTCGCTGGAACGGACTGAGATTAAGAACCTCTCCCGTATTGACTCCCAAAAACTCAGTCTTGCCATGATACAGATAATCCTTGCCCTGACCCAAATCGAAATAGACGATGTTGACACTGTAAATCTTCTTGATGTTCTGATAGCCTTCTCCTCTATTGATATATTCCGTCACTAATTTAGACACTCCGAACAGCATCCTCTGGAAATAAGCGTATTCGTCGTTGTTCTGAACCTCTATGATAAACAATTCGCCTTTGCTGTTCTCTGCAAGAATATCGACTCGGTTATACTTATCGAACTCATCTTCCTGATTGCTCTCGCTTTCCAGAAGTCTGTTGATAGTGATCTTCTCTTTGAATAATGTTGTCAGAAGACCTTCCAAAACTACGTAGTTGGCTTTATCGCGAAGCATGCGCTTCATAGCCCAATCAAATCTTATGTATTTTTGTGTTTCCATAAATTGTGATTTTAAATGTCTTGCAAAGATAATAAACATCGTCAGAATAAACAAGAGAGATTTGGATATTTTTCTCCCACAAATC
>JAZNVS010000089.1:0-20952 GCA_045592965.1 Bacteroidales bacterium | reverse complement strand
TGATATATTGATACAAGTTGATACTAATTACTATCAATTTGGAGTTTGTTATGGATATAAAGCTTTTTTCAAAAATGCTCAAAGACAAGCATTTTTGTAATCTTGAGAAAATGAAATACAAATACAGTGGGGATTTTGCAGAGTTTTTGCAGACTCTATCTGAGCTTTATTACAAAGATTTGCCCATTTTGGACTTCAACGGAAACAATATTGTTTTCATCGAAAACCATGCGGCGGTCAGTCAGAATGCGGTAAAATTGCTTTTAAAAAATCGGAACAATTATTACGGTGTCAAAACAGCCGAAGATGAAATTGTGGCTACTTCTGCTATTGAAAACATTGATTTCAGCCGTGACAGCGTGCGTAATATTCTTAAAGGCTATGCACCGAAAAACGATCAAGAAAGCAGAATTTTCGGTATCAAAAAGGGATTGGAATTCATTGCCGATACTTCCAATAAAATCACGGAGGAAAACTTGTACTGGCTCTATATGATGACAGTCGGCGATTTCCTTGAAGGCGATGACAGGCTGAATGACGGTGAATTCTACCGTCACGATACCGTTTCTATTGTAGGAAGTCAAATTGAGCATATGGGTGTTCACTATAAAAAAATACCGGAATTTATGAAGGCTCTTATTGAGTTTATAAATACTGATGACGGCATTAATGACCTTGTTAAAGCAGTTATAGTTCATTTTTATTTTGCCTATGTTCATCCGTATTTTGACGGCAACGGCAGAACGGCAAGGTTAATGCATCTTTGGTTTCTAATTCAAAAGGGATATCAGTCAGCTCTCTTCATTCCGTTTTCGGGTTTGATTGAAAAAAGCCGCAAGGCATATTATGATGCGTTTTCGGCGGTTGAAGATAACCAGATATTCAGTGGTGTAATCGATGTAACACCGTTTGTGCTTTATTTTATTGAAAACGTATACAACAAGATGAACAACTCAACGGATACCCTTTCAGCTTATGATGAAGCAGTGAAATCGGGAGAGCTTACCAAAAAGGAAGTTGCATTGTGGCAGTTTGTTATTTCGTGCTACGGAACAGAAGAATTCTCAACTAAACAGCTTGAAAAAGACTTTGGTAATGCCGCTTATGCAACAATCCGCAGCTTTGTTCTAAAACTTGAAAAGCTCGGACTTCTTACATCGGTCAAATACGGAACAAGAACTAAATACAAGGTTGCAGAGTAAAGCAATAGCCGTCCGAGATAATCGGGCGGCTTTAGCATTTATACATATATAAGCTCTGTGTTTACAATTTCGGTAGCACGGTGGCGGATGTTGTTCATTCGCTGTACCCATTCGAGTTGGTTTTGCTCTTTGAGTTGTTCGGTGATGCCTTCGGCATTTGCCATTTCTTCAACCAGCCGGGAGAACATTTCCTCTGCCTGACTATCGATTTCGGCAAGGTGAGAAGTCAGAGTGCCGGTCATCAGCATTATGTTGAACTGCACGCTTTTGTTATGCAGGAGATAATCACGGCGGACAATGCCCCATCTGCCGATGGGCTTGCTGTCCTCGGGTGAAAGAGCGATATTCGGGATTTTGTAATCGACGACTGTGCGGTATGTAATATTCATTTCATTCATCCTTTCCTGTTGTTGATAAAAGTGTCGTATGTAAATCTTGCACCGAGTCTGAAGCCTGCTATAAAGCTGTCGGCATTGCTTACACAAAGGAACTCGCTCGAATGACTTGCATACTTCATAAACAGCTCTTTTTCTTCATCGGTCAGCTTGGATGCAAGCTGTTCTTCGACTTGTGAAAGCAAGTCTAATTTTCTTTTAAGTTCGGTACTGAGCGTTGTGCTAATCTCCTGCGGCTCGATGTTTCCGTAGTAAAAATCCTCAATAAAGTCTGACACGGTATCACCCCTTATCCCTCGGATTTGCTGATGATTTTAATGAGCAGTTCGTCAACATCCTCTGTGGTTATGCCCTCTGCAAGAAGCATATTGCGAAACTCGTTCATTCCGTTGATTAAAAGGTTACACTCAAAATCCGTGAGCTTCAGTTTCGTTTTCTTATTAAACATAAAAATGACCTCCTTGTATTTGGTAACACCATTTTACAAGGAGGTCTGTGTTTTGTCGAATGTGTGGGAATGGTTGTATACAGAGATTTAAATGTTATTTTTATGTGTGACTTCATTATTGCAATGAAATATGATATAATTGTTTTACACCTAAGTACGGGAGGTTTTTATGGGAATATTTACGACACGTGAAATCGCACTTTTTATATATGTAGTCATTTTGATAATATATTTATTGCTACACAAAAAATTCAAATCTATAGTAATGCCCGTTATAAAAGCTGCTTTACATATTAAACTGGTAATTCCGTTTCTAATAGTTTTAACTTTTGCTGCACTATTTGTTTATGTATGTACATATTTGCCTTTTTGGGATTGGATATATATAAAAGATATTGTTTTATGGGTTTTCTTTGCAGGAGTTCCTATATGTTTTAACGCAACGAGTAGAAACCTTGAAAACAACTATTTTAAAAATATATTAATTGACAATTTGAAATTTACTGCATTAACTGAGTTTATTACTGGTACATTTACTTTCCATATCATTGCTGAATTAATTTTACAACCTGTTTTATTTATTTTTGTAATTTTACAAGCAACGGCAAAGCAAAAAACAGATTCTGTCAAAAAAATTATCGACGGACTAATTGGAATAACCGGAATTATAATCATATTCCTCACAATAAAGTCTGCAATTGATTCCTTTGACGATATTCAGTATATTGATATTTTAGTAGGTTTGCTTTTGCCCATAGTACTATCTGTTTTTTATTTACCGATTGCATATTTTTTTGCTGTGTATGCAAAGTATGACGTTCTTTTTTTTAGGATGAGTTTCAGGGAAAATAAAAACAAAAAGCAAAAAATCATCCATCGCTGTAAAGTCATTTGTGCTTGCAAACTGTCATACAAAAAGATTTGCAAGTTTCTTAATGAATATTCACAAAAAATGTATGTTAACATGAATGAAAATGATTTTGATGTTATGATTAATGATTTTAGAAAAAGTCAAAAAACATTTATTGATTAACGAAACAAAAAACTCCGCTTGCCGATTGCTCGGTAAACGGAGTTGTTTTTTGGTTATCGAATTTTATATCCTACTTTTCAATTTTTCTTCGGACTTCTTCCGCATCCTTTTCTGCCATATCCGCTTCAACATCGTAGCCTCTTTGGCGGAGGGTGTCCGCAATCCTCATATACATTTCAACAGATTTTTCATATTCGCCTAAATCTTCGTACAAGCTTGCCTTACAATAAAGCTCATCGCAGAAATATGAACCTATTTCACCTGCTTTGTTGTAATGCTGCATAGCTTCATCATATTTCCCGAGCTTCTTGGCAATGTCGCCACCGTGAATATATAGCTCCCATTCTTCGGGGAATTTAGCGACTGCTTTTTTAAATTCTTCGTATGCTTCCTCATAACGTCCGGCATACATATATGCAGCGAGCAGAAGACTCCACTCGTTCACATTGTTAGGGTTGTTCTCAACGATTTTTTGTTGTTCCTTGATGTTTTCTTCGTTTTTACCAAGCTGCGAGCAAAGCTTCATTCTCTGTGTGCGGGTTTTCCAATAAGCAAATTCATCGGCACTTTCGCCCTGCTCCAGTACTTTGTCAAACCAATAAAAAGCTTTTTCTTTGCCATAGTGCATCAAGAAATAATGTATTATTCCATATTCCCACATATCGTATGTTGTTAAGGAATTGCTTTTTATCAGCTTTTTAAACTCTGCATCCGCACGGATAAAATCTTCAATATCATGTGTATCTTCAAAAACCGAAGCCAAACGCTGTGCATAGTTATCGTAGGCAACGGAATTCTTTTTGTAGAAATCATCAACCGTTACTTCATAAAGTCTTGCGAGTTCGGGCAAGGTCAGGACATCGGGCAGAGTTGCTGAGCACTCCCAACGGGAAACAGTCTGTGCATTGACGTTCAGTTTTTCTGCAACCTGCTCTTGGGTCAAGCCCTTTGCAAGACGGAATTTTTTAAGATTGTCGCTGAAAATATTGTTCATCGTTTTCACCTTTTCATTTTTTCTCGAAGCTTCTGATATGATTATATCATTCAAGTTTGAATTTGATAAGGTCTTATTTTGTGAACAGACTCTTGATTTATGTATAGTCAAACGCAAAAACTCCGCTTACCGATTGCTCGGTAAACGGAGTTCATTTTAAATATAGAGGTTAACTTCAATATCTCGCCAGTTTCTTACACGCTTTGTCGGGGATATGGAATAGGCATATTCCTGTGCATCCTCGAGTGTCAGAGTAAACTGAGCGAACTTGAAGAAGTTCTCCATTAGTCCTTTATAGCTGCCTGTGTTGCATTGAC
This sequence comes from Bacteroidales bacterium, assembly GCA_045592965.1. Lineage (GTDB taxonomy): Bacteria > Bacteroidota > Bacteroidia > Bacteroidales > F082 > Limimorpha. Next base: position 16,563 of record JAZNVS010000089.1, on the reverse strand, counting down.
ACTGGGGATGACATTTGGGTATTAATAGGTATCATCTTGTTGTTTTTTGTTCTCATCAATTCGTTAACATCTATTACATCACCATTATGTAGAGGAGGCTTATCCTCCTCATCCACAAACATTACAACGGGATTGTTTTTTCTGCCTTCAGTAACTACATCCATAGCTGTACTTTCATTGCCATCTAAGTTCATATACCATCTGAAATGAGTTTTTCCGTTTGGAACAATTTTGGCAACAAACTTTTTGATTATATCTCGGTTTATTTGCGGATTAGAAAATTCTATTTTTTCATTAAGAGAGGTTCTTATTTCTTCCCAACGTGCGTCAACAACTATTGGATTATCTGCTTCAGCCATAATCCTATCATACTCCGAATTCAGTTCTGACAATGATTTTTCTATCTTTTCCTTTTGTTCTGCAAAGTCTTCTTTGCTTATTTCTCCATCAGTTCTCATATCTAACAAATTGGCTTTTTTCTTTCTATAGCGTTCAATTTGTGCCACGATACCTGATACATTTACTTTCTTGGGTCTGTCTGTTTGATAACACTCTTTAATTAATCTACAAACAGCATCAATATCCGTTTTTCTTGTTACCCATATCCTTTCAAAAATAAGTTTTGCCATCAGTTCCAATTTCCAATCTGCTATCATAGATTGGTCACAAAAACCTGTATCATCTGCACCGATTTTTCTTCTCTGACTTGCCGAGCCATTGTTAAGCTGATTATAACATTGATAACCATAAGACCAAGCTTTTTCTTTGTTCTTATGCCATCTGTTTTTTCTAAAAGAATGCCCACAAGTGCATTTAAGTTTACTACCCCACAAATCACGGTTTTCCTTAACTCCGTGTTTTCCACTTCCTTTGCGTTGCTCATTTGCTGCTTTAAATGCAGTCTTTACTCTGCGTGATTTGATAGCTTGACACTCATGCCACTCTTCTTCAGTTACTATTTGCTCAAAATTCGCTTTAACACACATATAGGTAGAAGCATCGTAATTGTTAACTCTTTTCTGTTCAAGATAGTTATTACTGTATGATTTACCGTATGCCATAACACCCATATAAGTTTGGTTGTTGAGAATACGAGAAATCACGCCTGCATTCCACTTGTTTACACCTGAAGCATTTAATCTTTGGCGTCTTGTCAGCTCATTTGCAATGGCAGTAGTACCTTTTCCTTCATATAAGTACATGTCAAAAATCATTCTTACGGTTTCCGCTTGTTCCGGATTTTTCACATAAGTATCTTTTACTCTGTCATATCCAAGAATATTACCACAGCCATAAATTGTACCATTCATTCTACTGATTTGCTGACCTGCTTTTACCCTTTCAGAAACTTTTCGGCTTTCTTCTTGTGCTAATGTTGCCATTATCGTTAAGCGAAGTTCTCCATCGCCATCCATAGTCCAAATATTATCCTCAACAAAATAAACTTCTACGCCAATGTTTTTTAATTCTCTTGTTGTTACCAATGTGTCAACTGTGTTTCTTGCGAAACGACAAACTTCACGGGTAACAATTAAATCAAACTTGCCTGCTCTCGCATCTTCAAGCATTTTTAAAAATGCCGGTCTCTTTTTTGCTTGTGTTCCGGTAATACCTTCATCAATGTACTTGTCGATAACATTCCAATTAGGATGATATTTCACTTGGTCATCGTACCACTGAATTTGATTTTCAAGTGCTGATAACTGTGCCTCATGTTCTGTAGATACCCTGCCATAAAACACCATATTTCTCGGTCTGTTTCTGTCCAAATAAATATAAGGATTTCCTATCGTTGGATTTGCTGCTGTATTCATTTTTGTTACCTCCAATATGTTATGACTATATTTTATTTGATTTCGTTAATATTGTTAATTTTGCGATTTTCGCTCATAAGCTTATTTCTTATTGCTTCAAATGTCGGCTTGTTAATCAAATTCTCCTCCAAAAGTATTTCAGCTAACATTAGTATTGCAAAGCTACTATCAATTCTCTTATCCATTCTCGCACCTCTCATTAGCTTTTTTATGGTGCTTTTTCAGAATCAGATATTCGTATCCGTAATCAAGCTGACATTTATCACAACGTTCCTTTTCGGATTCTAATGGGTCAACTCTTCGTAGTGAGATGTTTTGATTTTTGGTAATCTTTGAAAAACAATGCGGACACAACGATAAAACAGTTATTGCTCTTTTAGATTTAGGTCTATTAATCAAGTTGAATTCTGCCAAGATACCTTGTTGAATCTTAAAAATGGTTGCTTTATCCTCAATAATACCGATATACTCAATAAGTTCACAGGTCTTATCTACTGTTCTTACTTGTTCAAGCATAACCATCGATATTTCCTTTAAGCCACAAGATGTATCAAGTAAAATATGTGTTGGTTGGTTAAGTTTTTTCAAAGCACTCGTAATTGTTGCGACAACAATGGTAGGGCTATGTTCATTACCAATATTGTTTTGAATAACAAGAACAGGTCTAATACCTGATTGCACAGATCCTTTAGAAGCACCCAAATTGCAAAGATATATTCCCCCCCACTTTACATTTAACAAGTCAACTGTTTTCATTTTGTATCCTCTTTTCCCATAAATAGTGAGGAATATTTTTTTAGAGAAAACACCCCTCACTTGTTTGGAATTAGAAGGTACTTTTGTACACCTTAATTCAAAAACTTTTTCAAATTTTCTAATGCAGAGAGAATAGATTTATTTACGGCACTAATATTAACACCTTCTTCTTTTGCTATCTGTCGTATTGTTTTATCCATAAAATAATATTTAAGTAATCGTTGTTTTGGGATAGGATTCAGTCGATTGATTGCAAATTGCAATTTTGAAAGTTCAAAATTCAAAATCATTCTATCCTCCAAGTCATTAATAGCAAGTTCTTTATGATGTATTTCAAATTCTCCATCAACTAAATCAAATATATGTCCATTATTTTTGTTGCGCTTTTGAAACTTATCTTCGTTGCGATGAAACTCATTAAATACTTCTCCTTGAGATAAAGGGATGCGAATAAATGGACTAAATGGTTTGATTTCGTTGGAATATTTATAAAGCAATTCATTTTCAGATAAATCAGTGATTATAGCCCATTGAGTATTACCTTTGTAACCAGGATATTCGTATTTAAGGTTTATAACTTTGCATTCTTGCTTGAATTGTTCAAGCATATTGTTATTGTTTTTTATCATTTTGTAATCTCCTTTAGTTTTGAATTTTGATTAAAACCAAAATTAGGAGATTACGGATATTGAGCTAAGTACGCTTGCCAACAATCAGTTAAAAAATGCACTTCAAAACTCATAACAGCCACTCGCTACGACTAATTCGCAACGAATGGCTGTTAATTTTGAATTATTAATACATGTTAACCAATGATCGTTTAGCAAAACAGTCCAGAATTCCAGTAAATTACTCATTCTGACGCTAACATAGATAACTGTATTTTCATCGAAAGAATCAAAACTGTTTATATTTATTTCAAAAGTGTACATCGCATTATTTAAACATTAGTGAAAATGGCTATACAAAAGTTATTCTATAAATGTCGTTCCTATGGTTCTTTAAGCAGCTTGCACTTTCGCATATTATTCCAACTAAACCGCAGATTACATTGTTAGAATTCAGTATTTATTGTTAGATAAAGTTGACAAGTATAAATGTGCAACACATTTGCTCTAAATTTAAGAAAGGAAAGTATACTATGAAACATTTCTCACTTCCCGTAAAACTTTTATCGATATTATTATCGATAATGCTTGTTGCTCAAACCGTACCACTTTCAGTTTTGGCGGCAATTATTCTTTCCGAATACGAAAACGCAGAAACAACCACCGACACAGAACCAGACAATTCAGAAACTGCTTATGTATTGGGTGAAGATACAAGCAGAAGAGAAAACAGTAACATCAAATACTTCATGATGAGCGACGGCACTATAAAAGCTGCCATATACAAAGATGCAGTCCATTATCAGGATGAAAATGGAACCTGGCAAGATATCAATAATACGCTTGTTTCCTCTGATTCCGAGAACGATGAAGATATCTTGGAAACCAAAAATAATAAATTCAAAGTAAAATTTGCTAAAAATTCCAAGCACAAAAAATTGGTAAGCATTAAAACAAAGGACTATTCGTTAGACTTTTCGTTGGTGTCTGATTCTAAAAACAGCCAGCCGGCAATAATAAATGAAAGTACTGCAAAAAAGGATTCTCAAACTGACGGTACAATTCTTTCCAATGTCAGTCAAAAGGTATCGTATGAAAACATTTTGAACGAAACAGACCTTGAATATATTGTCTCTGGAAGCAGCATAAAAGAAAATATAATTATTAAATCTATCCAAGAGCAATATGTTTATACCTTTGAAATAACCGCTAAAAAAGTTGAGCTAGTTCTTGAGGACGGATATATTTTTGCTATTGACCCTGAAACTCAAGAAAAAGTTTTCACAATGCCTAAGCCGTTTGCCATAGACAATGCCGGAGAACTGTCTATGGATGTTCAATATACTCTTACTGAACTAGATAAAAAGACATATCAACTTACTGTAACCGCCGATACAGAATGGATGAACAGTAAAGATAGAGTCTTTCCAATAACTATTGATCCGGGCATTCAAACCGAACAGTCCAATACTGCTATGGATTCGGTATATGTTGCTTCAGGCTTGCCGACCTCAAACCGTTGGAGTGATCCGATGATTATGGTCGGTCGTGATTCTTCAAGTGCCGGAAAATGTCAGGGTCTGTTAAAGTTTGAGCTTCCCACACTCAACCGTGGCGATGTTGTAATTGGCGCCCAGCTGTCAGCAGTACAAATTAAAGCTGATGCATATTCAACGTCAACACCCGATACAGCACTTGAAGTGCATGCCGTTACAAGCAGTTGGAACAAAAACACTGTTACCTGGAACACCAAACCCAGTTATGAATCTATAACAGCCGATTTCGAAATATTAAAAGCAAGCGAAGCGGGCACTACATTGATTCAACGTGATTGGAACGTAACATCTATTGTTAAACGTTGGTATGAAGACCCCGATTTCCCGAACTACGGTTTTCTTTTACGCTCATCTTCGGAATCTGCAACAGAACTTAGTCAATCTTGTATATACGCTTGGCTTTACGGAGAAAAGTATTCGCAGAGCACAGCAGGTTATCCCATTCTTACTATAGTATTCCGTTCAAATAAGGGTATAGAATCATATTGGAGCTATACCTCTCTTAGTGCAGGTAGAGCCGGAACAGCTTCAATCTGTGATTTTTCAGGCAATCTTGTCTTCACGCATGCCGATGTTGCAACATCAGGTGAGCGTTTACCCATAAGCGTATCCCATGTCTATAACGGATACATGGCAAATGAAGCTTTCGGCAGCGTTATGCCTTACAGAGGCAAAGGCTGGATGATAAACTATCAGCAACAGCTTTTGCCCTCGTCGCAGTTCGGGCTTTCCTCATCTGCTCAGGCAAAATATCCCTATGTTTATATTGACGGTGACGGAACAGAACATTATTTTCTCAAAAAGTCCGACGGGACTATAGTTGATGAAGACGGTATGGGACTTACCCTTACTTTGCCTAAATCCAGCAACGATTTCTATTACAAGCTTTCCGACGATAAAGGTAACGAGACTTGGTTTAATATCGCCGGTGCTTTGGCAAAATACGTTGACACTAACGGTAATGTAATCGCCAACTATTACACATCGGCTCAGGTAAGTGAACTCACTAAAGTACGTGACGGAGCAGGTCGTAACGTTCGGTTTATTTGCACCTCAGACGGAGCAAAAATCAGTGATATAATTGACCCCGCCGGACGTTATATGACTTTTGGGTGGGTCAACGACAGACTGACCAGTATCACCTATAGCGACGGAGAAGTTACAACCTTTACCTATGACAGTGACGGTGCTATGACATCTGTCACCTCTCCTGACGGTTACTCACTTGAGTTCAGCTATACTCCGCTGGCCAACGGTAAACGAGTTTCTCGTGTTGTGGAAAAAACGCCCGATGCAACCGGTCAAACAATTACCTTTGACTATTCAGAGTATGGCACAACGGTTATGCGTTCCTCCGGTAAAGACGGCATATACGGAAACAGTGATGACCTTTATACAACCACACGCTTTGACAGTGCCGGCAGAACGATATCCTCCGAAGCCACAAGCAATAACCAATCGCTTGGTGCAACTTCTGCTACATATACTGCTGCCAAAGCCAACAACACAGCAAGCAATGTAAAACAGCTTAACAGACTCAGCAAATCCTTAACCGGCGGACAGTACACAAGAAACTATCTGCGTGAGGGTAATGTTGACCAAAGCGGCTATTGGACAAATTCACAGTGGAAGAGCACAGCAGTCTTCGACGGCTATGTCACTTCAACAGATCAGCTTTACGGACGTTACAGCTACTATGTAAACAGTATATCCCAGTCAAGCGAAGCTGGTGCACGTGTTTATCAGACACTTACAACAGACCAATTTGATGTCGGTGCAACATATACATTCTCTGCATGGGTAAAAACCAAAAATGTCGTTCCGCAAAGTAGTAAAAACTTCGGTGCAGAGCTTATGGGAACATATTGGCTGCCCGACGGAACAAGCAAAGATTTCCACTCGGAATCTGTGCTTGGCACAACGGACGAAGCTATAAATAACGGTTGGCAAAGGATTTCCGTAACCTTCACCGTACCGTTCGATGCCACTAAAATGCGCTGTAACTTCATGATAAGGGACAGCCTTGGCGAAGCATGGTTTGACGGCTTACAGCTTGAAAAAGGGGAAAGCGCAAATCCGTTTAATATGATTAACAACTCCTCATTTGAGCTCTTCACGGATGACTATGTTCCGACCTTCTGGACGGGTTTCTCTTCCGGTGACGGTATAAGCACAACCCACGTTAAAGATTCTTACATCTCGTATCAGTTCAGCAGTACGCCCAAAACAGCGAGAGAAGTTTATCAGCAGCTATATGTCGGCGGAAACACGGCAAATCTTGACGATACATATATTTTGAGTGCCTGGGCTTACGCCAATCCCGTAGGCGGAAATAACGAAGGAAATAAAATAAGCCTTTGTGCCAAAGTGCTTTACAGTGATGGTACAACCTGTCTCAACTGGTTTAATTATGACAGTTCCGTTATGGGTTGGCAGTACCTTATGGGCGCCTTTACTTTGCGGGATAAAAACAACCCGACAGCATCAAAAACACCAACCAGCATAAATATCTATGCCATTAACTATTACCAGTCAAATAATACCTGGTTTGATAACTTCCAGCTTGTCAGGGATGAAGCACCAACCTATACCTACGATAGCGACGGTAACCTTACTACCGTTGTTGCAAATGCTGAACAAAATTCCTCTATGGAATACACAAACCACAACCTGACCAAGTACACCGATGCAAAGGGTTATTCGTTCACCTACACTTATGACAATAAGCACAATATGACAGAGGCTCTCGCCCAGAACGGTATAACCAAGTATTGCTACCAGTACGATGCAAACGGCAACCCCACAGCGTTGAGCATTAAGGGCAACAACACGATGTCTATTGATACATCGGTGCAGTACACCTCTAACGGTGCTTTTGCCGAGTATGTTTATGACCAAAACGGTGCTGCCGAAATTTATTCTTATAACGATGCAAAGGGTACGCTTACGTCTTACACCGATAAAATGGGCAATCAGATTAACTACACCTATGATGCCGATACAGACGCATTGACTTGCGTTTCTCAGTCACTTTCGGACGGCAGAACAGTACAAAACACTTATTCATACGAGGATTACCGCCTTAAAACAATAACGCACAACGGCTTTAATTACTCGTTCAATTATGACAGCTTCGGAAATGTAACTCAAACCAAAGTCGGTACACAAACGCTTGCCACCAACACCTACGGTTCATATAACGGCGATTTACAGCGAGTAACTTACGGTAACGGTGCGTATATCGATTATACCTATGACGATTACGGCAATATCGTATCGGTTTCGCAAAACGGTACGGAAAAGTTCAAATGGAAATACGATTCAACCGGCAACCTGCATTTGCACGAGGATATAGTAAACAACCAAAAGTTCTACTATACCTATGATTCAACGGACAGGCTTGTCCGCCAAAGCGTTACCAACCGCAGTACCAGGGCTTTGCTTTACGGCGCAGAATACGGCTATGACCTTAACAACAATGTCAACCGCTTCACTTCTTCCGCAGGCGGCAGCAGCCTTACCGAAACCTTTGCCTATGGCAAGAATAATCTTCCCTCGTCATATTATGCACCGTCAGGAGTAAAAACAACCTACTCCCACGACTCCCTGCTACGCAGAAACAAAGCGGTTATCAACACAACAACACCTATAACCTATAAAATTGTTTACTGGATGTCTGACCGCTGTGTTGCAGAAGGTGACGATTACCGCACGACACAAATCCTTCGTGATGTCATAAACGAATACAACTACAAGTATTTTTATGATACAAACGGCAACATAACCTCTATCACCCTGCAAAACGACAGCACCAAAACAGACCCGATAACCATTCAGCAATTTGAATATGATGAATTAAATCAGCTTATTCGTGCAGATGACCTTGAAAAGAACTGCACAGAGGTGTATAATTACGATGTTGGCGGTAACCTAACAAGCGTTACTACCTATCCGCTGACTTGGGGCAGCCTGAACGGTGTTACAGCCACAAGCACGGTTAACTACACCTACGGCGACAGCAACTGGAAGGACAAGCTGACCGCTTATAACGGCACAGCCATTACCTATGACGCTATAGGCAATCCCCTCTCTTATAGAGGCTATACTCTCACATGGCAGAACGGCAGACAGCTTGCCTCTCTTTCAGGCAACGGAGTAACTGCTTCCTATACTTATGATACGGACGGTCTAAGAACCTCCAAAACCGTTAACGGCGTTAAGCACGATTATTACTATGTTGGTACCCGTTTGCAGTATGAAGCTTTCGGTTCATCTAAACTATGGTTCTTCTATGATGTGGACGGCAACCCCTCCGGCGTACGATACTACAACGGCAGTTCAACGGCAGACTATTACTTCGTCTGTAACTGGCGGGGCGATGTAATGAAGATCTACGACAGCGCAGGCACCCTTGTTGCAAACTATAACTATGATGCTTGGGGAAATATTGTCTCTGTCACTAACGTAACTGGTGCAGTAATAACATCTTCTTCTCACATTGCCAATATTAATCCTATTCGTTATCGTGGGTATTATTATGATGTTGAAACAGGTATGTACTATCTACAAAACAGATACTATGATACTGAAGTTAAAAGATTTATAAATGTAGACAATCAAATATCTAGTACTGGCGAGAATATTCAAGGCTATAATCTTTTTGCTTATTGTTTTAACAATCCTGTCAACTCATCTGATTCATCAGGAACTTGGCCTAAATTTCTTAAAGAATTGGGCTCAAGATTTGTTAACGCAATTAAAACAATGGCTAAAATAGCCATATCTCCACTTAAAGCTATAACAGCAAGTTTGGGTGCTGGTGTCGGTATTGGCGGTAAAGCAAGTATAAATGTGAAGAATGTTCCTGTTGAAGCAGGGGCAGTTGCTTCAATAACAGATTCTTTATCCTATAGCAAAGGAAAGGTTTATGTCCGAAATACATCTTCAATTTCTGCAGGTATTTCTGTAGCTGAGGTTTTTGATTTTTCCTATTCAGAAGGATATGAACACTCATATTTTGATAGTAATTGTACTTGTAGCTTTATGAATAGTTCTTTTAAACAAAAAAGCAATTGCACAGCTAATCAGGAATTCAAATCTAAAAATTCAACATTAGGTTTTTCGGTAAGTGCATACTTGCTTTTAGGATTCGAGATATCTATAAGCTTAGATTTAGTTGCTTGGAATGATGAGTTAATTTCTATATTCCTTGAAAGCACATCCTATAATTAATAAATCTGGAGAAAATTAAACAATGGAAAAAAAATATACCATATTATTATCCATTATCATTACAGAATTTATAATCATATCAGCTTTCGATAAAATGAAGATACAAGCTCAATCATGGCTTGAAAATGCAATTGGACTTTTCTTATTTTTATTGCCAATTCAAATTTTATTGTTCTTATTAAGCAAAGATAATAGAATTTCTAAAAACAAAAGAACATTTTTTAAAATAGTTTTTTGTTTTATACTTATTTGCTATTTAATAGGCGCAATTACTACAATTATATATCAATAAGAACAATCAGGGGACGGTTCTATGATTGAGTAAATTCTATTAGGGAGTTGTCTCATCAACGAGACAACTCCCTTATTCTTTACCAATCCCCTATTTTGCTTTTAATATAGCCATTTTTGCATATTTTCACAATTGACCTGATTTTTGCTTTATAACAATATCAAGGTGGCTTTTGCTATTCGTAAAAAACAAACATTACTAAACAATCAGGAGGAAAATATGTTAAAAGAGCTTTCATACGAGGTTAAAAAATATATGTACAATGCCGTTCTTGAAAACGGTACAAGCATCACAGCTTACGAGGACGGCACAGCTACCGGAAACGACGGCTTAAACTACAGGCTGATTTCTCATCTTGACGAAAACGACGAGGTAATCACGGACGGTTGGGAAGTACAACCCACAACACAACATAATATAAACCAAGCCGCTTATCCGATATTTCTCGAATAAGCGGCTTGATTATTTAATTACATAGTCTTTTAAACATCCCAAAATCAAAAGCCACCGACATATTATTCTATGTCGGTGAATAAGATTTTTTAACCGCCTTGGGTTAATCGATGCTATTAAATCCATCCACCAGTTTATCAAAACACTCTTGATATTTATTAGAGAGAACATTTCCACTATCTATGATATTTTGAAAAATCTGATAAGATCTTGTATAACACTCAATTCTCAAATCATTATATTTAATTGGTGATAATGCCTCTCTAATGTTTATATCATTTTGAAGTCCAGGATATCTACCTATAAGACTTCCTAACCTATATAAACTCATAGCGCTAAATTGATTGGTTACATTTTCTATAGATTTTAAATAGTAGTTTTTGACATCATTCAAACGAGAAGAATCAGACAGCATATACTGTTCATTAACAATACCTAAATACAACCATGCTTCTGAACTATTATACTTTGAAGCTCTTTCAAAATACTCACTTGCTGTTTTTAAATTTTCATTTTCCCCACTTTGATCATAACAAGCTAATTCATGGTGACCGCAGTTTAAAATTGCATACGGATCATCATATTCTGCGGCTTTTATATATTTGGCTGTAGCCAATGATTCATCACGTTTTAGTCCGCCTAATCCCTTTTTATAGAAGTTTCCCAAACTGTTAATCGCTTTAGGATATCCCTTTTGTTCAGAAGACTCAAAATACTTTCTCGCTGTTTCATAACGCTTTTCTTCTGATAAATTTTTAGCATCCTCGATTTGATTAGTCTGATACATCAAACCTAAAAGCCAGTCAATTATACCTGTTTGATCCTCTTCACATATCATAAAATACAATCGATAAGCTTCTTCTATATCTTTATCAACAATTATTTTCCCATTACCCACTAAACCTTTTTTATATGTAGCGGCCAAAATAATTACAGCAATTAAATTGTGATAATCATACGCCGCACGCTTTAACAACTCAATTCGTAAAGGCTCATATAAATCCTGGCTTAATGCCATCAACAAATACTTTATACCCTCAGAATTTAATCCCATTAAAACACTGTTTTCTGCATTATTTACCATTTCTTTATACTTTTTGTTTTCGCCAATTATATTTGATTTTTCTTTTAGTAATCTCTCCTTTTCTTCCATCAAAGTTTTTTGTTCGCTTTTTAATCTGTCAATATAGTCCTTATACGTAACTAATATCCAAATAATCACACCAAAAGCAAGTACAGTTACCCAAATAAGAATTCCCACATTTAATTCTATTGACCGATTAAATTCAAATATTTTTTCTAACACAAATGTTGAACATACACCTATCAAAAACAGAGAGAAAGATATCCATCTAGCTTTTTTCTTAAACATAACGACACCCTCACTTCAAAGATTTGACACAATCTAACACTTTTTTTATAAAAAGTCAACTCTCAGTTCAATTATGTTGTCAAACATTGCAAATGTGCATACTTGTAGAATTATTATCATATATAAAACACACTTTCGAATTTAATATGTACACTTTTATAAATCGGTTTACAAATATTGGTACAAATGGTAGAATAACAGTAATACTATGTCGAAAGGTGTAAACCATTACTATGAAAATATGTATATGCGACGATGACAAAACCATACACGAGCAACTCAACAAGCTTCTCTGCTCTTATTTCGATAACTCACCGTGCTATGATTTAACCTCTTTTGCTTCCGGAGAAGCTTTGCTCAACTTGTATCGTAGAGGGGTTTCTTTTGATATTATTTTTCTCGATATTGAAATGGGCACACTTAGCGGCCTTGAAACAGCAGAGGAAATCCGCCGAATTGACAGCAAAGCAATTATTATCTTTGTATCCAGCCATCAGAACTATGTTTTTGACAGCTTCAAAGTAAATGCTTTGCATTATATTGTCAAACCGATAAGAACAATTGAATTCAAAGATGTTTTTAACCGTGCAATAAGCAAATATAATCAATTGAATTCCACGCTGAATCTCAAATGGCACAGCGAGCGTTATTCAATTTGCATCAACGACATAATGTATGTTGAAGGTTACAACCGTCACGTTATTGTTCACACCAGAAAAGAGGACTTTGAGGCCATCGGTAAAATTTCAGACAAGCTTAAAGAGTTGGAGCCGCACGGCTTTGTTCAGGTACACCAAGGATTTATTGTTAATATGAATAAGATCAAACGTTTTGATATGGAAGACATTATACTCAAAGACGGTACCAAAGTAATGGTCAGCGTCAGAAAAAGAACAGAAGCTTTAAGGATATATGATAAATTCATTCAGGAGCGAAAGTGGTAAGTATGTTTGAATATGCCGTTAACTTGTTAGGTATAGCATTTGAGTTATATATAGCCAACCTCTTCTTCTCAAAAATCAGTAAAAGAAAGGTTTCAAAACGTTTTTTCTTTATAGCCAACATAGGTTTGGTGATTTTTCAGTTTGTAAACAACAATTTGTTTCTAACCAATTCATCTATAGTAATGTTAGGGACTATAATTTTTCTATTTCTGATTTCTCTTCTTTATACCAATAAAATTCTATCCAAAATATATTCTTCAATATTTCTGTTGGTAATACTTGCCCTTTCTGAACTTGCCGTTGCATTGGCTTGCACATCGTTACTAAATATTGATGTACAAGGAATACAACTAAACATTATGTTATTTGCTATTTGCACAATATCATCAAAGTTTTTAGCCTATACTCTTGTGCTATCACTTCGATTCAATAAAAAAGATAATAAAAATTGGCTTCCGGTTTCATTGGCATTTAAAACTATTCCCCTCCCGCTAGCATCGTTTTTTGTATTGTTGCTTTTATTGGAGTGTAGCTACAGAGTTGACATTTTTAGAGTACAAGTTTTAACCTTGGTTGCAGCTATATCTCTACTTGTAGCAAATATTTTTATTTTCTATCTAATCGATAAGCAAAATGACTATATAGAAACAAAAGAAAGCTTAAAATTTGCACAAGCCCACATTCAAACCCAAATTAGCCATTATGAAGAACTGTATAAGTATCAATATGAATTAAAAGCTTTTAGGCATGACATTCAAAACAAGTTGCTTGCTCTTTACGGTTTGATTAAAAGCCAAGAAACAAAAAAAGCTCTCGAAACAATAGATAGAGATCTTGACTTCATCAACAAACGAAAACAATCAATAGTTAATAGTGGTAATCCTGTAGTTGATGCAATAATTCAATCTAAAATTAATATGGCTTTTGAAAAGAAGATTCCTATGGAGTTTTCAATTAAATTAAATGAAAAAATACGAATTGATGAATTGGAGTTTGGTGTTTTGATAGGCAACGCTCTTGACAACGCAATCGAAGCTACCGAAAAAATAGAAGCACCTATACCGAATCCTATAGAATTAAGAATTATATCAACAAACGATAGGATTTCCTTATCAATCAAAAATCCCGTTGCGGCAAATATAGATACAAATGATTTAACTACAACTAAAGAAAGTAAAGAATATCATGGTTATGGTATTGGTAGTATAAAAGCTATTTCTCAAAAGTATGATGGTGAAGTATTCTTTGATTGTAAAGACAACATTTTCGTTTTAAATGCTAATTTAAAAAACGCCATTTAACGCTTCGGTATTTTTTCTCAACACTTTTGAGCATTCTATTCACAAATCGCATTCAGGCTATTAAAATGGACTTAACAAGTTAAAACTTGTTAAGTCCATTTTAGGAATAATAAATATGTATAAAAAACTTTCACAACAATTAACCATTTCATTTATTTCCCATGGAATACTTTCTAAAGAGGATAAGGAAATATATGAGTATGGCTTTGAAGTTCTTATATCTACATTTGTCAGTTTAATATCTATTTTTATTATAGCTATTATTGTCCAAAGGTGTTTTCTGTCATTGTTATTTGTTTTAGGGTTCATTATCGCACGTATGTGTTGTGGCGGATATCACGCAAAGCACCACACAACGTGTCTTCTCACAACACTTGGGAACTATTTTCTTTTTTTGTTAGCAACAAAAGAAATTGACACATATCATCTTCCAACGATTATAATTCTTTTGCTAGTAATCTCAATTGTGATTATATTATGTCTTGCACCTATGGAACATCCGTTTAATCCTTTTACTAATCAACAAAAAAAGCGTCTAAAACACTACATATATTTTCTAATAACAGCATTATGTGTTATTTCAATATGTTGCTTAATGCAAAAAGTATTTTTCTATCAAATATTAAGTATTAACATTGGTGTTTTTTCCGTATCAATTTCACTCATTCTTGCTAAAATTGAATCTAAAATAAAAAATACGAAAAAGGGAGGTGAGTACAAATGAAAAAAGTTCTTATGTCAATGGGTAGCATAGTCGCTTCTCTTGCACTGTTCATTGGCGTTTCGTCGGTCAATTCTCCTAGCGTAATGTTCTTCCATCAGCCTGAAATTCCTGAAAAAATGATGAACTACAAAAAGTAATGCTACAAAAAACACAGGACGTTGTTCAGCTAACGTCCTGTGTTTTTTCTGTTAGTATTTGTTGAATAGGGATGTTAAAGAACATCGAAATCATAACCAAATCAGAAATCGATGGAAAGTTTTTGCCATCTTCGAAAGCAGAATATGATTCTACACTTAAATTCAATTGTTCGCTGAGTTCAAATACACTTAACCCTTGCTCAACCCGTAAATCATATAAATTCCCCCCCATAATTGTCTTCATTCTATTAAGAATTTGTTTTATATTTCTGTAATTTATATGATAACACCGGCGCAAACAATATGCACATAAATTAGATTCCATATTTTGTAATATTTCATAAATCGGCAACCCAGTGAGCCTAACCACTTGGGGTAAATCCAAAATATTATTCACGTTAAAACTATCTAAAATCAAATAATCAATAGGAATATCGTACATAATAGAAAGTAGTACTATTTCTCCACAGGTAGGCATCATAGAATTATTTTCAAAACGTCTATATTTATAACTACTGATATTCAAAAGTGAAGATATCTGAGATTCACTTAAATTCAATTGTTCTCTAAGCCTTTTTAACTTAACGTTCATTTCTGCACTCCATAATATATGTTTACTTTTTTATAATATATCTTATAGTGCAAATTGTCAAGTTTGATAGTTTGCACATTTGTTTTACTTGTTGAAACATATACTATATTCATATAAACATTGTACAAAAGCACAAAAGTGTACAGGGTGGTATAGTATATGGTTAACGAAACAATTGGAAGCATAATTAAATCAAAACGAAAAGAGCTGAATCTTACACAAGCCCAATTAGCTGAATTAATAAATTCCGATGAGTACTATATCAGTTCCATAGAAACCGGTCGCAGAAAACCCGGCAGAAAAATTCTAATATCTCTTTCCAATGCCTTACACATCCCTACAGATGTTCTTTTAGGCATAGAATCCGATATTGTTTTTCACGAAACAGTTTCTGAACTTGAGAAAAAACTCCTGCAATTATCAAATGAAGACAAAGAATTAGTTCTTAATATTACTAATCAACTAATAGATAGACTCTCATCTCAAAAATAGAATATTCTTTTTATCAAACTATTACAACATCCGTGTTGTAAGTGCTAATAAAAAGTGCAAAAGTGAAGGTAAAACTTCATCTTTGCACTTTTATTTTTTATAACTTAGATACTAACGATGTCTGTCGTCCACATTCAACACTTTTACACCTTTTATCTGCGTTTTCGCATTCCCTATATTATATGTCTCTAGGATATGTTATATGTAATATGTATATTAATGTTTAGATGTTTAGACATCTCGATACCTATTAAGACAATATTTGTTTGTAGGATAACTAATAATTATCA
>JAZNVS010000088.1:0-3423 GCA_045592965.1 Bacteroidales bacterium | reverse complement strand
TTTTGTATTTCTTGAAAGAGCATAGCGAGCTATGTGATTGAAAGAAAGACGAAAAGATTCCAAAGAGAAACATAAATCTTGAAAAAGTTCAACATGTGTTAGACAAAATTATTCAAAACGGGGAATTTATAGATGTCCCCTCAAAAGTCAAAGCTAATAAAGCAGACCGAAAGCCCATAATGGGACGATATTAGCAGAACCGTATTCGATGTCGTCTTTTACGAGATATGAATCTTTAACATCCTTTATCTGTTTATGTTTCTTGTTTTTACCTCCCAATTCAAAAGTATATTTTTTATCCACTATAAAATCAGAGTATGGAGAAGATGTTATATCGTATATTGGATTTAATAATGATAAAAACACTGTCTCTCTCGCATTGCCAATATCTGTCATATCTCCAACCAAAGCGTACGACAAGTTTGTATTGTTGAGATAGATCTTCTCGACTTTACCGAGAGAACTTATTCCAAATGAATTGTCACGTAAAATATTGATAAGCTGAGCTTTTTCAAGATATATCATTAGGTCGGAAACTAATTTTCTATTGACATCTATATCTTTGGAAATCTTACTATAATTAGGTTTAAACGGAACAGATTGAGCTATTATATACATCAATTTCTTCAACGCACGAGCTGTTGAGACTGTCATCTCCGCAAAATCTTTTATATCATTTTCAAGTATCTGATTTACAATCGAAGATAATCTCATATAATATCCATAATCATCAAAGAAAGGATAATATCCTTCTTTCATATATTCTTTAAATAAAGCTAAGGGCTTATATTCAGTATAAGGGAACTCGACTTTGTGTGTCAATAAATCTTGTAAAGAATGAGTTCTCACATTGATATCACGAGAAATCATAAGATATTCCCTAAACGAAAGACCTGGTAATCTGTACTCTAATTTACGACGTGACAAATCCGCCCCGCCTTTTTCGAGTTCGAGAATCGAAGAACCTGTATATACGATTTTCAAGTCAGGGAAGGAATCATAGATGTTTTTTATTTCCTGAGACCAATTCTTATACTTGTGAATCTCATCAATATACAATGCTTTTCCTCCTAAATTGTAAAATTCATTTGCTAAATCCAACAAGGAGTGAACTGAAAAATAAATGTTATCGGCAGAAACATATAATGTCGTGTCAATGTCTTCATGCAATTTGATATGCTGTAAAACAAGTGTTGATTTTCCGACACCACGAGCACCAAGAATCGCTATCAACCTTGACTTCCATTCAATTTCATCATGCAAATATCTTACATATTTTGTTGAAACCAATTTTATTTCCTTCAAAAACACATTTTTCAAAGCATTCATAACACAGTGATTTTTAATTTATAAGCGCAAAGATAATAAAATTTGCAACTTGCATCTTACAATTTTTAAAAAAAATGCGATTTGCATCTTACAATTTTAAAAATATCTTTGTAATGTATTATAAATCAGGAGATAAAATAAATATATTTTGATTCATCTTTAAGAAATCGTTATGTCACTTGATATGCAGCAACGACATCTCGTTTATTATTTTCTGTGTCGTTGATATGTCTCTATAGTTGTTGCTCAAAACTCATTGCCAAAAAATCTTTAGTCATTAGACTTTTGACTTTAGCCTTTTTTCTATCTTTGCAACAAACATTTCCTTTATGAAAAAAATTGAGCTTTTATCGCCGGCGAAGAATCTTGAAGTAGGCATCGCGGCTATCAATCATGGCGCTGATGCTGTGTATATTGGCGGACCAAGTTTTGGTGCGAGAGAGAAAGTTGGTAACAGCATTGAAGATATTGAGACTCTGTGCAGACATGCGGCTCTCTTCGATGCGAAAGTATATGTCACTATGAATACTCTCTTGTTCGACAATGAGTTAGAAGATGCTCGCAAGCTCGCTTACGACTGCTGGAACGCTGGCGTCGATGCGCTCATAGTTCAAGATATGGCGTTGTTGAATATGGATATGCCTCCTATCGCACTTCACGCTTCGACTCAATGTCATAATATTGATGCGGAGAAGGTTAAGTTCTTGGAAGACGTAGGATTTTCTCAAGTCGTTCTTGCTCGCGAACTTAGCATCGAACAGATAAAAGACATTCGTTCTAAGACGACAGTTCCGTTGGAATATTTCGTTCATGGCGCCTTATGCGTCTCGTATAGCGGACAATGTTATTTAAGTCACGTCATCGGCGGACGTTCGGCTAACAGAGGAGCCTGCGCTCAGCCTTGCCGTCTCAGCTGGAATCTCGAAAATGCGGAAGGTAAACGCTTGGCTACCAACAGACATCTTCTTTCTTTAAGAGATCTGAATAACTCTAAAAACATAGAAGAACTCATCGACGCTGGAGTCTCTTCTTTCAAGATTGAAGGCAGGTTGAAAGATATTGACTATGTGAAAAATGTCACTGCTTTTTACAGGAAGACAATCGACGAAATCATTGAACGTCGCGACGATATTTGCAGAAGCTCACGTGGCGAAAGCAATCCCGCTTTCTATCCAAATCCGGAGAAATCGTTTTCAAGAGGCTTCACCGACTATTTCATCCACGGAAGACAAAAATATATCGACGCTCCATATTCGCCTAAGTCGATGGGAGAATATCTCGGAACGATAGAAAAAGTCAAGAATAAGTCAGTGACTATCAGGACAGGAAAAACGCTTCATAACGGCGACGGACTTTGTTTTTTGGATAGAGAGAATAATCTTTTAGGGTTTAATGTAAATGGAGTTGTTCTGAGTCAACGAGCCAACGAGACAACGAGTCAACGAGTTAAGAAATCAATGGGTCAAAGTCAGCGTCAGACTGTTACGAGCAATTCTGACATCTCGATGGCAACGCGATTTAAGATTGAAGGCAGCAAGATTTTCAGAAACAGCGACCTTGTCTGGCAAAAGGAAGTCGAGAAATCGCAAGGCAACAGAAAGATGAAAATCGACTTGATATTTACTGACACAGAAGACGGATTTGCATTGTCTGCGAAATTACATGATACAGATTCAGAATATATTACGACATATTTATCTACCGAAAAAGAAATCGCCAACAATGTGGAGAAGGCGTTAGAAAATATAAAGAATAAACTATCGCAATGGGGCGATACGGAATTTGTGGTGGAGGAGTTTTGTTTTAGTCAACAAGACAACGAGACAACAAGACAACGAGATGTGGAGTTGCAGAAATTTCCCGTAGAGACATACGGACGTATGTCTTATTTCATCCGCGCATCGGTTCTCGGTGAGATGAAAAAAGATTTGGTCGAGAAGCTACGTACATATCTCATTGAGAAACATCGTGATGAAAGAGAACGCAGAATCATCACTCCTGTAGAGACGTACGGACGTACGTCTTCACAACAAAATATAATTTATCCTAAAGAACATCTTTCATATCTCGGCAATGTCATCAACAAGAAAGCGA
>JAZNVS010000087.1:0-20891 GCA_045592965.1 Bacteroidales bacterium | reverse complement strand
GTTTCTTTCTGCCTTTAGCACGGCGTGCTTTTAAAACTTTACGACCATTGGCTGTTGACATTCTTGATCTGAAGCCGTGTTTGTTTCTACGTTTTCTGTTTGATGGTTGAAATGTGCGTTTCATTGTCTTATGTATTTTTTCTTCTTAATTATTCCTCTAAATTGAGTTGCAAAAGTAGTAAATTTTTCTTAAAGAAAAAATATTTTATTAAAAAAAATGATAATATTTATTTTATTGCTAAACAATGAGTTATGTTTTGTATGATGAAATAATTCTGCTTTTGATGATTATTGATGAAATTTTTAACGGAAAATATTACTTTAAAAAGCAGAGAGCCATGAGATGTGAGCATTGGGTTATTTGCCCATAACTCGTAGCTCATGGCTCATGGCTAAATTATATATAGTGAATTATTTCACAGGTACATTCTTTAGTGTCTCAACCAAGAAGTCCCAGAACAATGGCACTGTGTCGATCTTGAGAGCTTCGTCTGGTGAGTGTGGGAATACCAAAGTAGGTCCAAATGAAACCATATCCCAATTAGGATATTTTGAACCTAAGATGCCGCATTCCAAACCAGCGTGGATAACCATTGTCTTTGGTGTCTTGCCGTATTTGTCGGCGTACACTTTCTTCATTGTGTTGTAGATGATAGAGTTGATGTTTGGCTTCCATCCTGGATATGAACCTGTCGATTCAGCTCTTGCGCCGCAGCTTTCCAAAACCTTACGCATCTCTGCTGCCAACTCGTCTTTGCTTGCATCGACCAAGCTACGTTGTAATGATGCTGTCATGATCTGGCCGTCAACTAATTTAACGATAGCTAAGTTAGATGATGTCTCTACTGTGCCTTCGAAGTCTTTTGACATAGCGATGACGCCGTTAGGATATTTAGCGACAGCTTCGATGAGTTTAGCGATAGTTTCTTTATCGATGACTTTTGCTGGCATTTCTGTAGGAACAACAGTGATGCTCATTTCTGGTTCTACAGCTGCGAATTGTTCTTTAACTACAGCTTCAAACTCAGGAACATATGCTAACAATTCTTCTGCCTTTGCTTCTGGAACTGTGATTGTCACGAATGACTCGCGTGGGATAGCGTTACGTAAGCTTCCGCCTTGGATGTCAGCGACTCTTGCGTTGAATTTCTCTGTGGCTTTCAATAATAAAGCATTCATCACTTTGTTAGCGTTGGCGCGACCTAAGATGATGTCCATGCCTGAGTGACCGCCTTTTAATCCTTTTACTATAAGTTGGAATGCCTTTGAACCAGCAGGTACGTCTTCGAATTTAGGAGTGAAGTAACCGCAAGTGTCGATGCCGCCAGCGCAACCGACGTAGAGTTCGCCTTCTGTCTCAGAGTCCATGTTGATGAGGATGTCGCCTTTCAAGACGCCTGGTTCTAAAGCGTTAGCTCCTGTCATGCCTGTTTCTTCGTCGATGGTGAAGAGACCTTCGATAGGACCGTGAACTAAATCTGTTGCTTCGAGAACTGCCATCGCTGCTGCTGCACCAACGCCGTTGTCAGCGCCGAGTGT
The DNA here is from genome assembly GCA_045592965.1 of Bacteroidales bacterium. Classification (GTDB taxonomy): domain Bacteria; phylum Bacteroidota; class Bacteroidia; order Bacteroidales; family F082; genus Limimorpha. The sequence goes on along the minus strand of JAZNVS010000087.1, from coordinate 19,352 downwards.
TGTGCCGTTAGCTTTTACCCAGCCATCTTCGATGCGTGTCTCGATAGGGTCTTTCTCGAAATCGTGTACTTTGTCAGAGTTCTTTTGTGGAACCATATCGACGTGTGCTTGTAACACAACGCCCATTCTGTCTTCGTAACCTGGAGTAGCAGGCTTACGGATGATGACGTTACCGACTTTATCAACTATGGTCTCAAGACCTAAGTTCTCGCCAAATTGTTTTAAGAAAGCAACAACTTTCTCTTCTTTCTTTGAAGGACGTGGAATCTGTGTCAATTCATAGAAGTTCTTCCACAATCCATTAGGTTCTAAATTTTTGATGCTCATTTTATATAAAGTTTAATTATTTGTTTAAGGTTTAATGCTTAAGGTTTAAGGCAAGTCTTCAAAAACTTTAAACCTTAAACCTTAAACTTTAAACTAATTTCTAGGTGCGTTAACTAAAATATCTTTCAACAAATCCCAGAATTTCTGTACTGTAGGGATTTCGATTCTCTCGTCTGGTGAGTGGACGCCGCGTAGGGTAGGACCGAAGGAAATCATATCCATGCCAGCTATTTTGTCGCCTACCAAGCCGCATTCCAAACCTGCGTGGATAGCCTTTACTTTAGGCTCTACGCCAAAACGATCTTTATAGCATTTCTCTGCTACCTTGCGAATTTCTGAGTCAGGATTTGGTGTCCAGCCTGGATAACCGTCGGTATGCAAGACTTCTGCGTTAGCGAGGTTAAATACAGCTTCAACCATATTGGCGACGTCTTCTTTCGATGATTCGATTGAACTTCTCTGTGATGTTTGGATGAAGAAGAAGCCTTCTTTTTTCTTCACTGAAGCTAAGTTGGTAGATGTCTCAACGAAGTTAGGTATTGTCTGCGACATAGCTATCACGCCGTGAGGACAAGCATAGAGTGCGTTCAATAAGTCGAATTGTGTCATTTCGTCGATGACTAACTCTGGCTGTGTTTCAGCGACGTTTGCCTTGACAGAGAGGTTAGGCTCTGTGACCTGATATTCTCTTTGGAAGTTGGCTTCCATTACCTTTACGAATTCTTCAAATTCTTCTTGGAACTCTTCTGGTACGAAAGCCACTGCCATTGCCTCGCGTGCGATGGCGTTACGTAAGTTACCGCCTTGAATGTCGTAAACACGTAAGTCAAACTCGTTAGCACCTTGCCATAATATTCTTGTGAGGAGTTTGTTTGCGTTAGCGAGGTTCTTGTTGATGTCGTCGCCAGAGTGTCCGCCTTTGAGGCCGCTTACCATGATTTGATAAGCTGTGCTTCTTCTTGGAGCAGGTTCCATTCTGTAATAAACTTTGATGATGGTGTCCATGCCGCCGGCGCAGCCGATGAAGATCTCGCCTTCGTCTTCCGAGTCAAGGTTGAGCAAGATACGGCCGCTGAAGTCTTTAGGGTCGAGTTTCTCTGCTCCGGTGAGACCTGTCTCTTCATCAACGGTGAAGATGCATTCTATAGGACCGTGTTGTACTGTAGGGTCGGCGATGACAGCGAGAGCTGCTGCTACACCGATGCCGTCGTCGGCACCGAGTGTCGTTCCGTTAGCGTGAAGCCATTCGCCTTTGATGACAGCTTCGATAGGGTCGTTCTCGAAGTCGTGAACCTTATCGCTGTTTTTCTCGCATACCATATCGGTATGTGCTTGTAAGATGATAGTCTTGCGGTCTTCGAAGCCTGGTGTTGCAGGAGCCTTCATGATGACGTTGCCACAAGGCTCAACGATATATTCTACTTTATGTTCTTTTGCCCAGTTGACGAGATATTCAACCATTTTGCCTTCTTTCTTTGAAGGACGTGGCACTGCCAAAATGCCGTGAAATTCTTTCCAAACGTTTTCTGGCTTAAGACTTAAAACACATTCGTTCATATTTGTTATTTTTTAGTTTATGCTTTTAATAATTCAATTGTCTTTTTAGGGTCTTCGGATTTAAACACAGCGTTGCCTGCAACTAAGGCGTTGGCGCCTGCTGCAAACAACTTAGAGGCGTTCTCAGTATTGACGCCGCCATCGACTTCGATGAGCGTGTTATATCCGTTTCTGTCTATCATGTCGCGCAACTTTTCAATCTTTGAATAAGTCCTTTCGATAAATTTCTGTCCGCCGAAGCCTGGATTCACCGACATCAGCAATACTAAGTCCAAGTCGCCCAAGATGTCTTCTAAGACAGACACTGGAGTGTGAGGGTTGAGAACTACGCCAGCTTTCACGTCCATTGATTTTAATTTCTGTACAGAACGATGGAGATGGGTAGATGCTTCATAATGAAATGTTATTATTTCTGCGCCTGCTTCTTTGAAATTTTCGAAATATCTGTCAGGCTCCACTATCATCAGATGGACGTCTAATGGCTTGGTCGCCATCTTGTTTATCGCCTGCACTACGGGAATGCCGTATGAAATATTAGGTACGAACACGCCGTCCATGATGTCTAAGTGATACCAATCGGCTTGACTTTCATTAAGCATTTTAATGTCGTCAGCCAAATGCAAGAAGTCGGCCGACAATAGGGAAGGGGATATTATCTTTTGCATGACACGAAATTTTTTACGTTTTTGCAAAGATAATAAAAAGACGAAAGGCAAAAGGCTAAAGGCAAAAGATTTTTTTTAAGTCACCAAGTAGAGACGTGTCGATGATACCAAGAAAATAAACAATATATGATTGACACGTCTTTTGGGGGTGTGGAGTTATGGAGTTGTGGGGTTGTGGAGTTATGGAGTTGTGGAGTTATGGAGTTGTGAAGTTATGGGGTCACCGTGCACATTATGTGTCCATAAAAAAAACACTGTTTTCACTGATATTCACAGAAACTATCTGTGCCAATCCGTGCCAATCCGTGAGAGATTTTTATCCCTGCCAATTATGAATTAAAGACCATATTTTAGTTAGCATCAAAGTTCAACAGCCATTTCCATATAGGAACGACTTGCCACGTCCGTACAGAGTCACAGAGAAATTTTCAAGTTCTCAGTTTTCCAAATATTCGGTTTTAAAAAAAAGAGCTGCCTTTTTATCAGCAGCTCCTTCACCTTTAGTCTTTAGCCTTTAGTCTTTAGTCTTTAGCCTTTAGCCTTTAGTCTTTAGTCTTTAGACTTTACCCATAAATTATCCTAGATAGCTCTTCAATATTTTGCTTCTGCTTGCGTGTTTCAAGCGTCTGATAGCTTTTTCTTTGATTTGTCTTACGCGTTCGCGTGTGAGGTCGAATTTTTCGCCTATTTCTTCCAATGTGAGAGGGTGGCTTCCGTTGAGGCCGAAGTAGAGACGGACGACATCAGCTTCGCGAGGTGTCAATGTTGAGATAGCGCGGTCGATTTCTTTTCTTAATGATTCATAGAGGAGCTCAGTCTCAGGTGTTACTACTTCATCGCTTTTCAAGACGTCGTACATATTGTTGTCTTCGTCTTGAACGAGAGGAGCGTCCATCGATACGTGGCGACCTGCGTTTTTCATTGATTCTTTAACTTCAGCTTCGGTGATGTCGAGAGCTTCTGCTATTTCCTCTGCATTAGGTTCGCGTTCAAATTCTTGTTCCAGTCTGGCGTATGTCTTGTTGATTTTGTTGATAGAGCCGATTTTGTTGAGTGGCAAACGGACTATACGTGATTGTTCGGCCAAGGCTTGGAGAATCGACTGACGAATCCACCATACAGCGTAAGAGATAAATTTGAAGCCTCTAGTTTCATCAAAACGTTGTGCGGCTTTAATCAAACCCAAATTACCTTCATTGATAAGGTCAGGGAGACTTAGTCCTTGGTTTTGGTATTGCTTTGAAACGGAAACGACGAAACGAAGGTTTGCCTTGGTGAGTTTCTCAAGAGCGATCTTGTCGCCTTGTCTGATTCTCTGTGCTAATTCAACTTCTTCGTCGGCTGTGATGAGCTCTACCTTTCCGATTTCCTGCAAATACTTGTCAAGAGAAGCTGTCTCTCTGTTGGTTACTTGCTTGGTAATTTTTAACTGCCTCATATTTTTAGTTTAGAGTTTATAGTTAATAGTTTAGAGTAGTTCAAAAGTTAAGAGTTATGAGTTTAGAGTTTATGTGGTCCAAATTAAACTTTCAACCACTCTACACTCTAAACTCTACCCCTACACTCTATACTTATTTTTTATTTTCTGTTTTTCCTTTTTTATTGTCGTTATGACCTTTTCTTTCGCCGCGTGGACGTTCTGGTTTTTCCACATAACCTTCAGGTTTTGGCAACAAGGCTTTTCTTGAGAGGCGTAACTTACCTGTCTTTTGTTCTATCTCGATAAGTTTCACATCAATCTTGTCACCTTCTTTAAGGACGCCGTCCATTGTTTCCAAACGTTTCCAGTCAATCTCAGAGATGTGTAACAAACCGTCTTTACCAGGTAAAATTTCAACGAAAGCACCGAATGCCATGATGGATTTTACTGTACCTTGATATATTTCACCTACTTCTGGAACAGCGACGATGGCGCGTACTTTTGCTTTAGCTGCTTCGAGGTCTTCTTTGTTTGTAGAAGCGATTTCCACTATACCGCAATTTTCTTCTTCGGTGATGACGATGACAGTGTTAGTGACTTTCTGAATTTCTTGAACGACTTTTCCGCCAGGTCCGATAACAGCGCCGATGAAATCTTTAGGGATGCATACTTTCTCGATGCGAGGTACGCTTTCTTTATAGTCGGCTCTTGGTTCTGTTATTGTCTTAGCCATCTCTCCGAGGATGTGCATACGACCTGCTCTTGCTTGTTCCAATGCTTCTGTGAGAACTTCGTATGAAAGTCCATCGACTTTGATGTCCATCTGACATGCTGTGATACCGTCTTTAGTACCTGTGACTTTGAAGTCCATATCGCCGAGGTGGTCTTCATCGCCGAGGATGTCTGACAAGACAGCGTATTTTCCTGTTTCGTTATCTGTGATGAGTCCCATTGCGATACCTGCCACCGGTTTTTTCATTTTCACACCAGAGTCTAAGAGTGCCAGTGTACCGCCGCATACTGATGCCATAGAAGAAGAACCGTTAGATTCGAGTATGTCGGATACAACGCGGATTGTATAAGGGTTTTCGTCTTCGCCAGGAATCATTGATTTGAGAGCTCTTTCAGCGAGGTTGCCGTGACCTATTTCACGACGGCTGACGCCGCGGCTTGGTTTGCATTCGCCTGTTGCGAAGCTTGGGAAGTTGTAGTGTAACATGAAGTTTGATGTTCCTGTCACTACAGCGCCGTCTATTGTTTGTTCGTCTAATTTTGTTCCTAATGTAACAGTGACGAGAGCTTGAGTTTCGCCTCTAGTAAATATTGCTGAGCCGTGTGTTGAAGGAAGTACATCGACTTCTGTCCAGATAGGACGGATTTGGTCTAACTTACGGCCGTCCAATCTTTTTCTCTCGATAAGGATAGCGTCGCGGACTGCTTTGCGTTGGATGTCGTGGAAATAACGTTTAGCCATTGAGCCTTTTTCTTCGAGTTCTTCCTCGCTCATGTTGGCGAGATAAGAGTCGAGGATAGCGTTGAAGTTATCTTCGCGTTCGTGTTTGTTGGCGTTGCCGGTGAGAGCGAAGTCGTAACATGGCTTGTAAAGTTTTTCCATCATGTCAGCTCTGAGTTCTTCATCGTTGACTTCGTGGCAGTATTCGCGTTTTGTCTGAGCTTTTTCGACTTTAGAAGCGAGTTCTATCTGAGCTTGGCAATGTACTTTGATAGCTTCGTGAGCTGCTTTCAAAGCGTTAAGCATAACTTCTTCAGATACTTCCTTCGATTCGCCTTCTACCATGCAGATGTCTTTCATTGAAGCTGCTACCATAAGTTCGAGGTCAGCGTCTTTGAGTTGTTCCTCTTTAGGGTTGATGACATATTCGCCATTGATGTATGCTACGCGTACTTCAGATATAGGACCGTGGAATGGGATGTCCGACACTGCAATAGCTGCTGATGCTGCGAGAGCTGCGTAAGCGTCAGGTAACACGCCGACTTCTCCTGAGAGGAGTGTTATCTGTACTTGTGTTTCTGCGTGATAGTCGTCTGGAAATAATGGTCTCAAAGCTCTGTCAACCAAGCGAGAGATTAAGATTTCATAGTCTGATGGTTTTCCTTCGCGCTTGAAGAAGCCTCCAGGAAACTTGCCTGTGGCGGCGTATTTTTCTTTGTAATCGACTGAGAGAGGCAGGAAATCGACGTCGTCTTTAGCGTCTTTTGCTGTTACTACAGTGGCTAACAAAACTGTTTTGCCACATGTCACAACAGCAGCGCCATCAGCTTGTTTTGCTAAACGACCGGTCTCGATAGTAATAGTCTCGTTGCCGAGTTGTATGGTTTGTTTGATTCCTTCTGGACCCATTTTCGTCTTGTTTGATTGTTAGTTGTATTAATTAATAGAGTTAAAGCTAGATATCAAAATAATATACGCAAAAAAAAGGCAATCTTAAACATTGCCTTTTTTCTGCTGTAACACTCTTGGTGTTATTATTTTCTAATACCTAATTCTTTGATGATTGTACGGTATCTTTCGATATCATTTTTCTTTAAGTAGTCAAGAAGTCTTCTTCTCTTACCTACGAGGCTAACTAATGAACGCATGGTTGCAACGTCTTTTTTGTTTTGCTTCATGTGTTCTGTTAAATGCTTGATTCTAAATGTGAACAATGCAATTTGTCCTTCTGCTGAACCTGTGTCTTGTGCATTTTTTCCGTATGCACTGAAAAATTCTGTTTTCTTTTCTGCAGTTAAATACATATCTTTTATTTTTCTACTTTTTCTTTTCGGACTGCAAAGATAGTGTTTTTTTTGTTTGAAATAACTTTTTTTAATTTTTTTTTGAAAATAAAAAAATACAGTCTTAATCTATTGATAAATAATAATCTAAATCTTTATTTATAAGTTTATTTCATTATTGTTTTTCCTACAAAAGTATATTTGGAATATCATCGTCGTCATTGCTGATGATGTTTTTCTCATCTTCTGAAACTATTTTATCCAGATTTTCTGAATTTTCCTTGTTATCTGTATTTTCAATTTCATCATCTATGATGTGTTTCTTGCCTATGGATGGGAAGTAGACAAGCTTTATGTATAAGTTTCTGAATTCTTTGGATTTTTCAAGTAAAGGAACAAGTACCGACGTGAAAATGATGGAGAAGAAAATCACGGAGAATACTATGTTGCTGACTCTTTCCGAACCTGGCAGCGCCGACTGAGAAATCATAGTGGCGAGTACTGCAGCGGCGAGTCCTCTAGGTATCATCATCGATAAGAAAGCTCTGTCTTTGTTACTGATATTCTTGATGTCGGAATGTAATGATACTCTCACTACAGGGATTCTTAATATCAGTAAAAGGAATGAGATGCCGAGACCAATCAATAGAGAAATAAGATTGTCGAATTTTATCGATATGCCAACGTACACGAAGAAGAAAGTCTTCATGAGAAAGACGAGCTCGCTGAAGAGTGTTCTCTCAGTAGGGTTGAGTAGGGTGGGTTTTTTGTCGAATAATTTTCTTAGCCATCTGCTTTGTATAAGTTCCATATTTGCTAATCCTATTCCGAATGCTAAGGCAGAGATGATGCCGCTGTAACCCAATAACTCGTTGATGCCGTATATTATAAATACGAATGCTGGAGTGGTGAAGATTGAGTTGTTGATGGTTCTTACTTTGTCTAAAACCATCGACCAAAATATTGAGCCTAAGAGCCCGATGATTGACGCTAACAAGAATGATGAGAACACTTGCCCGAAAATCATTCCTATCTTAAACTCACCATATTTATAAGATTCGAAAATGGCCAATGTAACGACGATACATAGAATTGCGCTGAATGCCGACTCTAATATTAATATGGTCTTGCTTTTTTCTCCTATGCTAATCTGTTTTACCAATGGAATAGCCACCGCTGACGATGTGCCTCCTAATGCTGCGCCTAACATGAAGCTGATGCCTGGATTCATGCCTAAGGCTAACCATCCTAAGAGTCCGATGGCGATTAAAGTGAAAATGAAATTTATCAGTGTTATTTTAACGGTGGTTTTTATGGAGTCGGCCAAAGTCCTGAACGATAACTCTGTTCCGCTCTCGAAAAGAAGAGTGACTAGTGTCAGCTGTCCGAAGACATTGCCCATAGAACTGAGTTTTTCTGCATCGACGATTTTGAGAACAGGTCCGATGACGATACCAATAAGCATGAGCATAAGCACATCGGGGATTCTTTTCTTACTGAATATCTCAGCAAACCAGTGTGCGGCAAAGACTAAACCACCTAATGTCAATATGAGTAATGCTGGATCCATAGCGAATTTTCTGCAAAGATAAGAAAAGTCTAAAGATAAAAGCCTAAAGTCTAAAGATTTTTTCTATATCGATAGACCTTAAACTACTCTAAACTTTAAAAATCAGGTTTTCTGTTTCTTTTTCTTAGCAGCTGGAAACAACACATTATTTAGTATGAGTCTGTAGCCTGGTGAATTAGGATACATGTCCAATTCCGTCGGCGGGTCGCCTACGAGATGCTGGTAATCTTCAGGGTCGTGGCCTCCATAGAATGTGAAGAATCCGTTGCCGAAGTTGCCGTGAATATATCTGTCTTCATTCAAAGCAGCGTTGTCGCCTAAAACAACAATGCTCGGTTTTACATATCTCTTGTCGAAGGCCGTAGTCTGTCCCATGAATCCTTTTATCAGTTTTTCATGCGATTGTGTCAGCATGGTCGGGACGGGATCCCATTTCGCAGAGAAGTCGAACAACAAGAAATAGTCGTTATTCTCTTTTACAGATTTTGAACGGTTTTGCGTCACGTCAATATTTGAGACTTCATATTCCTGAGGATTTGTAGAGATGGTGAAATCGGTGAAGGCGAAGCAGTTGTCGTAATTTAATTTTTCAGCAGCGTTGGGAGTCATGCCGTCGCCGTCGAACATAAGGTCGCAGATGTCGATTCCGTCGGCGGCGAGAGCGATGTCAAAACTGTCGGGTGCCGAACACATCGAGAAGAGATAACCTCCACCGACAACGAAGTCTCTGATTTTCTTCACCACTGCAAGTTTCAGCTGCGACACCTTATCATATCCGTGACGTCGCGCCGTTTCTTCCTGCTTCTCGACATCTTCCTGATACCAAGGATAGTTGCGATAACGAGCCCAGAATTTTCCATATTGTCCTGTAAAATCCTCGTGATGCATGTGAAGCCAGTCGTAGGTCGGAAGCACGCCTTCCATCACCTCATCATCATAAATGATGTCGTAAGGAATCTCAGCGTATGTGAGAGCTAACGTCACCGCGTCGTCCCAAGGAAGAATCGTCTTCGGCGCATAGACCGCGAGACGAGGTACTTTCTGAAGTTTCATCTCGTCCATATTGACGTTAGGGTCAGCAATCTCAGCGAGTATGCCTTCTGCCTGGACATCAGCGATGACTTGAAAAGAGACGTTGCGAAGCTTGCATTCTCTTTCAAACATATCATGATAGGGAATGAGGTAAGAGCCGCCTTTATAATTGAGAAGCCAGCTTATCTCCACCTCGCGTTCTAAAACCCAATAAGCCACGCCGTAAGCCTTCAGATGGTTCGTCTGAGTTTCATCCATCGGAATGAGGATGTAAGCGGCGTTCAGTTTAACACTTGATAATAAAAGCAATAATATTATTAAAAGGTATTTTTTCATACGAGAAAATTTTAATGCAAAGATATAAAGAAGTTGGGAAATGAAGGTGTGTTGTTAAAATAAAAAGAGGCCGTCTCGAGACGGCCTCTTTTTATTTTAACAGAACAGTGCCCAAATGCCGTTCAGTTTTTCTTTTGCTTCCTTATGTCCTTTATCGGCAGCTTTCTGATACCATATTTTAGCTGTTTTCTTATCTTTTTCAACACCCAATCCGTCGAAATATAAATTTCCTAGACGGAATTGAGATTCCATGTAACCTTGGTTGGCGGATTCTTTGTACCATTTTGCGGCTTCGTGCCAATTTTGTGTAACACCTTTACCTAGTTCATAACAGAGGCCCAAGAAATATTGGCCGCGAGATAGTTTTTGTGCCGATTTTCTAAACCAATTAACAGCTTCTGTATAATTTATAGAGACACCGTTACCATTGTAATAGCAGACACCAAGATTAGCCATGGCGTGAACGTTGCCCAGTTCTGCAGCTTTGCGATAATAATTTGCAGCTTCTGTCATATTTTTTTCTACGCCTCTGCCATACTCATAGCATAAACCAAGACCATTTAAACCGGAAGCGTTGTTGTTGTCGGCGGCTTTTTTATACCATTTGTAAGCTTCAGCGTAATTTATAGAGACACCGTCACCATTATAATAGCAGTTAGCAAAATTAGCCATAGCTTGAGCATTGCCCAGTTCTGCAGCTTTGCGATAATAATTTGCAGCTTCTGTCATGTTTTTTTCTACGCCTCTGCCATACTCATAGCATAAACCAAGACCATTTAAACCGTAAGCGTTGTTGTTGTCGGCGGCTTTTTTATACCATTTATAAGCTTCAGCGTAATTTATAGAGACACCGTCACCATTGTAATAGCAGATAGCAAGATTAGCCATAGCTCGAGCATTGCCCAGTTCTGCAGCTTTGCGATAATAATTTACAGCTTCTGTCATGTTTTTTTCTACGCCTCTGCCATATTCGTAGCATAAACCAAGACCATTTAAACCGGAAGCGTCGTTGTTGTCGGCGGCTTTTTTATACCATTTGTAAGCTTCAGCGTAATTTATAGAGACACCGTCACCATTATAATAGCAGATAGCAAGATTAACCATAGCTTGAACGCTGCCCAGTTCTGCAGCCTTGCGATAATAATTTACAGCTTCTGTCATATTTTTTTCTACGCCTCTGCCATACTCATAGCATACACCAAGACCATTTAAACCGGAAGTGTTGTTGTTGTCGGCGGGTTTTTTATACCATTTATAAGCTTCAGCGTAATTTATAGAGACACCGTTACCATTATAATAGCAGTTAGCAAGATTAGCCATAGCGTGAACGCTGCCCAGTTCTGCAGCTTTGCGATAATAATTTACAGCTTCTGTCATGTTTTTTTCTACGCCTCTGCCATACCGATAGCATAAACCCAAATTGCAAAGTGCGCCATTGTGCCCCAAGTCAGCTGCCTTGCTATAATATTCAACGGCTTTCGCGTAATCTTTCTTACTGTCGTAATCATATCCTATTTCAAATAATTCTGAGGCCGTTTGGGTGTAACCCTTACTTACAGCAGTATCAAGTTCTTGAATTTTAGTCTTGAGTAAAGGATATCCTTTTTCGTCAGCCTTACGGTATAATATTAATGCTTTTCCTAAATCCTTTTCAACGCCATGACCTTTCTCGTAACAAGATGCCAAATTGTAAAATCCTGATGAGTTTCCAGCATCTGCCGATTTGGTGAACCATTCAGCTGCTTCTTTATAATTCTTTTCAACGTTGGTGCCATTGTAATAATATGAACCTATATTGCACATTGCCTGAGAATTACCATTTTTAGCGGCTTTGTGATACCAGTTTAATGCTTCGCTGAGATTTTTCTCCACGCCTCTACCTGTACCATAACATACGCCTATCATAAGTTGAGCGATATTATCATTTGCCTCTGCTGCTTTTAAGTATAATTCTGCTGCTTTAGTGTAGTCTTTTGCAACGCCATTGCCATAGTAGTAGATTTCGCCAGCTCTACGTTGTGCGTATTCATTTCCTTGTTCTGCCGATTTGAGATACCATTTCAGAGCTGTGACATAATCTTTTGCAACGCCATTGCCGTCATAATAGCAATTAGCTAAATTAGATTGAGAATGCTTGTCTCCGTTCTCTGCCGCCAAGGTGTACCATTTTACTGCTTCTGGATAATTCTTCTCGGTATCGTATAGTCCAGTGTCGTATCTGAATCCTAAAGTTGCACATGCTCCGAAATGTCCTTTTTCAGCGGCTTTACGATAGTATTCAAGAGCTTTGGCATAGTTTTTTTCATTGTCGTACTGCTTTGCAGTGCTATATAATTCTTCAGCAGATTCTGTAGGTTGCACCGTTGGTGTTACATCACTTGTTGATGTTCCGAATGACTCCAATATTTTCTTGGATTCTTCGTGACCTTGTGCAGCTGCTTTGCGGTAATATTCAGTTGCCTTGTTCATGTCTTTGTCGACTCCGAAACCATATCTGTAGCATGTGGCCAAATTGTATTGACCTACAGCTGATCCTAAATCAGAAGCCTCTGAATAATGCTTGAATGCTTCTTCAAATTTTTTTTCTGAAAAATACTTGTCACCTAATTCCACAAGTAAGTCTTTGATGTCGCTCATTTTAAATTACTCCCTATTTTTACTTAAATACTAATCTGTTTTTTTTCCCGATACTCACAGTAATTGTTAAAAATGACAAATGAATGATAATGTGATTAGTGTTGTCCAATTATAACAAAAATATACTATAGTCATCGAAAAAATGCACTGCAAATATTGTAATTTTATTTTAAAAAAACAAATGTGTCCACGAAAAAAATAAAATATTAATTAAATGGTATATATTGAATTTAATTTTATATTTTTGCGTTCAAGAAAAAATCAATTCAATAATAAATCATATCATGGAAAATACAGAAAATTTAAAGAAGACCGTTTTCAACGAGATGCATCGTGAAATGGGTGCTAAGATGGTTCCTTTCGCAGGTTTTGACATGCCTGTTCAATTTGAAGGCGTTAACATTGAACACGAAACAGTCCGTAAAGGTGTTGGTGTTTTCGACGTTTCTCACATGGGCGAATTCCGCGCTAAAGGTCCTAAGGCTTTCGCTTTCGTACAACGTTGCACAACAAACGACGTGGCAGCTTTGACCGACGGCAAAGTTCAATACACATGTCTCCCTAACGGCAAAGGCGGTATCGTCGACGATATGTTAGTCTACCGCGTAGCAGCTGACGAATACTTCATGGTTCCTAACGCAGCTAACATCGACAAAGACTGGGCTTGGATGGCAGCAATAGCACAAGAAATGGGTATGGAACTCGGCGTTGAATTTATCAACGAAAGCGACCAATGGTCACAACTCGCAGTTCAAGGTCCTTTGGCTCTTAAAGCTATGCAGAAACTTACTGCAACAACTGTCGAAGATATGGAATACTACACATTCAAGATTTTAGAATTCGCTGGTGTGAAAGACGTTATCTTCTCAACAACAGGTTATACTGGCTCAGGCGGCTGCGAAATCTATATGCCAAACGACAAGGCTGTTGAAATCTACAAGAAAGTCTTGGAAGCTGGCGCTGAATTCGGCATCAAACCTGCTGGTCTCGGCTCACGCGACACCTTACGTCTCGAAATGGGATTCTGCTTGTATGGCAACGACATCTGCGACACAACTTCTCCAATTGAAGCTGGCTTGGCATGGATCACAAAATTCGTTGACGGCAACGACTTCGTCGATCGTGAATATAACGAAAAACAAAAGGCTGAAGGCGTTACACGTCAGTTACGCGCTTTTGAAATCACAGGCAAAGGCATCGCTCGTCACGGCTACGAAATCTGCGACGCTGAAGGTAACGTAATAGGCGAAGTTACTTCAGGTACAATGGGACCTTCTGTAAAGAAAGCTATCGGTATGGGTTATGTCGCTAAGGCACACTGCAAATTCGGCAACGAAATCTTCATCAAAGTGAGAGAAAAACTCATCCCTGCAACAATAGTGAAACTTCCTTTCTATAAAGGTGAATGATAAAAAAGGGCGAAAGCCCTTTTTTCAATTGACAATTAACAATTGACAATTGAAAATTAATGTAAAGACGTGTCAACAATACTTGCAAATACTAAAAAGGTTGTGAAGTGACCCCAAAAGTTTGGACAAAAAACTTTTGGGGTCACTTCAACATTGATGCGTCTGACAAATTGAAAGTTGAAAATTGAAAGTTGGTTTGAATGTCAACAGTCAACAGTCAACGTTTTTTTAGAGTCTTAGAAACTGAGAAATCAGTGAACATCAGTGGAATTTGTGGGAGAAGAAATTAAGTCCCACGAATTGGCACGGATTAACACAGAAAGAATCCGTGATGATTAGTGAGATTTGTGGGACTTTGCCTTAGCTCGTCTCACGCATTTGATTCATGATAAATTTAAGTACTGTAAGGACGACAAAATAATAGGCGGGTATGAAGAGCGGAGCTCGTAATGCCTGCCTGAAAATTAAAGTATATTTGCATAAACGACGGTCGGTGCAAACTTCATCGGAAAAAAATCTCATATTCTATTTTTTTTTCGTTTTTTCAGATTTAAAAAAATCTTATCTTTACGGAAAATTTTTTTTGCTATGAAGAAACGTTTTGTATTCTCTCTGTTGCTTGTAATGACTGCTTTTACAAATGTTTACGCTCAGGGCGTGAGTGTGGAAAGAGCTAAGAGAATTGGAGAGATGTTCATGAAAGAAAGCACTTCCGTCGGCTTGGAGAGAAATGTCGTCGCATCGACGCTTTCTCATACCTTTGAATCGAAAGACGCAGCGCCTTCTATCTACGTCTTCAATATCGATGGCGGAGGCTTCGTGGTCGTTTCCGCTGAAGAGAAGGTGAAACCTGTTTTGGCTTATTCTACCTCGGGTTCTTTCGATGTGGAGAAGATGGCTCCCGGCTTTGGCTTCACGCTTTCTTCTTATATCGACGAAATTGATTTTGTGAGAGAAAATAATATCGCCGCGACATCCGACATCAAAAAGGAATGGGCTATGGTGGAAAGCAGCGGACGTATCACTGAAAACAGAAACGCCGGCGTAGGTCCTTTGTTGACCACAACATGGAATCAGAATTATCCTTATAACTCATTATGTCCGGTAGATACCGCTGGTCACGGCGATCATGTCTACGCAGGCTGTGTCGCGACGGCGATGGCGCAGGTTATGAACTATTGGGGCTATCCTACGACAGGAAGCGGCAGCCATAGTTATGTACCTTTCAGCTGGAGCTTCGATCAGACTTATACGTACGACGAGCAGACCGCTAACTTCGGCGAGACGTTCTATAACTTCGATATGATGCCTGATGATTTAGACTCGTTGAGCACCGAAGAAGAAATATATAACATAGCGCTTTTGCAATGGCATTGCGGAATATCTGTCGATATGATGTATAGCCCTGAAGGCAGCGGCGCATATTCTGAAGACGTGCCGTATGCAGTATCGACTTATTTCGGATATAACAATCCTGACATGTTGGATATGTGGTATTACAATAATGATGAGTGGGCGGAGGCTCTTAAAATGGAACTCGACCAGTTGCGTCCGATGTATTATTCTGGTTCTGATGATTCTGGATTAGGCGGACATGCTTTCGTGTGTGACGGCTACGACGAAAACAACTTCTTCCATTTCAACTGGGGATGGAGCGGACGCGACGACGCCTTCTGTGCTGTCGGCGCTCTTAATACTACAAAATACGCCTTCAACCAATGGAATATGGCTATCATAAATTTCTATCCAGAAGAAGACTATTATTATAACATACCAGATACAGTGTCAGCCTTGACGCTTGCAGAAAATGAAACTCATAACGAAGTCACAATTTCTTGGACTAACCCTTCTACAGACAAAGAAGGTAATCAACTTACTTCATTGGATACAGTCTTCATCCGTCGCGACTTTGTCACTATCGCAACATTGACAGACGTTGAATCAGGACAAGCAATGACATATGTCGATAATGTCGAGAATCCAGGGTTGTATCATTATTCCGTTTTGTGCAGTAACCAATATGGTCACAGTAAGTTCAAAGAGGAGACGATATTGGTCGGACAAAAATGCGACTTGACATTCGAGCTTTTTGATGAAGGCGGTGACGGATGGAAAGGCGGTAGCATCTCAATATTCAAAGATGATGAAAGAATCGCGAAAGTGGCTTTGGAAGACGGAACTTCTTCGATAGACTCAGTTCCATTACTCAACGGCGACCTCACTTTTGTGTGGAACAAATGCTGGTACGCAGAACCTTATTATACTTGCGACGAAATCTCTTTCGTGATAAAAGACAAAGACGGAAATGTCATCTATGAATCGGAAGGCGAGATGCAGGCTGGCGTATTCCTGACATACGATAATAATTGTTCTCTCGATGTCGCAGAAACCGAAGTCGATCCAGAAAAAGTTTCGATATATCCGAATCCATCAGATGGAAAGATAATGATAGAATCAGATAATATCTCTCAAGTTGAAATATTCAATGTTGTTGGACAAAGTCTTACAACAATATCGGTCGATGCTGATTTCTGCGAGATTGATATGTCTGACTTTAACGAAGGCTTGTATTTCGTGAAAATTAAAACTGCTGACGAAACTATAACAAGAAAAGTAATATTAACGGATTAATAATTAAAATGATGAAAAAAAGTTTACTATTGACATTTGTCCTCTTATTATCGTTAGGACAAATTTTTGCGGCTCCAGTTGATCTTGCTACAGCAAAGTCGATAGGAGAGAAGTTCGTGAGAGTTAATGTTGAATCTCTCAGAAATTTCAAGAATACAAAACATGTTGCTACAATCAGCAATGACAATGGTGTTGAATGTGTGTATGTTTTCAACATCGACGACAAAGGTTTCGTGTTGGTCTCTGCCGACGACAGAGCAAAACCTATCTTGGCATATTCAGATGAAAGTGCCATCGACATGAACAACCTTCCTTCAGGTTTGGATTATTATTTGACACACTACAAAAACCAAATCACTTTTGCCATAGAAGAGAATCTTGAAGCTGAACAAGATGTTATCGACGAATGGAATCTCGTCAGACAAAGAGGCATCGTTACAGAAAAAACTCTCGGCAGATCAGTAGAACCATTGATTGACTTATTATGGAATCAAGACAGTCCATATAATATGTATTGTCCAGCTGCACCTGGCGGTCCTGGCGGTCGCGCTTACGTAGGCTGTGCAGCAGACGCTATGGCGATGGTTATGAAATTCTGGAATTATCCAGACGCTGGCGTTGGCGAGCATTCATACATCCCACCTGGATTCCCAGAACAGTCAGTCACTTTTGGCGAAGCATACGACTGGGAAAATATGCCAATACAACTTTATAACAGTTCTTCACAAACTCAAAAACACGCTATTGCAATATTGATGTATCACTGTGGTGTTTCTATCAATATGGGTTATGGTGCTGACGGTAGCGGCGCGTATTCTTCCGATGTTCCTGAAGCAATGTACTCTCACTTTAAATATACCGACAAGATGAAGTTGGAATACAGAGATTCATATACGAAGAAAGAATGGGAAGATCTCCTTATCGCTAACTTCGACCAAGGTTTTCCTGCTTTTTATGCTGGTCACAGCGTAGCAAGTGGAGGTCACGCTTTCGTGTGCGACGGCTATACCGACACTCGTTATTTCCACTTCAACTGGGGATGGACTGGTAACGGTAATGGTAAC
Organism: Bacteroidales bacterium; assembly: GCA_045592965.1. GTDB lineage: Bacteria > Bacteroidota > Bacteroidia > Bacteroidales > F082 > Limimorpha. The sequence continues at coordinate 1,968 of JAZNVS010000087.1, read as the reverse complement.
TTCGCCATCGACGCTTTGAATCCTACTGTATATTATCAAAGCATGCAGTTTAATGACGGACAAAACGCTATCTTTGACATGATCCCTGATTATGCATACGAAGCAATGGCTGAGGCTCCTGAAGTTGAAACACGTACAAACAGCGTATATTCAAAGAAGGGAACTATTACTGTTGAAGTCCCGACAGAATCAGAATCGGGAGCGGAACTTACAGCAATAGATAAGGTCGTTATTTTGAGAGACGGTGTTGAAGTCTATTCTGAGTCTAATGTGACACCAGGTTCTGTTGTTACATACGAAGATGAAGTCCCTCAATATGATTGTTATACATATAGTTCTTATGCAGTATGCAACGGCATAAAAGGTCGTCTTGAAGACGAGACCTTGTTATACGGACCTACTTGTGAATGGAAACTCATTAGCACAACAACAAGTTTCCAAGGATGGAATGGCGCAACATTACAATTCCTCACTTCAGATGGTTCTATCTTTGAAGAGGTTACAACAACAAATTCAAATCCTATCAGTATGCCGATTCAGATTCCTGAAGGCGAGTTCTCTGTGAAATGGACAGCACCAATGGCTCCATTGACATCGATAGTGATCAAATTGAAGAATTCATCAAACGAAGTCGTATATGAATATTCAGGTTCATCAGCAGGTTTGAACGGAACTATCTTCAACGGAGAAAACTCATGCGAAAACTGCCAGGCTCCTGAGAATTTGACAGCAGAAGAAAAATTCATGAACGGACAGAGTGGCACCTTGATTTCTTGGGTGAAGAAAGGCGAACCTGAAGAGTTTATCATCTACAGAAGCACCGATGGCGATGACTATGATAAGGTGGCTACAGTGGCAGGAACAGAAACACAATATTTCGATGCTGTAGATGCTGGCACATATTACTATCAGGTTACGGCCGATAACGGAAGTTGCGAGTCGATGCCTGCAGCAACAACTGATGGTGAAGCCGATTTCGTCATGGTTAATGTAACATCGATTGCTGAAAACAGTATTGGCGCTGCCGTATATCCAAATCCTACAAGAGGCAATTTGAATATCGAAGCAGAAGGTTTGATGAATGTTACCTTGTATAATATGGTAGGTCAGAAAGTCTTCGAACAGAATGTAGATGCCGATGAATTCGTATTGGATATGACATCAATGGAAAACGGAGTCTATATGTTGAAAGTCGTTTCAAGAAAAGGCGAGATGACACAACGTATTTCGGTTATAGACTAATGGCAAATGACTAAAGACTAAAGACTAAAGAGAGCTGCTGTGAATTAACGGCGGCTCTTTTTTTTAATTCATAATTCATAATTTATAATTCATAATTGATGAATGATGATTTTTGTGACGTATGTCGTTATTATGGTATAAACAGAGATGAAATGGAGCACCTTTGGAAAAAAATGAGAAATATTTTCCTTGTGCTGCATGTGGTTATTTGATATATTTGCGATGTGTTTTTTATATAATTATTGATTATGTCACGTATTAATGTTTTCGTTACAATAGTGTTGTATCTTATTGGTGGAATGAATACTGTTGTCGCTCAGAAGTTCGTCTCGACGGAGCCGTCGTTGAAGAATGCAGTTATAGAGGAGTTCACGGGAAGAAACTGCCACGCTTGTCCTTCCGGTCATAAAAAATCCAACGAACTGATGAGGATGTTTCCGGGACGTGTGTTCACTATCAACATACACGAAGCTCTTACACCGGAGACTTATCCTAACTTCAAGACTGAGGATGGAAGGATAATTTATTATGCATTGACGGGTTCGGGCATACCTAACGGACTTGTGAACAGATGTACCGAACGTGGTAAGGGTACTGGACAATGGCAGTCGTACGTGTACCAAGAAACTAATAGCGAAGCTCCATGTAATATTGCGGGACTTGCCGTCGTTGACGAGGCGACCCGTTCACTAACGTTGACAGTTGAGATCTATTACACCAAAGATG
>JAZNVS010000086.1:0-18851 GCA_045592965.1 Bacteroidales bacterium | reverse complement strand
CAAAAAAAATTCTTTTATCTCTCCCCACCACCATTTACCATTTTTATTATCTTTACAGATGCTTACAAAACAAAAACACCCATATTTCAAACATCCTAAGCATAACCAAATAAACAAAAACAAGAAAATGTCAAACGTCACAGAAAATAATTGAATTGATAAAAGAAAACCCCAATATATCCACACAAGAAATGGCAGATTATATAGGCATCGACAGAAGAAACATCGCAAGACAGATTAAAAAATTACAAGATAAAGGTATAATATCTCGTATCGGTCCTGACAAAGGAGGATATTGGGAAATACTTCTTTACTAATCCAAAATCTGTTGTCCGTTGTCTAAAAAAACTTTAGCCTTTCGTCTTTCGTCTTTAGACTTTTTAATATCTTTGCAAAACAAACAAAATAAATAAATATTAACGATAAACAAATCTAATTCAAGAAACAGAAAAAAAAGAAAAAATAAATTAAGGTCGCAGAAACAACTGTAGAGACGCGTCGACAACATCAATGAAAATAAACAAGAAGTTGTTGACACGTCTCAAAACACAGCATCTGCCGTCACCTTAACTTTAAAATAACACATAACCATAGCGTTTGCTATTTGTTCGGTAACGTCCTTGAAACCTGAGAAATTTCAAAAATGAAGCATTAACTCGAACAAGTCGTGAATGCCTGCGCTTATAGCGTGGGCGTGACTTGTTTGTTAATGCGGGCAATTCTCAGGGCCTCAGGACGTGGACAAGTTTTCGCCCACGTTTTTTTGTGTCCTGCAGAAAGCCCGTTTTGCCAAATAAGTAGCCGCGCATAAAACATAAGCGCATGAGTACAAAGTTCTTCAACAACGTACTCGGCAACACGCTATTCGATAAACTCAAAGGCATAGCTGCCTCGATGACTTCATTCGAGAGCTTCCTCGCCGTAGCCGGATTCTTCCGCTCGTCGGGTTACTACAAGCTACGCAGAGAGTTAGGCGACATTGCCGAGATCAAGATACTCGTCGGCATCAACATCGACGACATCTTCCGACATCACAACAAAGCACTGCTGATGCTCAGCGACGAGCAGAAAGCAAAAGAAATCTATAACGACGATTTCAAAAACGACATCCTCAACGCACACTATTCCCCCGAAGTGGAAGAAGGCATCATGCAGATGTGCGACGACCTCGCCTGCGGACGACTTCAGATGCGCATACACGCCACCAAGAACCTTCACGCCAAGTTCTACCTCTGCCTGCCTAAAAACCACAACGAAAACAGCGACGGCTGGGTCATCATGGGATCATCAAATATTTCCGACTCTGGATTAGGCATCAAGCAACCTCCTCAATACGAACTCAACGTAGCCATGAAAGACTACGACGATGTCAAGTTCTGCTCCGACGAGTTCTGGCGTCTCTGGAACGAAGCCATAACAATAACAGCCGACGACGTCAACAAATTCAGAAACGGCACCTACCTCGGCGACGACAGCCTCCAACTCACGCCCTACGAACTATATATCAAAGTCCTCATCGACACCTTCGGCGACCAGATAGAAGACGACTTCTCCTTACAGCTCCCCGATGGCGTCATCGACTTGAAATACCAGAAAGACGCCGTCATACAAGGCTATCAGATGCTTATGCAACACAACGGGCTCTTCCTCGCCGACGTGGTAGGTCTCGGCAAGACCATGATAGCAACCATGATAGCAAAACGCTTCGTCGAAGCCAACGGTAAAAACACCAACATACTCGTCGTCTATCCGCCAGCGCTCGACGACAACTGGAAAAACACATTCAAACTATTCGGCATAAAAAACAAGACACAGTTCATCACCAACGGAAGCCTCTACAAGATACTCGAAGGACGCGACCAATACAAAAGCAAAGAAGAATTCGACCTCATCATCGTCGATGAAGCACACGGATTCCGTAGCGACAGCTCAGGAAAATACGACGAGCTGCAGAAAATATGCAAATCCCAACGCCGTAAAGACACAACATCATGCGGCACAGCAAAGAAAGTCATGCTGTTATCGGCAACACCACTCAACAACCGTCCCGACGACCTTCTCAATCTGTTGCTGCTCTTCCAGAACTGCCAGAGCTGCACCATCGACGGCATACCAAATCTCAAGGCGTTCTTCTCGCCCATCATCCAGGAATATAGCAAGCTGATGCGCGAAAGAGACAAGACCGACATAACAGCTAAAGTCGATAAGATATACGACAAGATACGTAACAAAGTCATCGACAAGGTGACCGTACGACGCACGAGAAACAACATCGAAAACGACCCCGACTATCTCGCCGACATCAAAAAGCAAGGCATCAGCTTCCCTAAGATACTGCCACCTAACGAGCTCACCTACATCATGGACGCCGACACGAGCCGACGTTTCTATGAGACGCTGAAACAACTCACCGAGAAGATACACTTCGCACGTTATCGTGCCATAGAATTTCTCAAACCTCAGTTCCGGAGCAAATACAAAAACGCCGAGCATATCGGTCAGAGCCTCGCCGGAATCTATCGCGTCCACACCGTCAAACGATTAGAAAGCAGCTTCTACGCCTTCAAGAAATCGCTCGCCACCTTGCTGCGTATCACCAACGACATGATCAAGATGTTCGAAGAAGACAAGGTCATCATAGCGCCCGACCTTAAAGTCAAGGAACTGCAAGCCAAAGGCATGGAGTTAGACGAAATCATCGAACACGCCATCACCAAAGGATACCTCAAAGAAGACATACTATATCCCGCCGACGCCTTTGAACCCATCTTCCTTACCATGCTACAACACGACAAGAAAATACTCGAACACCTCAACAACGAATGGGCTCAAGAACACGACGACCCTAAATACGACCTCTTCAGCAAGAAACTCAACGAAGAATTCTTCAACACCAACATCAACCATTCCGGCAAGTTAGTACTCTTCTCAGAAAGCGTCGATACGCTCAACTACCTCTACGACCGACTCACCAACGAGATGCAACGCTCCGATGTCCTGATGGTCAGTGCCACCAACCGCAGCAAGCTAACACCCGACATAAGAGAAAATTTCGATGCCAACGAAGCCATCGACCAGAAAAGATACAATATCATCATCACCACCGATGTCCTTGCCGAAGGCGTCAACCTGCACCGTTCCAACGTCATCATCAACTACGATTCCCCATGGAACGCCACCCGCCTCATGCAACGCATCGGACGTGTCAACCGTATCGGCTCCAAAGCCAAACACATCTACAACTATATGTTCTACCCCTCACGTCAGGGCGACAACGAGATACAACTCTACAAAAACGCCCTCCTCAAACTGCAAGGCTTCCACTCAGCCTTCGGCGAAGACGCGCAGATATACTCCAAGGAAGAAATCGTCAGACAATTCAAGATGTACGACAACACCGTCAAAGACAACATCGACAAGAAGATAGCCCTCCTCCGCGAAGTACGCGAACTCTACAACACCAACCGCAAACTATACCACAAAATAAAAAACCTTCCCATGAAAACCCGCCTCTGTAGAGACGCGTCAATGATTTCCATCCCCACAAGTAGAGACGCGTCGACAACACCTATAAAACATAAACAAGAGGTTGTTGACACGTCTCAAACTCAAACAATTCCATACCCAAAGTCTGTTGACTGTTGTCCGTTGTCTGTTGACCCAAAAACAATAATTTTTATCTCCTCCGATGTCAAAACCGAGTTCTATCTCGCCGACGACAAAGGCGTCCAAGCCATCGACTTCTTAGAAGCCGTCAGCTACCTCAAAGCCACGCCACAAGAAAAAGCGATACCATTCGACAAAAACACCTCACATTACAACCACGTCAACAAAGCCTTAGAACTCTACACCAAAGAATACGTCGAAGCCGCCGACACCACATCAGCAAACCGCAACGACTTAGACAAAAGCTCTTTAGAAGCCAACAAATTCCTTCGCACCATAATGCAGATAACCACCGACGACGAACTACGCAAGCACTGCACCACGCTCATCACCTACATAAACGAAGGAATATACTCACAACTCCCGCGTCACCTCAAGACACTCGCACGCGAATACAAAAACGACCGTCTCAAAATAAAACAAGACGAATACACACTCCTCAGAAAAATAGAGACACTCATCAAAGAATACCACACATACAACAAACAACAACAAACAAACCACACAACCGACCCACAAATAATAATATCAGAAACATTTGTCAGCCCTCGGTAATTGGTAGAAATCACATCATTATTTAAATACCGATTATGAATTATGAATTATGCATTATGAATTATGAATTAAATTATTCCCCCATGACCTCCGAACAATTAAGAAATACTTTACAATCACCTTTCGATATAAACCAATGGTATAATCTCCTGCACGACATCTTCAAGGCAAGCGAGTTGAAAGTCACGCCCGAGAAGATCAACGACGACCCCGACGAAGAAGGCTACTATCTCGGCAACGTAGCCACCGCCGACTACTACCGCATCGGATTCTTCATCTTCAACATACGACGAGGCTCCGTCGCCAACCGCCGCGTAGGACTGCGACGCTTAGTAAGAAACTTCACCAACCCACGATGGGGAGAATTCGACGCCGCCCTCGTCATCTTCAACGAGACCCCGTCCTCGCTCCCAAATCCCGATCCCAACACTCGCTCCCCGCACCCGTCCCCGTCCCCAAATCCCGCTTCCTCCCCATGGCGACTGTCATTCATCAGCGACATCAAAGGTAAAGCCACCGCGCCAAAACGCTACACCTACGTCTTCGGCTTCCCCGACCTGTTCTACAAGACACCCATCGAACGCTTCGCCATACTTCAGAAAAAAGGCATCACCTTCGAGAACCTCATGACAGCCTTCTCCGTCGAGGCACTCTCCGACGAGTTCTTTGACAAATACCGCGAGCAATACGCCGATTTCATCCAATACATCACAGGCAAGCGATTCGTCAAGTCGGGAAGCAAGTGGGAAGAAAAGAAACTCGGCGAACCCAACGACAAACTCATGCAAGCCTTCAACCACGACGAGAAGAAGATACGCGACTACATCAAGAAGATGATGGGACGCATCACATTCCTACACTTCCTGCAACGCAAAGGCTGGATGTGCGGCGACCTCAACTATATGCAGAATATGTTTCAGAACTCAGCATACAAAAACGACTACTTAGACTCCGTCCTTGAACCATTGTTCTTTGGCGTCCTCAACACCAAACCCGCCGAACGTGAAGCCCTGTTTACGGAATATGGCTGGGACAAAAACCTCCTCCACGAATGGCGCGACATACCATATCTCAACGGCGGACTCTTCGAACGCGACGACACCGACGAACCCGAAAGCCGTTTCCCCGCCGAATATTTCCAACGACTCTTCCAGTTCTTCAGCGAATACAACTTCACCATCGACGAGAACGACCCCAACGACGCCGAAGTAGGAGTAGACCCCGAGATGCTCGGCAAGATATTCGAGAACCTCCTCGAAGACAACAAAGACAAAGGAGCCTTCTACACCCCGAAAGAGATAGTGCGCTACATGTGCCAGGAGTCGCTCATCGCTTACTTAGAAACCAACACCACCATAGCCAAAGACAAAATACGGCAGTTTGTCCTCACGCCCGAAGAAGGCGTCGCCCACATACCCGACAACAAGAAAGACAAGCTCCTCAACGCCCTCAAAAACGTCAAGATCTGCGACCCCGCCATCGGCTCCGGAGCCTTCCCCATGGGATTGTTGAACGAACTGTTGAAATGCCGCGAAGCACTGTCAACTTTCAATTTTCAGTTTTCAACTTTCAATTCAACTCGTTCTCAATTAAAAAAGAGTATAATACAGAATAACATCTACGGCGTTGACATCGAAAAAGGAGCCGTCGATATAGCCCGTCTGCGCTTCTGGCTCAGCATCGTAGTTGACGAAGAAAAAGCCTCGCCGCTGCCCAACTTAGACTACAAAATCATGCAAGGCAACTCCCTCATCGAGAGCTACAAAGGCATGGACCTCAGCCGACTCACCTACGACAACAAAGACAAGTCGCACATCACCGAATACTCCATCTTCGACGACGACACCAACCAGCTACAGCGACGAGTCACGCAGCTCCTCACGCAATACTATTCCTGCTCCGACCACGAGCAGAAACACCGTCTGCAACGCGACATCAGCCACGCCATCAGCCAGCAGTTAGAACTCCAGAAGTTCGACCCCGCCATCCTCCACGAGCTGAAGCATATCAACCTCGCCGAGAACACCCACTTCTTCCTCTGGCACACCTGGTTCAGCGACGTCTTCACAAACGGAGGATTTGATATTGTTATAGGAAATCCGCCGTATGTGAGACAAGAAAAATTAGGAAAAGATTATAAAGAACTATTGTGTTCAATATTTCCTAATGTCGGAAATGGAGTCGCTGATTTATATGTTTACTTCTTTGGACAAGGATTAAATTTATTATCAAACAATGGAGTATTGATGTTTATCACATTAAACAAATATCTGAAAACAAAATATGGAAAAGAATTACGAGATACTTTAGCCAATGATGTTACTGTTGATTTGATTATTGATTTTTTTGAATTACCGGTATTTAATGCATCTACCGACGCAGCGATTACCAAAATCTACAAAAATATTCGCAACATAGAAACTCGTTATTTTCCAATAAAAACACTTGAAAATCTTGATTTATTCAAGACTACATCAGGTCAATTTCTGACAACTATAAAAGACTCCAATGAATGGAAATTTGTCAACGACAATGATGAAAAGATTTTAAACAAGATATATGACAATTCAATAAGTCTAAAAAAATTCAGCAATGATAGAATATATCGTGGAATAACGACTGGATTAAACAAAGCTTTTGTTATTAAGGATAAAAGTATTGCACAAAGACTATTAAATTCAGAAAGTTTACCTATCATTAAGAAATATGCTCAATCAATAGATATAGGAAGATGGAAAATAAATGATGATTACAAGTTCTTTATTGCCACGGGATATGATATTGATGTAGAAAACTTGTATCCGACAATTTACAATTATTTATATCAGTTTAAAACAGAACTTGAGGTCAGATGTGATAGAGGTATAAATTTTTATAATTTAAGATCGTGTGCATATTATGATGAATTTGAAAAGGTCAAAATTATTTATATACATACAGCTAAAAATCATAAGTTTTATCTGGATACAGAAGGACATTACATTAATAATTCATGCTATATGATTGTATCTGACAGTTGTTTCTTATTCTGTTTCCTTAATTCCAAACTGTTTCAATATTTCAAACGATTAAAGTTTGTCGCTTATGGTGACGGTCAAGAAGCCGGAAGATGCAAGCTTGACTATAACAAAATGGTTACAGTTCCAATAAAAGCAAATGTTGACGAAACACCATATATAAATATTGTCAAAGAAGTAGAAACACAAATCAAGAACAACCCTTTATTTGACACTTCACAATACGAACAAACCATCAATCAGATGATATATCAAACATACGGACTGTCTGAAGAAGAAATAAAAATTATTGAAGAAAGTGTGTGAAAAGAATTCCTATATTGTAATAAAATCATATTTTTGTGTTAAAAAAACAAAGATATATGACAAGGAAGGAATTTGCAGAATTATTAAACTCGATAAAAGTACCAGAAGGTTGCGATTTAGAAACTTTAAACCAAAATATATTCCCAATATCGCAAGCATTAGTGGAAATGATGCCTGATAAATTATTTCGTTATAGGAGCTGTTCAGACATGAATATTGAGGCTTTTGAAAATGATAAAGTTTATGCAGTTACTGCAGATATGTTCAATGACCCATATGACACTTTGTTGAGATTTGATAAAGAGATTGTTAGGCAAATATTCGTATCTATATTGTCAAAAGATGTGTTTAGAGCATTCAAAGAATCTATTTTAAAAGGGATGGATTTTCCGGATATTGTCAAACAAAATTTTAGTGATGATTATATTGCTAATGTTAAAGAGTTTGTATTATCGTTGACAACAGAAGAAGATATTGATAATATTATTTCAAGTCGTAAGGAATACATTGCGAATTTGGTAGATATTTTTTTCCCGATGCTTGTAAATTATGTTAATAAAATATCCACAACAATATCATGTTTTTCAGAGACAATAGAGTCTGTGACAATGTGGAGTCATTATGCAAATTACCATAAAGGGTTTGTGTTGGAATATAATCTAAGAGAAACTCTTTCTAATAACATACCCAACGTTGGCATATTCCCTGTAATTTATGATGATAAAAGATATGATGCAACTCCGTATGCGACATGGGAATTTCTAAAGTTTTTGGGAATAAATATTCCTAATACGGATATGATTTCTCATATAAAATGCGCTCTGTACAAATCTTGTCAATGGGAATATGAGAAAGAATGGCGAATGATAGATAGTACAATAAGAAACAACATCATAAAAGAAAATAAAACTTGTGTGTCATTAAAGCCTAAGGCTATATATTATGGAACGAATATTTCAGCAAATGACAAAAAAAGACTTCATGATATTGCACAATCTAAAGGTATAAAAGAATATGAAATGTACATAGATTATGCATCAGAAAAATATGAGATGCTATTTCGTGAGAGTACAAAGTTTTAATTAAATTTAATAACATAAATTTTAATAATTATCATATGGCAAACAGCATTTTCTTTGGCAATGGATTAAACAGAATTTCTAAAGGTTCAAAAAGTTGGGATGAATTATTATCAAACATCACATCAGGTCATGTTATAAAAGATATTCCTTATACACTACAATACGAAGATATCTATTTAGCAAATAAAATAAACAGAATCGACATTCCAGCAAAATTATCAAAACATACATATGAATATAAGGTTAAATATTGTATTAGTGAAATCGTCAACAAATTCTCGCCGAATTCAATTTTTGAACGACTAGCATCAACCCAAGTAGAATCATACATTACAACTAATTATGATTTGACATTGGAAAAACAATTTGAACAAAACAGTTTTGAAGAAAACAAAAATGGCAGTGACATTTCTGAGCAAATATATAGTATTCGCAGACATCATTCATTTATTGATCCATCTGAGAGTAGAAAAAATATATGGTATATTCATGGAGAAGCAAAATATCCTAAAAGTATAATGCTGGGATATGATCATTATTGCGGTGCAATAGGCAAAATTGATTCGTACATTAAAGGTAACTACGAATATAAGAACAATAATAACGAAGTTATTAAAATTGCATCTATAACTGAAAGGCTAAAGAATTCTGATAACAATATATATTCCTGGATAGATTTGTTCTTTATTCATAACATCCATATAATAGGTTTTGGAATGGATTATTCTGAACAAGATATTTGGTACATTTTAAACAAGCGTCAACGATATATACAAGAACATAAAGCAGATATTACAAACAAAATATATTTCTATGGTTGTATTGATGATGCAAAAGAAGAACTTTTAAATGATTTTGGTATTGAAGTAATTTCATATACTAAACCACAGAAAAAATCAGAATGGACTGATTTATACGAACGAATGATAAGTGACTTACAAAACAAACTTTCTTAAATATACAATAATACTCCATTAGGTATCAATTAAACTAACAATCCCCAACGGCATCTCATTTCAGAACTCGTTGGGGATATTTATTGGTGGCTATAATATCTAAGACAATATTAATTGTGTAATTTTTATTTACACAAAATTATGGATGGTGCCTGTTCAAAGTAAATATTTATTATTTTTCTATATTAGAAATAATATATGTTGACTTCTTAATTGATATTTTTCCCATTTTTTTACAAAAATATGTGTTATATGACATCTGCTATTTATATTTGCAGAGATATGTTTTGTGAAATCTTTTTTATTCGTAACCATGAATAGATAAAAAAAAGAATTATCTTTGCAAATTGGTATTTTGGTATCTTGCATATTTATGAATGTGAATACAGATAAAGAAAATAATAGTTATGAACTGCATTATGAATTGACTGATGAGAATTGTCACATAATGAATGCGGAAGTTGAGTCTGCATCTACAGTGACATTTTTGAAAGCAGTAAATTATATTTCTAATGCTATTGGAGTAAGATTAAATATTGAAACAACATCCTTGAATCAAGGCAGTATTGTTCGCTATTTCCGTATAGTCGTTGAAGAAAAAGACGAACATGGATTATTGTTATATTTGATTATGACATTAATGAAATGTTCTTTATTTGAAAAAAACACAGAGCATTTTACTACGATATTTGATTCACTTAATAATGAAGAGAAAGAGCAACTGAAGTCTGTATTAAGAAAAAAACATATAACGGAAAATAAATTAAAAAGTATTCCTTCTGATTATGCTGTAATAAGACATAAAGCCAATTTCTTTAAGAAGATAGCTTCAGATAGAGACATAAAATCTGTAACGATAAATTTGGGTCACAATTTCTCTTTCGACAAAAATAAAGGAGATAAAATATCGAACCAAGATTTTAAAAAATACATAGTAGAATTAGCCCCAGAAGAAATTACAATAAATGACGCAATAATATATATTGTAAGCCCTGTGCTGATAAAAGGACAAAAGAATAAATGGAAAGGAATATTTGAAGGCGAAAGTATCACTTTCGATTTACGTTCTAATGAATTTAAAGTAAAGTCTCAAAATGGTGATGTTGATTTTCGTTCTGGTTCAAACATTGTTTGTACATTAAAATACAAGAAGACAATTGACGAGGAAGGTAAAGAGCATAATAGCGATTATAGAGTGACTCTTGTTTCAAAGCACGGAGTTGATGATAATTATGAAGAAACTTTAGAGGGCAAAAAGAAAAGGATTGAAGATGAACAACCAACATTGTTTGATGATATAGATTTTTAATAATTGATTATTATGAAAATTAAAAATATTAACATAAAAGGACTGCATAAAGAATGGAATTTAAGTTGTGCTTTTGACACAAGAGTAAATATCCTTTCTGGTATAAATGGGGCTTTTAAATCGACTCTGTTGCGTCTTATTAGAGATTTATTATTATCTCGTATAGTAGGGGATAATGTAGGTGACAATAAAAGGAAAAGTGACCCTATTGATGGTGCTGATATAGAATTTTTATCCAACATACGTTTATTCTACAAGCATTTCGAGGACAGCCTGTTAAGTCTAAAGAAAGTAAAGGATGATGAGTTGCTAGAAGATTTAGCTTCTCAAGTACAGTCTGATTTAAAGAATGTAGATGATAAATCACTTTCAGAACGTATCTTAAAAGCAGATATTATGGCTTTCAAGATTGATGGTAAGAAAATGCCACGTAAAGTTTTCAACGAGCAATGTAAGGTTGATTATATATCAACATTTGACATGCCTCAACTTGAAACAGGACCATCATATTTGGATTTACTTCTTGCCAATTTAGAAAGGGATTACGCATATTATTTGTCAGATTTAGCTAAGAGTGTAACACAAATTATTGTAAAAGAAGGAAATATTGAAATTGATAGATTAGAAGAAATCTACAGACAGAATAATTTATTTCTTAAAATAATGAATGAGGCTTTCTCTATAACAGAAAAAATTATAGACACTAGCCAAAGTAAATTGAGTTTTAAAATAGATAATAGAACTTTAAATAGTAAATCTCTGTCAAGTGGAGAAAAGCAGCTGCTAATTATTATGTTAACAGTGCTTTTAGAGAAAAATGAAGAATATATCTTATTGATGGATGAGCCTGAGATTTCTATGCATTTTGAATGGCAACGAAAGCTTATTAGTAATATTATTTCACTTAATCCCAATTGTCAAATAATATTAACTTCCCATTCACCTGCCATAATAATGGATGGTTGGGAACAATTTGTATTAAGTATGGATGATATTAGGACTAAAATCAAATAAGCATGGCTGATTTACAAGACTATTTGAACAGTGAATATATTCAACGATTAAAATCATTTGCAAAAGACAGAACACGCAACTATGTTTCTGTATATGTAGAAGGAGATGATGATATTGAATTTTGGACTCACGCATTAAATCAATTTGGGAATAAGACAAAGTTCCAGTTTGCAATTTCGACCAATAAAAGAGCTGTTTTTGGGGAAGAAGGTACCAATGGGAAGGATGCGCTTTTAAGGATGGAGAACTTAGGCTCAAATAAAATTGTATGTGTTGATGCTGATTTAGATTTGATTATAGATAATTATTCGGCACACACTCAGAAAATTAGAGAAAACAATTATGTAATAAACACGACATATTATTCAATTGAAAATATTCTGTCAAGCAGAGAGTTCTATACATCTTTAGCACAATTACTAAAAATAGAGGAACCAATTTCAACATATCAAGAGTTATTGGAATGGGTTTCATTGACATGTATTGATATATTCTTCTTATTATTAAGTTATTCGAAAGAAAGTAGTGCAAATAGAGCATTTTGGTTTAAAGATTTTGCATCTTGTTTAAATGAAATTTCTCTTGAAGACTTAGGGAATTTTTCTAAATCTCAGTCATATAAAGATAGATGGAGTGATAAATATAAGTCACTCTTAAATGCAAAACATGCGGAAATTTCAATAATTCATAAAGACTTGAATAATACAGGGTATACAGACGACCAATTCTATACGTTAATGAGAGGTCATGATTTATATGATTGCATAATAAAACCTTGGATTGAAAATAAAGTCAACCAAGCCATCAATGGAAAAATAGAAGCTTTTAAAAGTACCCACCAGGGGGTCGAGATACAAGAATATAGAGATCGTTTATTTAAAGAATTAGGAACACACAACACTCTTGGTAAAGCCATAGATTTTCACTTTTACAATAATCAGCCAATCCCATTAGAGATTCCAACCCAAACTGCAACTAAAATTTCCGCATTATTCTCATAGTTGGACTTCAGTAATTTTATTTTCATAAAATTATGAATGGTGCCTTCCGTGAAAAACTCATAACATATCGAGACCAAGCACATTCACCTTTGCGTCCTTTGCGTCTTTGCGAGACACCTCCAACAGTTCATTGTAAATCCCACATTGTCAATTATAACAAAGCCTCAGCACCTTAATTCAAGTGCCGAGGCTCTGTCACTTCAAGGCAAGACCCTACGCCGTTTTCTTCTCCCTCTTCTTGCCGTATTCATTATGAATCTCAAACATCGTGTAATTCTCCGCAAGCATATTCTGTATATCCTGTCGTCGGTAGTAAATCTTACGCCCAATCTTCGAGAACCTCACCTTGCTTTCAGACAATAATTCTCAAAATTGTTTCCACTCCATATCTGCTAAATATGTATAATTCTTTATATTAACAGAAACATCTTGCAACATCCCATGTTTTAATAACAATACACCCAGCATATTAAGTCTATATTTATTACCTTCCTCTGCATCTATAACAGTATTAGACAAAACTCCAGCACTCAATAACACATCTGTCGAACCATATTCGTAATAATCTTTTGTATACTTAGACAACTCATTCAAATCAGAAAACGGAATACGATCAATAACTACACATAATCTTATAAAACACTCAATATTTATAAGGTCATTTATTTTAGCTTTCATCAAATTTGCCAATATGTCAACTTTATTTATATTGTCCAATTTATCTATAACTGCCAATAATACCTCACACCCATTTTCTTTATTCTTCTCAGTGTATTCCGCCATAAACTTCATACGTTCATATAATGTGGTATCTTTTGTAGCAAATATAAATTTATAAACTTTTTTAATTAGGCGTCGTGTTTGAATGTTTTGCGTAGTCTTATAAATACCTTTTAACGTTCCTAATACAGGAACTCCGTCTAACACACCACCATCAATTATTGCATCAAGTGCAATATCACCAATTTGAGCAACCATATCATATGCTTCTTCACTATTATAGGTTACATCAAATGATTTTACAATATCTTCCATTTTTATTTATTTTCATTTATTTTTTTTATCGCTTTCCAAACATCCGTATATGAACTGCCATTTCTGCCAAATTTCTCTGCTCGCTGCATTGCCTTATTCATCTTGTTTTCTTTTATAAGATCTTCAACCCATTTCGCTTGCTCTAAAAAATGTATTTTCTTATCAAATTGAGGAATGTACTTTTTTAAAACTTTAATGGCATCATCAGATGTTCTTAGATACTTATTAGTATTTTCATAATGTAATAAGAACCAATATTCTATAGAAGGCATACTACATGCCAACGTCACATTTTCATTATTATCATATTTATTATGCAAACATTTTATACGCTGCGCTTCAACATGATTCCACTGCTTCACATCTTCATCGTAAAAACATATTACCGGCGCACCATCGCCAAGAGATTCCTCTATGAGACTATTAATATTCGCAACAGATTCATCACCAAAAAATCTTGGTTTCAATTCAAAATCCAATTCAAGCAGTGGCTTAAGATGTTTTAAATACCAAAATTCCGTAATCCCTGCTCCAACCACACGTTTCTTCGGTCGCCTCGTCTCCCTCGTATTTATCTTTCTCGCCATATATCAATCTTTTATATTAGGTAATGCTCCAAATTGTCCATTACGATAAGCCCGTTCAAAACGAGTTATCTTATTCAATCCATTAAACTCCACAAGAGAATACAAATCTGTAGAACCATTCTTTCCCTTTTCAACAAACCAAATATTATCCTTACGCAAAAGGTCATTAATTGTATCCAACAATCCTGGATAATGCGTTGTCACAAGCAGTTGACTGTTACCATGATTCATCAAAAATTTTTGCAAAACATATTCCAACAAATCAGGATGCAACGATGACTCAATTTCATCAATAGTCAAAAAAGATTCAAATTCTACAGCTTCATATATAGCAGCTTCAATACCAATCATTCGTTTTGTACCTTCACTTTGTTGCCCAAAACTCATATTATATCTTTCAGAGCCTCTATCATTCTCTACAGTATGTTCAAATACAATTGCAGGATTATTTGCAGTATCTTGTTCTTTAGCATAATTATTTTCAAGTCCGCTAATATTAAAATCAGCCAGGTGCATGAAGTCAACAAGATAATCCACGAATTTATTATCTTTCTTTATTTTGTTATATCCATATTTATTCATATTTGCGCCAATATCAACCAACGGCATAAACTTATTATGAATCCAATCACGAACCTTATCAACATGCTCCATCTTCATATTAACACGTCCACGTGTCGCAAAAAACGACATATTAGGCAAGCAATTCAAGTTCAATATTTTCTGTTCTTCCTGTCCTATTTTCTGCACCTTATTGTTAAAAGTCAATACAGATTGTCCGCCATCAAGAGTCCTTTCAAAAATTTTAATAGGTTGAGTAGTTTTATAAAACGATAACTTTTCATAAATAACTTTCTTGCCTGTTACATGTAATTGATACCAATATCTGACGCCATCAATCCAAAACCTAACACTATATTCAGACGGCAGGTTCGGTGTTTCTTTATCGAGCATAAAAGGTTCAAAACCAGTATGCACATCCATATTTTGAGGGTCAGAAATTAAAAAAAGACGCAAATCATCTATTGCGTACAAAAGATTACTCTTGCCACTTGCATTTGAACCATATATAACACCTAATCTGAGCAGACGAGTTCCATTAGGCATAACAACCACATGCGTAGAGTCAAAAGCTGTATCTGCCGTAGCTTCAAAACTAAACGTTACCTCATCCTTGAAAGAATAAATGTTTTTTAAAGTTATCTCTTCTATCATAAAATTCAATATTTGAAATGCAAATATAACATTTTTTCAAATTAAATGCTTATAAGATTAATTTTTATTTTAAAATTAAGGATATTTATATACAAAACAAGAAATAAAATATCAATAATCCTAAATTATATATTTCGTATCCCTTTTCTCTTCATACCTCCTCCGTACCCTCCTCGTACCAACTCCACTAATTCAATTAGGAATGAGGAGCGGGTCTGTGATTTGCTGATTTAGGTTGTCACATTTGTGTTTTACGACTGTTCTAAGTTGACAGGTTTATAAATTAGGACTGACATTAGTTGTCAGTTGTTATTTTTTTGTTAATGTTTTATGTTTGCTCTGATGAAGAAGCAGAGCTTATGTTTGCCTCAGTTCATTTGAGTTCGAAGCTCAAATGAACTGAAGACAGACCGTAAGTTTGCTCCGACGCTGTCGCCGTCGCTTATGTTTGCCGATGCAAAGATAATTTTTTTAATCATATCATCGTAATTTGTTCTTTCCATATAGCGTCTTCCCTCCATGAATGCCAATGTCTCCTCATCACACCATGTGTTCTATGGGCCTGATCGGGCGTAAGCCAATCTATGCTGCTGTGTGGCCTTTCGAAGTTATAGAACGATATGGCGGCGTCAACGGACTCCTTTAGCTGTTTTAAGTTCGTAAATGTCTTGCCGTGAAGAAGTTCGTTCTTTATGGTACTGTTGATACGTTCTGCCATCGCGTTGTCTTTTGGATTTCCACTTTCAGTCATACTCGGGGTTATGTTATTGTTTCTTAGAATGTTTATGTATTCGTTACTTGCATATTGCGAGCCTCTGTCGGAGTGGTGTATGAGAGTGTCCGAGAAATTGTCAGGAAGAGTTGACAAAGCCATCTTCAAGGCCTTTATGCAATAATTCGCCTCTAAAGATGGGGCGACACAATATCCGAGTATGCGTTTGCTATAAGCGTCCATAATAAGAGAGAGGAAGCAGAAACGATATCCTAATCTGGTGTTTTTATCTTCAATTGGAATATATGTTATATCACTTACCCAGACGAGGTTGGGCCGTGTTGGAATGAGTTTCCTTACAAGGTCGGGGTATGTCGGCATGTTATGCCGAGAGTCGGTTGTCCGAGCAGTCCGTACTCGTCTCACGAGATTCAATCCTTTTTCGTGCAATATGCAACGGAACACGTCCCTTCCGACACGATATTCCTCGCTGAAACGTTTCTGGTAGATACGCCAGAGTTTGTCAGCTCCTATGAGAGGATCCTTTTCCCTGATTTCCAGAACAAAGTGAACGACAAACATCTCTATTGTGAGTTTTCTAAACAAGATGTCGTCATTACGTTTATAAAAGGCCTGTCTGCTGACACCAGCCAGTGCACAGAGTCGGTTCACTGGATATTGCTTCCTTTCTCTATGCAGCCTTTCGACTGTCCGGTGTCTGCTTTTTTTCGTATCTCAATATCGAACATCTCCTCAGCCACATCTATCATTGTGTCATAGAAGTCCGCACGCATAGTTTCTTCATAAAGTTTTTTCTTAAGGTCTAACACTTCCTTCCTTAAAGCCTTAATTTCTTCTGATAAAGTGTCAGTTGTGTCTTTCTTCATAAACAGGGCGCTTTTGTTGTTATCTGCCGCAAATTTACAAAGAATACTGCTGATACAAGATTGAGAAATTCCATATTTCTCCGCTAAGCATGGTTGGTTTATACCTTCTAAGTGATAGTCTCGGATAATCTCCATCTTCACTTCATGACTTACCCATTTCCCGCCATTTCTTGATTTGGGTTTCTTTCTATTCATTATTATTGACTTTTTGTGTCAACTTTTTTCAGCTTAAGACAGCTCTCATACTATCCCCAACAGTTCTATCTCGAATATTAGAGGCGAGCCATTATGTATTCCTGTCCGTTAACTTTCCATTTAGGAACACAAAAGTTAAAAAATGTTAAAATTGTAGAAGCGAAGGTTTTTCTTTATACTTTTGTAGGGAAACTTTAAGGATTAAACCAAAATAAAAAACCCGGATTCATCACCAGCATCGCATCGCTGGGAGAGGAACTACCGGGACTGCAGTGCAAAGATACAATTTTTATGAAACACAACAAACTATTTTTTGAAAAAGTTTTTTCTGAAAAACGAATGGAACGCTATTTCATCTTATACCCCAATGATGAAAGCAGAGCTGTTAAACATTATCAATCTAACATAAAACTTACAGAAGCGTTTTACACCTCACTCTCTGTATTGGAAGTCGCTTTGAGAAATGCCTTAAGCCGTGAATTGAAGACAATGACAGGACGTGACGATTGGTACGTTATCTTTGCGAATACACCAGGACTGACAAGAAATTCATGATGAATTACTACTTGTATTAGAATGGATAAATAAGGATTTGCCAGAATGGCTGACGGAAATAGATAGGTTCGAAAATGTACAAGAGCAGATTAAAATAGAAATGGGATGGTTGTAAATTACAATGTCTATCCTTCGTGTCACAGTCGTACCAAGTCCGTATCAAGTCCGAGAGAAGCATTTGTTTTATGGCAGCTGCCAATGCGTTAGGGATTGGAGCGGCATCCTTTTGAAGCGCAGCGGAAAAAGATATAGCGGAAAGCCCGACGGCGATAGCCGGAACGCCCAAAGACAATTCATAATTCACAATGCATAATCACTAGTGTTCCGTTCGTTTATAAGAATGTTCTTTGAAATAATTGTAATACAATAAATTATAGCTGATTTTTGATTCTGCACTTTTGAAATCATATCTTTGTGCGAAATTTATAAGTTGCTATGAATCAAGGAAAATATGTTTTTGCCCAGTTGGTTGATTTTTTACCTAAGGCTCAGTTTGATTACATCGTGAAAAAATACGGTGCCAACAAAGGAATACGTACTTTCACTTATTGGAATCAGATGTTGGTAATGCTGTTCGGGCAACTCTCCGCGAGAGAAAGCATGCGCGACACGATATCATCTTTAGAACCGCATCGTCAGAAGCACCATCACCTCGGGCTGGGCAACAGCGTCCGTCTGACCACATTGTCCGTATCCAACGAAAGACGCGATTACAGAGTCTTCGAGGAATTCGCGACAATACTCATTCATAAGGCACGC
>JAZNVS010000085.1:0-18543 GCA_045592965.1 Bacteroidales bacterium | reverse complement strand
CCAGACTTTGCAAACCGCAATTCAAATTGTCCGTTCTCTTCTGCATTTAGTTTAATGCCGTAACGATACACAGCGGGATCCTTTTTAGGTCGCCTTCCCGTTACATCTCTTCTTGTTTGTCTCTTGTCATTTGCCATAACTTTACATTTTATTGGTTACTAATTTCCGCTATGGATTCACGACTTTGGAGTGAATCCCTCCCCGAGCCGTCAGGCGAGTGGCAAGTTGTTTTGAGTGCCCGAAAACATTTCGGGTGCCTCAAAACACAACTTGCTATGTTCGCTTGAACATGAATTTTCCTTCGTAAAATTGGCTTTCGCCCCGTCCCTGGGTGAATCGACTCCTCAAATGCTGATTCTCGTATTTCCATAGACATTCGGATACAAAAATATACAGATGTATTTTATTGATAAATAGTTGGTTATATGTTATGATATGACATATTGTGACATGTGTGGTCAGTAACCTTGTTACATGCCGTATATTCCGATTTTTAGGTGTTTCTTTGCGGTGTGAACGGTTGGAATATACCTTCCGATAACGGAATAATGGTCACATTGTCGGATGCTTCCGTGAACAGTTGGATAGTTGGAAGCAATGTCGGATATGACAGTTAACGGAAGGTCATGACCAATATACCGACCAGTAGTGGTTGGATAGTCGGAAGTACCCGATAAAGGTTGCTACGATGGTCGGAACAACGGAAGATTCCGATAGCGGAAACAACCGCTAATGGATAGTTGGAAGGATGCGTTCACGGGATATTGGAAGAGACAGTTAACTTATTTATTAACAATTTAAATTTTAAGTATTATGAGTAAAGAGTGTTTATTAGTTGCTATCAGCAACCAGAAAGGCGGGGTTGGTAAGTCAGCTCTTACGGTAGTACTCGCCAGCTACCTTCACTATGAGAAAGACCTTAATGTCGCAATCATTGACTGCGATTCTCCGCAGCACAGCCTCGTGCGTATGCGTGAGCGTGACAAGAAGGCAATCTCTGCAAGTCCCTATCATCAGCAGCTCGTGGAGAAGCAATGGGAACGCATACAAAAGAGAGCATATCCCATCATCGGCTCTACGGCAGAAAAGGCAAGAGAGGCGGCAGACAAACTTGCCGAGAAGGAGAACTTGGATATTGTCTTTGTGGATCTTCCAGGAACTGTACAATCAACGGGTGTCTTCCGCACCATAGTTAATATGGATTATGTGCTTACACCTTCAATTCCCGATTTGATTGTGATGCAGAGTACGCTATCCTTTGCCACCACCGTATTGGACTATGCAAAGAGTCAGAAGGATGTTCCCCTTAAAGACATCATCTTCTTTTGGAACAGGCTCAAGAAGCGTAGCAATACGGATGTGTTGAAGACCTACTCGCAGATTATGGGAGAGTTGAACCTGTCCGTTCTCGATTCCACTCTTCCTGATCTTTGCAGGTTCGAGAAGGAGATTACACATGCAAAACGAACATTCTTCAGATGTACGATGCTGCCGCCTCCCGCCAAACTTTTGGAGGGTAGCGGAATATCAGAAATGGTTGATGAACTGATTGTCAAACTTAAACTTGAATAGTCATGGCGAAAAAGAAAGTTGAGGTCAATGAAGATATGCTTAAGGATATTATGATTGGAGATATTCCGGTCTTTGGCAGGGAAAAAAACAAATGTCCCGAGCCTGAGATTGTCGATGCCGAGGAGCAGGAAACTGTCTCCGAGGAGAGCGATGAGCAGGTCACTACGAAGCCTATTGCTTCTAAACCACGAAAGAAACGTGAGGAGAGCGGCAACTATAAGGAGAGGTATCTTATAAACATACCTGCCTCAAACCGCTCACATGTATATATCAACCGTGAGGTGGCGGATTGCATCAAGCGGTACTTGCCTGTAATTGCTCCCGATATGAGTATGTCGGGATATATAAGCAATATCCTCGTTGAGCATATCCAGCAACATTGGGATGAGATTAACGAGTTATATAATAAAGAGTATTACAAACCATTAAAACCATTTTAGTTATGACTATTGAAGAAATGATATATCTGGCGGTAAGAATTATATGTGCCCTGTACCTTTTCTATGATATGTGGATGTATTTGTTCCGTCGCAGGATAAACGGATTGTGGGACAGATTGTGTGATAAATCCGGAGTGAATAATGCGGAAAAATCACAAGATATAGAGAATCATACTTCAGATGATGCCGACCCGAATGAAGTGATTGGCAAGAGCAAGATAATCTATTATTTGGATTCTGAAGCGGCAAGAAAGAACCCGACACGTTCATTGGAACTGAGATCGATAGAGATAGAGGTTGATGATGATATAAATCCTGATGATGTGGAGGATGATTTCGTGTCTCGGACATTCTTGACAGAAGAAGATAAGAGGGAACTGATGGATTCTGAGGGGATGATGCTGGATCCTGATTTCGACACCTCCTTGACATTCGAGGAGATGAGCAACATAGTTGACGTGTTGAAGTCCGATTCTCCAGATGAACGGAAGTCAATCCTTGCGGCAACGACAATCCATCATAAGCTGGCGGACACGGTGATATTTGATTTTCTGGTCAATAAGGTCAGCAATGAAGATAGGGTAAACAGACTGTTAGGAGAATGTCTTGACGAAAACGGTAAACCTTTAGCCAAACGCAGAAAGACAACTAGAACCAGGGCTTTCGATATAGAAAAGTATGCTTGATGGTGTAATTTCTCATATATATTATTACATATAAACGGGTGTAGACATAGAAAATCATAAGTTTACACCTGTTATATTTTAATAATATGCTGAAGTTTAAAAAACTTTAAGCCAACATTAATAGTTTTTATACAACAATGTGTTGTCAATAGTTTTAATCATATCAGATGGAATATTGTACATTTTCGCAATGGTTGACCACATGGAAACTGCATCACAAATCTCGTTGATGATATCATTTGCACGTTTTATGTTCATTGATTCAGCTACTGTTGTCAAATCAGCTTTTGTAATATTGTCCCATTTGTTATTGATAGACATCTGATGATGTGAAGTCCATTCTCCTTTTGGATTGTATGCCCATGATATATCATAAGCTGGCGACAACTTCCAAGTGCCGGTTTTGTCCATTAAAAATGAGATGTTTTTTGTGTGATCATTCTGATTGCGAGCAATTACATTGAATACCATTCGTCTGAACATTTGCTCGGCTTGTCCATATGGCAAGTGAAGACGGCGCATAACCTGAAAAGCTTGTTCATACGAGTATGCATGCAACATTTTATAGTCGTAGTGAGCTAATCCACACAATGTCTGCATGTGTACTTTCTCGTTTCCGCCTATACGATCAAAGCGTTTTGTCATGAAGTGTGATCGATTATTTTCCTCAAGTAGTCGACATTCACTCATATCCAAACCTGCTTTTAATGCCATTTTATAATAAGCATATTCAATCTTTCCATAATGTTGAGGATCTCCTAAAGAGGCATTCGTTACGCCATCTAATTTCAACAACCAATGATTAAAACCTTCAGGTGCATCAACTTGTCCGGAACGAACTTCACCAGTTGTGTCGTTATAGGCGATAACAGCTTTCGCTCTTTGTCCTCCTGCAGATGTACTGACTTTAATGATGTTGATAAGTGCTTCTTTCGTATTTTCCTTCAGATTAGTATCTAATTCCGCTTTGTTGGATAAAACTTCTGAAGCTACTTCAACCAAAGAACTGATTTCAATTGAAGATGATTGTTCCAGATAGTCATCTTGGGCAGGAACAAATTCCAATGCTCCCATTGAGCGTTTCCCCTGATAACATAATCTTTCCACAGGATTCGCAAAAGTACGTCCCATAGAAGTAAGCCATCTATCCAGTAAAGCCTTTCCGTATGCATCAGGCAAAGCATCTGCTAAAAGTCCAGGCAATCCCATAAAGGTGTCTTTAGATAATTCTCTAAATGAATATTGTCTATTATCCCTAACGGACATCATCAAAGGAGATAATTCCCAACCTTTTTTAGAGAATGAAGGCTCATACTCGAAAGTTGATATTCCCGTACTATCATTCCACAATACGGCTCCAGCATATTCTCCCCAAATATATACTTTTGCTAAATTTACCATTCTGATTCAGATTTATAGTTGTTAATCTTTGTTGCGGATGCTCGTTTACGTGACATCTTATTTTCCAATTGCTTGGCGTATGCTATCGGACTGATTTCTGGTTCTTTCAGAAGCTCATATAACATCTGTAGTGAATTGAGAGCTCTTAGTATAGAAATTAGTGTTTTAAGAGAAACGCTTTCTCCACGCTCTATGGATGCAACGCTGCTTATTGAAATACCAGCAGAAACAGCAAGTTCCTTTTGACTTGTGTTTTGTTCAAGTCTTTGACGTCTTATAGATTCTCCAATCTTTGAGAGAATTATATTGTCGGTAAATGCATATATATCCATAATCATTGCTTTTTAAATTATTGATGTGCAAATATAATAACAATCATTGAAATTTAAACGATTGTTGGATTATTTTTATTTTATTATTTATGTACTAAATGTAATAAATATGTATTTTGAGAAATATATAAGTTGTCATTTGCTTAATATTATCTTTTATTGTTTAGTTTAAATCTTTGTTCTTCACCCATTTGTCTGATGGATTCCAACCAGTTATATATTTGTCTGCTACAGTATTTAGGCATTCCGTTTTCATCTTTTTCCTTCTCGAGGGCGATAGCCATTAATGCATACTCATTTTCCAGGTTCGTATCGAAAACTCCCAAATCATCAGTGTTTATTGATGTTGATATTTGTGCGCATGATTTAAGTTTATGATAGTCTGTTTCAAGTTCGGCATTATAGAATTTTGTGATTGGATGCTCTATGTACCTGTCAAAATCTCCGATTTTTAAATTTGATGTAGGATTTGTCTCTATTGCAATATGTCTTTCGGCGATTTCAGTTCTCATCTTCATTTGCAAATCACTCATTAGCTTAATATATTCTGAGGAAATTTTAAACTCTTCACTTTCAGAACCTCTTTTCTTAACACCAGGATCAAAATGATAAAAGAAATATAATTTTCTTGCATTTTCAATTTTTCTAGCGGCATCAAATAGAGCCCCATCATTTATTCCACATCGTTCCC
Organism: Bacteroidales bacterium; assembly: GCA_045592965.1. Taxonomy (GTDB): domain Bacteria; phylum Bacteroidota; class Bacteroidia; order Bacteroidales; family F082; genus Limimorpha. Next base: position 13,421 of record JAZNVS010000085.1, on the reverse strand, counting down.
AAAACGTTAGCGGATTTTCATAAACTCCTTTATTTACAAATATATCATTCTCGGGATCATCTCCTCGTAATAGCCAAGACTGATAATATATATGAGGAGGAATTTGTTTATCATACATATATATATCATTGAACAAACGCCAATAATTATTTCTAAGTTCTTGTTGTAAATTTGATGATACATCAATATTGTAATACTGAATCTGCATTAGTAACCATACTGTATTATCCAAATAATCCAATTTTGGCAGAACAATACAATTATGTCTTTTTTCATAATATTTGAATGCATCTGTACCTAAAACAAGACCATGTCCTATCCTGTCACCTCTTCCAAAATTTAAGAATTTAATAACTTCATCAACAGCTCTTAGACCATCTGCTATATCAAGAAAATCTTCGCCAACATGATAAGTATATCCTAAAGGATTTCTTTTCGTATTTATAATCTGATAGTCTTTATCCTCATATGTATATTTTTTAAGATACCTAAAAGCATGAGCGAATATTTCAGGTCTTACACCGATTTCAGAGCTTGCTGCATCAATACCGATAATTCTATTGGATATTGAAACATGCTCTTTACGAATAATATTGATTGCTTGTGCTTGTTTTTTTACTTCATTACGTAATCTGTAAAAACGAGGCCTCAAAATTGCGGTATTTTCATCTTTAAAATAATTCACTTCGTAATTGGGTTTCTTGATGAAGTGGAAGATATAATAAAACTTATTTGTATCAATTTCACAATTGTTAATATTACATGAAGGTGTGATAAATTGAGGTGACAATGCGTTTCTATCGTAATTTTGAATCATTTGTATATTTTTATCAACACTATTCTTTGGAGATATTCGGGCTTCTAAATAATCTATATTCTGGTTTATGAAAGCATTCGATATTGCACTGCTTACTACGAGTCTATCGTAAATTGAATTTTGTTTGATGAATCTGCATTTCCTGTCTTGGTACTCTTGAAAGTTTGAAAATCCTTGCGCCTTGTTGAGTTGAACCAACTCATGTCTGATTTGGGATTTGATTATGAGATATGCATAAAATAATATCGTCAAACTCTTATATTCCTTGTCATCAGAATATATTTTAGAAAACATTTTGTACATTATCCACCTTTCTCCAGAAAGGATTACGTTAAGATATTCATTGTTATCATAATTTTTCTCAGACAAATTTGTTCTTATTGCATAATCAACACATTCACCCATATATTTACGACCGCATAAATGTCGTAACTGTTCAGTAAGGTTCATTAAGTCTGGAATATATACAGCAATATCCTCTTCAGTTGTTGAACGAAGTATGTTATTTATTATGTTTTCAATATAACCATCATTATCTTTTTTGTCATTAGATGATTTATTCATCTTTGTCAACTTAATAAATAAGTATGTACGAATAGCATACGCTTTGATATACAATATATAATTAGAACAATAGCGTTGAGAAGTATATACATTAGGCAATGCCAACTTGGATTTAGGTAATTTCTCAAAATCGACTCTACGATTGCTTATATCATTCATAAGCGACAGCCATCCGATATGAAAGTTCAGAGATGAACCAAACAGATGAAAATGTAATTCAGACAAGCCCCGATTATATATAGTATTAAGCATCTTGTTGTTGGTCCTGATTGTAGGAGACCACGCGAAAAAATGTCTTTTGCGCTTACTTATCAAATCTAGGTTCGCAAGATGAGCCGTAATAAACAAATCTTCACCAAAACATGATACGAGTTCTCGCCAACGTAAAAGCTGAGAGAATTCACATACTATATCATTGCTATTTTCGATCAGTATATCTTTTGTAAAATGAAGTAAAGAATTAAATATATTACACTTACTCTTTTCCTTTGTACGTGGATCTATGGATTTGTACCATTCAGTATGTGATTTATTATCAATATGTCTTAACTCATCCCGATTATGGCTGAAATCCATAGTTTCAGCCATATCAATATTATATGAATCGTAATCTCCAGAGATATAATCACATCCGCCTAATTGGTATAAACTATTGATTACCTTCTCTGGATTCTGACGCAGAAATAGGATTTGAATTGTCTGGATTAGATTGTTCATTGGATAAGTTGTTAAGGCCGTTTATATGAATTTAGAATATCTTTATATGATTCACTGTTAAGTTTTGATATCATATCATTAATACCAATAATATTTAAGTTTCTTTCTTTGTAATGTTTGTTATTGTTATTGCTATATTTATAATATCTGAAATTGTCCAATTTATTTAAAAATGTTTTTATATCATCAATAGGCTTTTCTGTTCTTATTCTATCTAAACGACCTATATAGTCGCTAAGAAGATCCAATATTTCAATATTAGTTATTGAAGAATTAAGTAGGTTGAATCTACCGTTATGAGACTCTATTATTATTTTATAGATTATTGATTTATCTTTTTTCTTTTCTATATTATTAAAGAATTTGTACAATTCAATCTTTTTGCATGCATCTATTTTAGATTGTATTTCTTCTTTGTTTTGAATATCTGGTTTTTGTATTTCATTCTGCATGCTATTAATTTTTTCTTTTATATATGAATATTTTCCGTAAAGGATACGATACCTTACAACATTATATAATATTGAAGTGAAGTTAAAAACGACGATACCGTTATCTGGATATTCTTCAACAGGAAATGAATTATAATAGCAATGCTTTAATTTTCTTGCGTCTTCATGAGAATTATAAAATGTTGTAATCAATAAAAATAGTTCAAATATGTTAAATTGCTCTATGGAATTACTGTTATAATACTCTTTCATTTTGGCAGCTTCTATAATACCGCTATAACGTAGATTGTTTTTCTCATTTGTCGGTATGTTGATTATATTTCCGCCTAACATTTTCTCATAATCGGATATATGATTGAGTTTGTTTATAGACTTATAAGATACATCCCATCCAGTCTGATATTTATATAGCAAATCTGCATGTTTTTTTATATTTTCATTGTTTTTAATCTCATTAAATTTATTATATAAAACCATAGAGTATGTTGTTTTAATTGCAAATACAAATCTCTTTGTTGTCGTGTTATTAATACTGGACAAGGAGTCTAATATATAATTCACATCTGCTAAAGATACGTTATAACAACGATTGTTTATATCTATAATAGAGTTATCAATATTTATTATACCATTCTTAAAGTAGAAATCATACTCTGTACATACATAATCAATGATAAACTTGTTAAAATTTATAGCATCACATTCGTTTAGCTCTTTTATGAAAATATGTTGCTTTGGGGTTAATCTGTCAAGACACCATGATTCTATAAAGTATTGTTTAAAAACATTTCTATTCCTATCTTTATTTTCATCATTGTCTTCCATATTAGAGAGCAGTGCAATGAAGTTTAATAATTCACGTAAATTATGAGGCACAATCATGTTATCCTGCTCCAAAGTATTATAGAATGTCAGACCTGTTTTGATATAAATGAGGCTTAAAACATTCTCTTGTAAATTGAGATATTTATATTTCTTATTTTTACCATTTCCGGATTTATCTGTCAGAACAATTTCTAACTCAACATCTGGTATTTCATTATAACTTGGTAGATTCAGACGATGTGATAATGGCAGTAATTTTATAAGATAACGGGCAACCATGTCATCTATCTGATCATTCAATACTAATCCATTATTTTTGTCTTTAAAGTCCTCAACATACTTCTTTTTGATTAAATCAGACAATTGAATTAGCTTAACACCTAATAATATTACAACATTTTCAATGATAAGATATTTACGGATTTGTTCTACCATCTGATAAGTATGGTTTGTCTGTACATCAAGGTCGTCAATTGCTATAACTAACATTTGTGGACCTTTGTCGTCATCTGATTTGAAATACTCTAAGTAACCATTGACAAGTTCCTCCATTTTATTGTGTAAATTGCTTCCAGAAGCTAACTTTGATAGCTCTTCTATGGAATCATTGTTCACATAACTGGATTTTTGAGGATTTGTGCAATCCAATGCATCCTTTGCTTCCTGAAACTTCTTGACAAGTTCTCTTTTTTTCTCTAATTTTTCTCCTTCAAAACTGTATTTACTATCATTGACAGCCTCTTTAAATGATTGAAACATGTGGGCAATCACAATTTCTATTATATTACTTCGTTCATCTAAATAAGAAGGATCAATTATTGGAAGTTGATTGTTAAATGAAACTTTTATGTTCTTAATCCTTCTAGGTAAAGGATTACCTATCTGTTCGTCCAAAGAATAATAAACTGATTTTAGACAAGATGTTTTTCCCGAGCCTCGTTCACCTATAAATGCAATGATATTATTGCGTTCTCTATTATGTTTAGATTTTTCTGAATTATATTGTTTAGATTTTTCAGAATTGTCTTGTTTAGATATTTCTGCGATAAGTGAAAAAGCGCTATCATATATGTCTGAAAATATCGAATCATTCAGAATTTTTTCATCTCTTAAATTTTCAAACTTAGCTCTGGTTTCATCACCTTTTTTAAAAATTATTTTTTTCATAAAATGATATTTTAGGTTATTTTGTTTTAATTATGATCTATAGCAAAAATACGAATATATTCCAATGTATTGGATAAAATATGTTAATTTTTTTTAACAAATGTTAATGGAAAAAACATAGTTATAGTAAAACTATTTTTTATAGTTGCTTACCTATAAAATTTCAATCGATTTTATATTTATTTTTGATAATCTTTTCACATCCATTACTATAAATCCGCCTTACCAAAAACACCTTCGTTATGACATCTGATGTCATCTGATGTCTTGTGTGGAATATTTTAAAAATCAATGGATTAACCATTATATTTTTGCACCCGAAATCACTTTTTGTCTAACTCAAAACATTTCAAACTATGAAGAAAAAAGTATTGTTCGCGGCATCATTGCTGCTCGCAAAAGTGGGTGCTTTTGCACAAGGAAACGGTATCGCCGGTATCACGGAGGCTACCGGTATGGTAACATCGTATTTCGACCCCGCCACAAGGCTAATCTATGCGGTGGGTGCCGTTGTAGGTCTTATCGGTGGCGTGAAGGTCTATTCCAAGTTCTCTTCGGGTGATCCCGATACGTCCAAGACTGCCGCATCGTGGTTCGGCGCATGTATCTTTTTAATTGTTGCAGCCACTATCTTACGTTCATTCTTCCTCTGATTATGGCGGTCTATCAAATCAACAAAGGAATCGGTCGCAGTCCCGAGTTCAAGGGGCTGCGCAGCCAGTATCTCTTCATCTTCGCTGGCGGTCTGCTTGCCGTACTTATTACTTTTATGATATTGTATATGGTAGGTGTAAACCAATGGGTATGTATCATATTAGGAGTCATCTTCACTTCGGTACTTGTCTGGGCGATATTCCGTCTGAATGCCAAGTATGGCGAATGGGGCATGATGAAAATGTTGGCTGCAAGAAAACATCCAAGTTACATCATCAGCCGCAAGCGATTCTTGCGAATGTTCAATTCTAACATCAAAAACAAAAAATCATGAAAAATGTAATGAAAGCAACCACCCTTGAAAGCAAGTTCCCGATTATGTCGGTGGAAAAAGACTGTATTATCAGCAAGGATGCTGACATTACGGTAGCCTACCGTGTGGGACTTCCGGAACTCTTCACCATAACCAAGGCGGAGTATGAGGCTATACATTCAGCATGGATCAAGGCTGTCAAGGTTCTGCCAAACTATAGCATTGTCCATAAACAGGACTTTTTTATAGAGGAAAACTATACTCCAGATCTGCAGAAAGAAAATATAAGTTTCCTTAGCCGTTCTTTTGAACGTCATTTCAACGAACGACCTTATCTGAATCATACTTGTTATCTGTTTCTCACAAAAACTACAAAGGAGCATAGCCTGACAATGAGCAACTTCAATGTTCTTGCCAGAGGATTAATGATTCCGAAGGAGATGCAGGATAAGGATGAGATTAGTCGTTTTATGGAGAGCTGTGAACAGTTCGAACGTATCATCAATGATAGCGGCTTTATCACGCTTACTCGTCTTGTCGATGAAGACATAATAGGTACTGATACCACTGCTGGCATTATTGAGAAGTATTTTTCGCTTTCTCAGAATACTGCTACATGCCTGCACGATATATCTCTTGGTTCAGGAGAGATGAAAATAGGAGACAACTACCTTTGTCTGCACACATTGTCTGATCCGGAAGACCTTCCGTCAAGCGTTGCCACATACAGCCGATTCGAGCGTCTGTCAACAGACCGCAGTGATTGCAGCCTATCGTTTGCCGCACCTATAGGTGCACTTCTGACATGCAATCATATCGTGAATCAATATATCTTTATCGATGACTCTGCGGAGATGTTACGTAAGTTTGAACAGACAGCTCGAAATATGCATTCTCTTTCTCGTTACAGCCGTTCCAACCAGATTAATCGAGAATGGATAGAAGAATATCTAAATGAGGCACATAGTTTTGGATTGACTGCTGTCAGAGCTCATTGCAATGTCTTTGCATGGAGTGATGACAAGGAACGTCTTAAGCGTGTAAAGAATGATGTCGGCAGTCAGCTTGCCATGATGGAAGCAAAACCGCGACATAATACCGTTGATGTCCCGACCTTGTTCTGGGCTGCTATTCCAGGAAATGCAGGAGATTTCCCTTCTGAGGAGTCATTCTATACCTTTATAGAACAGGCTTTGTGTCTTTTCATTGAGGAAACGACTTCGCATGATTCTCTCTCTCCGTTTGGTATACGTATGGTTGACCGCTTGACAGGCAAGCCTATCCATCTGGATATTTCCGATCTGCCTATGAAGAAAGGCATCATTACCAACCGTAACAAGTTTATCCTGGGTCCTTCTGGCAGTGGAAAGTCCTTCTTCACCAACCATATGGTAAGACAGTATTATGAGCAGGGAACGCATATCCTGCTTGTCGATACGGGCAATTCCTATCAGGGATTGTGTAGTCTTATCAATGCACGTACGCATGGCAAGGATGGTATATATCTTACTTATGATGAAAATGATCCAATTGCCTTCAATCCTTTCTATGTCGAGGACGGTGTTTTCGACATCGAGAAGAAGGAGTCCATCAAGACACTTATCCTTACGCTGTGGAAAAGGGATGATGAGCCACCGACGAGAGCCGAGGAGGTGGCGCTCTCCAATGCCGTGAACCTTTTTCTGGAGAGAGTTCATACCAAGCAAACCGTCACCCCTTCATTCAATACGTTCTATGAGTTTATCCGTGATGAATATCAAGAGATACTTAAAGAGAAACATACACGTGAAAAGGATTTTGACGTATGGGGATTCCTCAATGTTTTGGAGCCATACTACAAGGGTGGCGAGTATGATTTCCTCCTGAACTCCGACAAGCAGCTGGACCTCTTGAACAAGCGGTTTATCGTCTTTGAGTTGGATAACATCAAGGATAACAAAGTGCTATTCCCGATAGTCACCATAATCATTATGGAGACCTTCATCAACAAGATGCGTAGGCTGAAGGGCATCCGCAAGATGATACTTCTGGAGGAAGCATGGAAAGCCATCAGCAAAGAAGGTATGGCTGAGTATCTGAAATATCTGTTCAAGACCGTGCGTAAGTTCTTCGGCGAAGCCGTTGTGGTGACGCAGGAGGTCGAGGACATCATATCCTCTTCGATTGTCAAGGGCACCATCATCAACAACAGCGACTGCAAGATTCTTCTCGACCAGCGTAAGTATGTGAACAAGTTCGATGAAATACAGGCTCTTCTCGGACTTACCGACAAGGAGCGTGCGCAGATTCTCTCCATCAACCTTTCCAATGCTCCCAGCAGAAAGTACAAGGAAGTGTGGATAGGTCTTGGCGGAGCACAGTCGGCGGTCTATGCCACGGAGGTATCACCTGAAGAGTACTACTGCTACACTACCGAGGAGACCGAGAAGCTGGAGTTGCAGCGGCTCACCGAGAAGTTGGACGGCAATATCGAACTCGCCATCAAGCAGCTTGCCGAGAGCAAGCGAAGTAAGTAACCCATTTATCAACCATTAAACATTTGAAGTATGTACAGTAACTTAAAATCAGATGAAAAGAGACGCCAGGAGGTCATCTCGTGCCTCTATTGGTCACTGATGCAGAATTGGAACATCCCGCAGTCGATGCAGGACTACTTCGGACTTACAGAGGATTACCGTCTGCACCATCAGCTGGAAGATATGGATCCTGCAATGTATAGGCAGAAAAGAGCAACGGGAGAAATACCTGATATGCTTATGGTTGACGCCAGGTTGACACGTGCAGTGGAGAAAATATTCGAAAGTGTCTGCGAGCATCCTCCCGTTCCATATCTCGATAAACTTAATGAGGAATTGGATAGGCTGAGACAGATTGTAGCTTCGCCTGATAAAGTCAATGACATAATCCATATCCGTCCTGATTTTCTGGCGAAATACTATATTGACAGGAACTCTTCACCAGAGGAATGTTCCTCCATGGCTGAAAAGGCATATCGTGAACTTGATGCCCGTATAGTCAAAATGACTGGCAGAAAATCCTATGCGGAAAAACAGTCTAGAAAGTCTCACATGCAACAGAATCCAAAAATCAGAGGTAGGAAGATGGGAATGTGATTCCTGTAAAAATAACGATTCTAGTATTTATCATTAAAAAAGTAACATTATGAGATTTAAAACCTTTATCATTTGTCTGGCTATTATGTTCTTCAGCCAGACATCAAGGGCGCAGTGGGTCGTCACAGACCCCGCCAATTTAGCACAAGGTATCATCAATACTACCAAAAACATCGTATATACTTCATCGACGGCTGCAACTATGATCAATAGTTTTCAAGAGACCGTAAAGATATACGAGCAGGGAAAGGAGTTCTACGATGCATTGAAGAAGGTCAAGGATCTTGTCCGTGATGCACGAAAGGTACAGATGACCATACTGCTTGTTGGAGAAATAACCGACATCTATGTGAACAGTTATGAGAGCATGCTCAATGATCCGTATTTTACTGTAGAAGAACTATGTGCGATAGCGTTAGGATACACCAAGTTACTCGAAGAGAGCTCCAGTCTGCTTAATGATCTTAAGACAGTCGTAAACGAGAACGGACTTTCGATGAGTGACAAGGATAGGATGGATATAATTGACGTATGCTATTCTCGTATGCTTGAATACCGATCGCTGGTGCAGTATTATACGGACAAGAACATCGGTGTCTCATATCTAAGAGCCAAGGTCCGCAATGATCTTGACCGAGTACTATCGCTATACGGACTTCCAAGTGAACGCTATTGGTAATCATAAGACTTTTTGCATATGGTATTGTTATCATCAACTTATGACAACCAGCATCAGATACTCCAGAATCTGTATCTGGACATGATGCCTCTCTGTTCTCAGATGACGGGTGTTGCAAAAGGTGTTGCTGGACTGGGAGCTCTCTTCTATGTGGCATATCGTGTATGGCAATCTTTGTCAAGGGCAGAACTTATTGATGTGTTTCCTCTGTTACGTCCTTTTGCACTAGGACTGTGTATTATGATGTTTCCTACACTTGTGTTGGGAACGTTAAACGGTGTGTTATCACCAATAGTGACAGGAACGCACAGAATCCTCGAGACGCAGACTTTCGATATGAACAAATATCGTGAACAGAAGGATAGACTGGAATTTGAAGCCATGAAACGTAACCCGGAAATGGCTTACCTGGTAGACAAGGAGTCGTTTGACAACAAACTTGACGAGCTTGGCGCATTTGATGCTATAGAGGCTTGTGGAATGTATATCGACAGAGCGATGTACAATATGAAAAAGTCGGTGCATGGCTTTTTCAGAGAAGTGCTGGAACTCATGTTCAATGCGGCTGCGCTTGTCATTGATACGTTGAGAACATTCTTTCTGATAGTCCTCTCTATTCTCGGACCAATATCTTTTGCTTTGGCATGCTGGGATGGTTTTCACGCCTCTCTTACGCAATGGTTCGTCAGATATATCAGCATATATCTATGGTTACCTGTTAGTGACCTCTTCAGCAGTGTGCTGGCGCGTATTCAGGTGCTGATGCTGCAGAAGGACATTGATCAGCTGTCTGATCCAAATTTCATTCCTGATGGCTCTAATGCAGTCTATATCACATTCCTTATTATAGGCATCATAGGATATTTCACTATACCGACAGTGGCTAACTGGATTGTCCAGGCAGGTGGAGGTGCAGGCAATTATAGCAAGAACGTGGCGCAGACGGCAAGTCGTGGCGGATCTATTGTTGCAGGTGCTACAGGTGCCGCAATAGGAAATATTACAGGCAGATTATTCAAAAGATAACATTTAAACAAAACAGTATTGAAATGGAATTCAAATCATTAAAAAACATCGAGACCAGTTTCAGACAGATACGCTTCTTCGGTATCGTATATCTCTGTGTATGTACCTTGCTGGTAAGTTACTCGTTGTGGAGAGCTTACGATTTTGCAGAGTCGCAACGGCAGAAAATATACGTCCTCGATGAAGGGAAGTCGCTGATTCTGGCTCTCTCGCAGGACATGAAGCAGAACCGTCCTGTGGAAGCAAGGGAACATGTAAGACGTTTTCACGAACTTTTCTTTACGCTTGCACCTGACAAAAAAGCGATAGAGGAGAACATTCAGCGAGCTATGTTCCTAAGTGACCGTTCTGCATACTCACATTATAGTGACCTCGCAGAACAGGGCTATTACAACCGTATCATATCAGGTAATGTCCTCCAGCGTATAGAAGTGGACAGCGTCATATGTGACTTCAACAATTATCCTTATGATGTTGTGATATACTCTCGTCTTTCCATCATACGCGAGACAAGTGTAACAGAACGAAGTCTTGTCACAAAAGGACGATTGCTCAATTCAACGCGAAGTGACAATAATCCTCACGGATTCATTTTAGAGTCTTTTCGTGTAGTGGAAAATAAGGACCTTAGGGTATATGACAGATAAATCATTATTGATCACTAAAATTATACAGCCATGAAAAAAATCATTAAGAAAATCAAAGATTCGATTTGCAGGGCATGGAATGATGCCTCGCCAAAGAAAAGAGGCATGACCATCGGTGTGTTTATGTTGCTCTATACGGCACTAACTCTTTATTTGATGCTTGAACATACACAAGATGTCAGTTATGAGAAATATCTAAGACAGGATATTAAGCCTTCAAGCATATTGATTGATGATAAAGAGACGTATGCCGATACCCTGATGAATAAAAGGGTTTTTGAGATGAAAGAGTTCTTTAACCAATTTAATACCATAAGCCATGAGTAAGAATGCAAATGATTTGAAAAAAAAGGAGCAGGTCAAGAAGTGGCTGGTTTATTCTGCGATGGTAATCGCCTGTGCGGTCTTTGTATGGTTCATCTTCAAACCGTCAAAGAAGCAGTTACAGACAGAGCAACAGAATACAGGCCTTAACACACAGCTTCCAGCTCCCCGCAATGCTGGTATTGAGGCGGATAAGATTACCGCTTACGAATTGGATGATATGCGTGTCAGACAGGAACAGAAGATGATGACATTGGAAGACTTTGCCGCGAAGATTTCAGATGAAGGTCAGGAAAGGAATATTGAAATATCTGAAATTAACGGAACATTACATAAAGTAGATGGCAGAAGCGACATGTTTTCCACATCGACATCCGCATACAATGACATTAACGCCACTCTCGGTAGTTTTTATGAGCGACCACGTGAGGATCCTGAAAAGGAGGCTCTGAAGGCGGAACTGGAACAGATGAAGCAATCAACTGTAATAGCACAGAACTTGCAGCCGACCTATGAGGAACAGATTGCACTTCTGGAGAAGTCGTATGAACTTGCTGCCAAGTATATGCCAGGCAATTCTGTGACAACGGAGAGTGAAGAGGATAAAGATGATAACACTGAACAAAGCGATAAGCCCAAGGCTGTTCCTATTGGTCTTGTGTCAAGACCGGTAGTATCGTCACTGCCTCAACCAATGAATGATTCTGTTATGATAAATAGACTTATGCGATATGACAGATACGGTTTTCACACTGCCGTAGGAGGGAATCAAAAATTGCATGATAGAAACACAGTCAAGGCATGTGTGTATGGAGACCAGACTGTCGTCAGCGGTCAGAGTGTTCGCCTCAGGCTTTTAGAGGATATGCGAGTAGGAAATATGGTTTTGCCCTGCAACACAATTATTACGGGCAAAGGCAGCATCAAAGGCGAAAGGCTCGACATCGAGATTCTTCAGGTGGAGCATAACGGTATCATCATTCCCGTAGAACTTACCGTCCACGACAATGACGGACAGACAGGCATCTTCATACCCGGTTCCATGGAAGTAGACGTAGCAAAAGAGGTGGCGGCGAATATGGGGCAGAATCTCGGAACGAGCATCTCCATCACCAACCAGTCCGCCGGAGACCAGCTGCTATCCGAAGTAGGTCGTGGAGCCATGCAGGGCGTGTCGCAGTATGTCACGAAAAAGATGCGTAAAGAGAAAGTGCATCTGAAATCAGGATACATGCTGATGCTTTATCAAAACAATCAATAACCAATTAAAACATTAAACTCATGAGAAAGATTTTTGTAATGCTTGCCCTCAGTCTGGGCGTTGTAAGTGCCAATGCACAGTCGGTTGATTCAACCGCAGTAACTAACACAGTAGCCGATGATGTTACCCTCACTACGGACATCTATCCGCAGCAGGAGGATGGCGACATCTATCACGGTCTGACAAAGAAGCTGACCTTTGACCGTATGATTCCGCCTTACGGCTTGGAGGTGACATACGACAAGACTACACACATCATCTTCCCTGCGGCAGTACGCTATGTGGATCTTGGCTCGCCTAACCTTATCGCAGGCAAGGCCGACGGCTCGGAGAATGTGATTCGTGTGAAGGCTACAGTAAAGAACTTCCGCGATGAGACCAATATGTCGGTGATTACCGAGAGTGGCAGTTTCTACACATTCAATGTGAAGTACTCCGATGAGCCTCTGCTCCTGAATATCGAGATGAAGGACTTTATCCACGATGGCGGTGAGGTAAACCGTCCCAACAATGCTCTCGACATCTACTTACAGGAACTTGGCAGTGAGTCACCGAAGTTGGTACACCTTATCAGCAAGGCTATCCACAAGGACAACAAACGCCACATCAAGCACATCTGCAGCAAGGCGTTCGGCATCCAGTATCTGTTGCGTGGACTATACACCCACAATGGCTTGCTCTACTTCCATACGCAGGTGAAGAACACATCGAATGTACCATACGAGGTGGACTTTGTGACCTTCAAGATTGTGGATAAGCAGGTGATGAAGCGTACAGCCATTCAGGAGCAGGTTATTTTCCCTCTGCGTGCCTACGACTATGCCACAACCGTTGCAGGCAACAAGGATGAGCGTACCGTATT
>JAZNVS010000084.1:0-46729 GCA_045592965.1 Bacteroidales bacterium | reverse complement strand
TCATCTCTAACAGATTTAAATTTGTAATCATCAAGTCTATTTGTCGAGAAAGCATGGAACAATTTAAAAAATTTAAATGAGTTATTTTTATATTTACGAACAAATCTGTTTTTTTGTACTTCTGTCGGGAATATCACAGCATCAATCCCCGAAAGCACTTTTTTAAACATTCTTTTCGGACGCCCCTTTAGATTATCATAATATGAATAACAGGAAAAGACCACTTTTACATTCAAGCCCCATGTAGCTTTTAAAGAATAGTAAGCATCTACATAATCATAAGTGTGAATAACATCTATCTTATTTTCTTTTAAGAATCGTCTAAATTTAACAAGAGAAGAAATTTTATAGAGTTTAAAATCTATATATTGAATTTCAAGCACCTGATTTTCTGATGAATTAAAATTAGATAAAATATCAGAGATAAGGTTTTCTATTTCCCTATTTTGAGGATGAGTATGTAGGTAAACGATTCTCATAGTCATAAAACAAAAAAAATCCAGTTTTTTATTAACCGGATTGCTTGTGCCCATGAGAAGACTCGAACTTCCAAGAGCTTAAGCTCACTACACCCTGAATGTAGCGTGTTTACCAATTTCACCACATGGGCTTTAAGCTATTGGTCTTTTGTGCCCAGGACAAGAGTCGAACTTGCACGACGCATTCGTCACCACCCCCTCAAAGTGGCGTGTCTACCAATTTCACCACCTGGGCTTTAAAACGCTGCAAAGATACAGCTTTTTTCATTCAACACAACATCTTTGCAGCATTTTTTTTGATTTTTTTCAAAATATTTTCTAACTACTTAATACTTAACGTATTTTATAGTCTGATTATTTTCTTCTCCAATAACGTTGATTAAATACAATCCTTCGTTCAAGTCTGCTAAGAATGAAGCAAACTCAGCGACTTTATAATCATCGATTTCATTATTATACAACAACTTACCAATCTGATTATAAATCTTAACCGTAGTTTTTCCTTCTAAATCAAGCTCAACATTGATTTCTCCGTCAGAAGGATTTGGGAAGATAGAAATGAGCGAATTTATCACAAAACCGTTATTTTCCTCTATCGAGAGCGATTCTAAAGCAGCTAAAAAATCTGGTATTCCGTAGCCATATTCATTATCTGGATTTGAATATCTGTCGGAATGTTGACGTAAGACATCTCTTATCTCTTCCGGTTTGAGATGTTTGTTTGCCTGCCAGAAACAAGTCAGCATGCCAGCGAGTACTGGACATGAGAATGACGTTCCCGAGCCTTCGTAATAGCTGTCGTAGCCAGGAGATGCTACCGCCACGCCATAACCGTGAGCCATTACGTCAGGTTTTATTCTTCCGTCGTAGGTTGGTCCTATCGAACTGAAATATGCCCTATTGCCATTAGCACCTACTGCACCTATAGTAAATACATTCTCGCCATCAGCCGGAGCGCTGATATAAGGATATGTGTCGCTGCCGCCTTCGTTACCGGCGGATGTCACGCACATGATTCCGCGTGAACATGCAATCTCAGAACCGATGGTGATAGCGCAGGTCGCTCCATCTGCATCTTCATAAACATGGTCGAACTGCGAGTTATCGAAGGTGATATATCCCAAAGATGTACTTATCACGTCAACGCCAAGACTGTCGAGGAACTCAGCTGCCGAGACCCAGTTGTATTCTTCAAGAAGACTCTCGCTGTTGACATCTTCTGTTCTACACAAAAAATACGATGCAAGTGGAGCTGTTCCTACGTATTTTCCGGGAACGTTACCTGCCATAAGACTCAGACATGATGTTCCATGAGAAGAATCTGTGTAAACGATACCGTTTTTATAAACATAATCGCGGGTTCCGAGCAGACGTCCGTTGTCGCGCATATCAGCAAAAACCTCATGACCATCTACATCAAGATAACCTCCGTCGCATATTCCAACCCACATGCCTTGTCCTTGGTAGCCTCTCTCATGCAAAGCAACTCCATTCAGCTGCTCAATCTGAGGAAGAGCCATTCCGTAGTCATTATCACGAATCGACTTAACATCAATAGGTTTCAAAGTTTCATTTGAGAAATATGATTTCTCTTTTATCATCTGTTTCAACTCATCGTTTTCGATAGCTCGAGTAGTCTGCACAAATGACAAAGCTTCTATAGCGTCGATGACGGAGCTGCTAGCAATCACAGTGACGCCATTCAACCATTTTGAAGGATGAAGGATTTCTGCTCCGCAATCGGCCACAGCCTGAAGGTACGACGGATTAACAGGAATGTCGTATGAGTCGATGGCGATGCCGTAATCTACGCGGCGCTGAATAGAACGCTCGCTCAGAAACTCTTCTGGTCTATCGATGGAATAAGGTGAATTGTTTTTGTCTGTAAATTGAATCCAATACTTGTCGGGAGCTATCTGTGCGCTGACCGAAATACAAAGTCCCAACATCATTAATAAGGTAAATAGCTTTTTCATTTTCTATAATTTTATTTCTGCAAATTTACGATAAATCATCCAAGAAATAAAGAACTAATTTTCTTTTCCGAAGAATTTAACAACACTCCTTTTTTTAGTATTTTTGCAAAAAAATTTAAGATGAGGATAGATATAATCACAATATTTCCGGAGATGTTTGAAGGACCTTTCACCGAGTCCATCATCAAGAGAGCTGTTCAGAAAGGCATTGTTGACATTAAGCTGCACAATCTCAGAGACTACAGCAACGACAAACACAATCGCGTCGACGATTATGCTTTCTCATCAGGAGCCGGAATGGTGATGATGATAGAACCTGTAGATAACTGTATAAGTCATTTGAAATCTGAAAGAGATTACGACGAAGTCATTTATATGAGTCCTGACGGAGAATTACTTACGCAGCCTATCGCCAATCAGATGTCGCTCTACGAGAATATCATCATTTTGTGCGGACATTATAAAGGCATAGACGAGAGAATCAGAGAACACCTCATAACAAAAGAAATATCGATTGGAAATTATGTTTTGTCGGGAGGCGAATTAGGTGCAGCAGTGCTGACAGACAGTATAGTTCGCTTGATTCCTGGAGTTTTGAGCGACGAAACATCGGCTTTAAGCGACTCTTTTCAAAGCGGCTTGGTATCCCCTCCTGTCTATACTCGTCCTCGCGAATACAAAGGTTGGAACGTTCCTGAAATTTTACTTTCTGGTAATGATATGATTATCAACGAATGGAAACTCAAGCAAGCAATTGAGAGAACCAAAGAAAGACGTCCGGAAATGTATGAAATATTGAAAAAAAATAATTCAAACAATTTGTAAATTGTATCGAAAAAATTTCTATATTTGCACACTTTTTCGAAAATAGGAATAAAGAACAAAATAAATTATATCAGAAATGAAGAACGCGTTAATTCAATTTGTTGAAGATCAAGTACAAGTTAAGGATTTTCCACAGTTTAAAGCTGGTGACACAATCACTGTAACTTACAGAATCGTAGAAGGTAATAAAGAACGTTTACAAAAATTCCAAGGCGTAGTTTTACAACGCGCAAGCGAAGGTTCACACGCAACTTTCACAGTTAGAAAGATTTCGGGCAACGTTGGTGTAGAAAGAATCTTCCCTATCTCATCACCTATGATTGAAAGCATCGAAAGAAACAAAGAAGGTGCAGTTAGAAGAGCACGTATCTACTACCTCAGAGGCTTACGTGGTAAAAAAGCTAGAATTAAAGAAGCAACTCGCAAGAGCAAATAATAATTCTTTGATGGAAACAAAAAAGAAGGCGGGAAAAAATTTTCACGCCGCCTTTTTTATATTACATTTTAAAACAAAAAAACTTTTGAGCTTTGAACCAAGCCTATTGAACTTTCGCCTTTCAATTTTCAAGACACACGTCCGTGTGCCTCCACGAGAGAGACGAATCTATCGATGACGAACCTTGGAACTTTAAAACACTGAAACTTTAGAAGCAGAAGTTCAAGAGTTCTAAAAAATTTTTCAGTGTTTTAAGGTTCTCAGATTTTCAGATTCTATTTCAGCTTCTCATATTCCCAATCTCTGTCGCACGACTTCAAAGCTGATGATACCTGTTGCGACGGAAACGTTCAAAGAGTCGATATCGCCTGGCATCGGTATCAAAAGATGTTCGTCGGAACGTTTCAGATAAGCCTCGCTGATTCCGTCTTCTTCCGAACCCATCATTATTGCGACAGGAACTTTAAAGTCGGATTCCCAGATGTTCTTACGTCCTTTTTCTGAAATAGAAACAATCTTAACACCGCTGCTCTTCAGGAAGTCGATAGTATCCTTAATATTTTCGACCCTGCAAACATTGATTCTCGACAATGCGCCAGCCGATGTCTTCATGGCGTCACCATTAATTAATGCGGATCCGCGCGACGGAATCACGATGGCATCAACGCCAGCAGCGTAACAAGTACGAGCGATAGCACCGAAATTACGCACGTCGGTGACTCTATCCAATATCACTATGAAAGGCATCCTTCCTTCATCATATACCATAGGCACTACCTCCTCTATCAGCTGATAAGAGATAGGACAGATAAACGCCACTATGCCTTGATGATTCTTTCTCGTGAGACGATTAAGCTTCTCTAACGGAACGTATTGAACAGTGATCTTATGTGCTCTCGCATAATTGGTAATCTCCGAAATCTGAGGAGAACGCAAACCGCTTTGAACAAAAATCTTCTCTATCTCTTTATCTGCCTTTATCAATTCTTCTACTGGGTGAAGACCAAAAACCATATTGCTATCCATATTCTGACTGTTTTTCTATAAGCGTACAAATTTAAGAATTAATAATTATTTTCTTAGAAAAATAATCGCGTTTTGAAAAGTTTTTGCTAAATTGCGCCATAGTTTTAGTTTATTTAATTTTTATAGTTATGAAAACTAATATCATAAAAAACGACAAAGTATATCTCGCACTGATGATTCTGTTTCTTGCAAAGCTCATCAATGCTCAAACCATAATGCAACCTACTACAGTCACCGACAAAGCTTTGTTGAAAGACATGATACAGCAACATCTTGTTTATCCGCAAGATGCCTTAAACAAAGGTCTTAAAGGGAAAGTCACGGTTACATTCACCGTCGATAAAAACGGCAATGCTTTCGACCATAAGGCAGAGAACGCTTTCGATGAGGAATGCGCGGCCCAAGCCATTCATCTCGTGAAGCTCATCCAATGGAAGCCAGCCACAAGAGACCATCTCCCCATTGAATATCAACACAAATATACTATAAACTTCTCCCCTAAGACTTATCTCAAAAATGTGGAGAAATACAAATCCATACCACAGCAGAAAGAAGCTATCGACACCTCTTATATTATATATGAGTCGAAACAATTAGACAGAGCGCCGAAACCATATTTCAACAACCAGAGCATCACTATCGGCACGTATCTTCGTTCCGAACTAAAATATCCCGACCATGCAAAGGAGTTTGAGATTTCAGGAACAGTTAAACTCAGCTTCATCATTGAGACTGACGGCAAGGCTTCTAATATCGTTATCGAAAACAGCGTCGGCGGAGGTTGTGACAATGAAGCCATACGTCTGATACAGAATCTCAACTGGATTCCCGGCATGAAAGACGGTCAGCTCGTTAGAACTCATACATCACAAGACATCACTTTCCAATTTGGAGAGAGAAACTATCACGATGGAAATCAATATTAATCAACAATTAAAATTATATCTTTATGAAAAAGTTTTTACTTACATTCGCAGTGATGCTTTTTGCATCGCAGATGATCTTCGCACAAGAAGAAGCAGAACAAAAGAATTGGACACACGGTGGTTTCGTCGGCCTTAACGTCTCACAAAGTCATTTCTCAAACTGGACTGCTGGTGGTCAGGACAACATCAACGGTTTGGGAACTTTCAAGTACAACCTTAACTTCGCCAAAGGAAAATCAAAATGGGACAACACCTTGGATTTAGCATTGGGTTACAGTTATTTTGACTTCGACAAGAAACCAATTAAAACTGACGACCGTATTAACTTGAGTTCTTTATACGGATATGACGTCGTTAAAGACAAACTTTATTTAACAGCAAATCTTAATTTCCAGACACAATTCGCTGATGGTTACAAATACGATACAGACAGCACCAACAGAATTTCCGCATTCCTCGCTCCTGCTTATCTTACAGTAGGTCTCGGTGCTCAGTACACACCATCAAGTTGGTTCTCATTAAACTTAGCTCCAGCTTCTGGCAGATTGACAATCGTCAACGACCAGGAATTAGCTGACGCTGGCGCATTCGGTGTTAAAGGCGCTTTGATAGATCCTGTGACCGGTGAGATTTTAGAACACGGAAGCAAATTCCGTATGGAACTTGGTGCTCAGTTGATAGCAAATGTTAACTACGAGATATTCAAAAATGTAGTTTTCTCATCGAAACTCATCGTATTCTATGACTATTTACAAGACAGAGAATTTAATGCTCTCAACAAAAAATACGGATGCCGTCTCGACTTTGATTGGGATAACGCCTTAGTATTGAAGGTGAACGACTGGTTAAACTGCAACATCACAGCACGCCTCGTTTATGACGAAGACATAGCTCCTATCGAAGGAGAATCATTCTTACAATTCAAAGAAGTCTTGAGCGTTGGTATTTCATACAAAATTCCTTAATCATGACAAAAATAGGTCTGCTATCAGACACTCACGGCTGGGTTAATCCTGCAATCTACGATTTCTTCAAAGACTGCGACGAGATATGGCATGCCGGTGACATTGGCAGCACAGATGTCGCCATTGAGTTAGAAGCGTTTGTAAACGGTCAACAGACAACAGGCAACAGACAACAGTCTTCGTCCACAATTGACAGAGATGCGAATTTGTCGTTTCCTAGGAAGTCGAAATTCAGAGCCGTTTATGGCAACATCGACGATTGGGATATAAGAACCGACTATCCTCAGTTTCAGATTTTCACTGTCGAGGATATGAAGGTTGTGATGACCCACATCGGAGGTTATCCTAACGCATACGCCCAAGGTATCAAGCAGTTGCTTATAGAAGAGAAGCCCGACATCTTCATCAGCGGGCACTCTCATATATTAAAGGTGATGCGCGATCCGAAGTTAAACCTGCTGCATCTCAACCCGGGAGCCGCCGGACTGAAAGGTTTCCATAAGAAGGTGACGATGTTGAGATTTACGATAGAAGGCAAGGAAGCCATGGAGTTGGAGATATACGAAGCCGACAGATACTAAAAAAAACGCTGCGATTAATTTGTCGCAGCGTTTTTTCTTTTAAATCATCTTTTAACGCAAACGGTCGATAGATTTAATCAGTTCAATGTCTTTTTTAATCCATCTCATCGCCAAAACCGATAACACCATATTAATAAGAGGCACGTAAGTTCCGAACATATAACTTACACTCTCAGCAGCGATGGTCTTCTGTACGTTAGAAGCATAAAACAAGAAAATCATCCCGCATAAGATGGCATTGAGGAAAACATTCAATGACGAAAGCTTATATTGAAGTTCACGCTTTTTGTACAAGAAGATAATCACCATCGGAAGAACTACAAGTATAATCGTCATCAACAGCAAAGGCAAAGCGTAAATACCTGAGAAATACTGCTGTGCGTCAACTTGATTTTCTACGCCATAAACAGTCAGTTTCATTATACCCTCGCCGTAAGCGAATGAAACGATAGGACTGAAAAACAAAATTCCAGCAAAAATAGCAGCCAGAAAAAGGAACACTGTTTGAATTCTTTGTATCATATTAAAACATTTATTATTTTTTTGCAAATATAGTGATAAGATTTGTTGAAAAAATATTTTTTTTAAAATTAAAAACGACTTGTTTTTTTAATAAAAAGTAGTATCTTTGCACATCATTTGAACAAACGACGTCAGTTCGTTGTTCCAATAAAAAGAGACGGTTCCGTTGCTTTAAATTCAAAAACAAGTTCCTTAATCACAATTTAATTCAAAAGGAAAATTTTATGTACGATATCTACGAACTAAACGAAAAATCGTTAGTTGAACTTAAAGAGATAGCTCTTCAGTTAGGCATTGAAAACGTCAATCAACCTAAGGAAGACCTTGTGTATTCAATCATTGACCAACAGGCAGTTCACCCTGACATTATAAAGAACGACAACGTCAAGGAGGAGGTTAAATTAATAGAAAGCATCCTGCAAGCCGACAAGCCTAAGAAAAGAGGACGTAAAGTCGCCACTTCGAGACCTGACAAGGTGAAAGAGATTGAAAGCGCAAAAGCTGCTGAAAACGCTGTTTCTGAACAAAAGAACGAAGGTCAAGACGCCAACTCCGACCCTACTGCCAGCACCGACACTAAACCAAAACGTGAGAAACGCCCAAGAATAGGAAAAAGGACCGACGTCGTGAAGACAACCATCAACAACGATGAAGAGGAAAACAAAGTCCAGCACGTTTCTTTTACAAAGAATAAAAAAACTGAGACCGAAGAAGTTAAGACTGAAGAAGTCGTAACTGAAGAAATAACAGATGTCATCACAGAAGAGATTGCTGTAGCAGAGACAACAGAAGCTATAGTCGAAGAAAAACAAGTCGTTTACGAGACTGTTGAGAAAAAGACAGAAGAAGTAAAACACACTCGTAAAGAAGATCTCATCTCTGAATTCGACGCCGTAGTCAACGCAGAAGGCGTCTTGGAAATAATGACCGACGGTTACGGTTTCTTACGTTCCTCCGATTATAACTACCTCAACTCACCTGACGATATTTACGTTTCACAATCACAGATAAAATTGTTCGGCCTTAAGACAGGCGACAGTATACAAGGTATCATCAGACCACCTAAGTCTGGCGAAAAATATTTCCCTCTCATCAAGGTTAATAAAATCAACGGCTTGACACCTGAACAAGTGAGAGACCGCATCCCATTCGACTTCCTCACACCTTTGTTCCCAACAGAGAAATTCAACCTCACAGGACACAAAGGATGTACTGTATCGACAAGAATCATGGACCTCTTCGCTCCTATAGGCAAAGGTCAGCGTGGTCTCATTGTAGCTCAGCCTAAGACAGGTAAGACTGTCTTATTGAAAGAAGTAGCCAATGCGATAGCAGCGAACCACCCAGAGGTTTACCTTATTATATTACTGATAGACGAGCGTCCTGAAGAGGTCACTGATATGGCACGCAGCGTTAATGCAGAAGTCATCTCTTCAACATTCGACGAGCCAGCAGAGAAACACGTCAAGATAGCCAACATCGTTTTGGAAAAAGCAAAACGCTTGACAGAATGCGGTCACGACGTTGTCATATTACTCGACTCCATCACACGTCTCGCACGTGCTTTCAATACTGTATCACCAGCATCAGGTAAGGTTTTGTCGGGTGGTGTTGAAGCCAACGCACTCCAGAAACCAAAACGTTTCTTCGGCGCAGCACGTAACATCGAAAACGGCGGTTCACTCACCATTCTCGCAACAGCCTTGATAGACACTGGTTCTAAGATGGATGAAGTCATCTTTGAAGAGTTCAAGGGAACAGGTAACATGGAGTTACAGTTAGACAGACGTCTCTCCAACAAGCGCATCTACCCTGCTATCGACATCGTTGCTTCTGGCACACGCCGCGACGACTTGTTGGTCGATGAACGCACTCTTGCAAGAGTATGGGCATTGCGCAATCACTTCGCCGACATGACACCAGTTGAAGCTATGGAGTTCCTTAAAGACAGAATCTCCAAGACATATTCCAACGACGAGTTCCTCGCGACGATAGATAAATAGTAGGGACTAATTTAAATTGCTGAGTTACTATGCAAGAACGCGTCAGTTACACAGGTTTGGGTTATTGTGTAGCTGACGCGTTTGAGTCATTTTAAGGAAATTTCTTTCACCACTTTACATGGATTTCCAACAGGGCTTGCTCTAATTCCGAAATCATATTATCGATAATTTCTTTTGCTGTAGGGATGTCTCTTATGATAGCAGCAACCTGACCTATTTCAAGTTCTCCGTTTTCAATATCTCCTAAGAAAATGCCTTGATGAGCCTTGCCACGTCCTAAAATCTCCTGTAATTCTTCTTTCGTCGCACCCGATTGCTCAGCTGCATCAACTTGTTCAAAGAATTTGTTCTTTATCAATCTTGTAGGGCTTATCTTCTTGAGAGAAAGCATGGTATCACCTTCGTTCAATGTGGTACATAAAGTCTTAAACTCAGGACTTGCGCTACTTTCAACACTGACAGCGAAACGACTTCCAACTTGAACGCCTTCTGCGCCTAAGGCAAAACTTGCCAACATGGCTGCACCAGTAGCAATACCGCCAGCAGCAATGAGCGGAATATCCAACACTTTCTTCACAGCAGGTATCAGTACCATAGTGGTAGTCTCCTCACGACCATTATGACCTCCTGCCTCAAAGCCTTCTGCCACAACAGCATCGACACCTGCCTGCTGAGCCTTAAGCGCAAATTTAGAACTCGACACAACATGCGCCACCTTAATTCCATGATTGTGCAATGTCTCGGTCCACAGCTGAGGATTTCCAGCCGATGTGAAAACAATAGGAACCTTCTCCTCAATTATCACCTCCATCAAGTCTTTAGAATAAGGCGACATCAGAGGGACATTCACTCCAAATGGCTCATTGGTCAGCTCTCTACATTTTGCAATATGCTCTCTCAACATGTCAGGTTTGAGTGAGCCAGCACCTATGAGCCCAAGACCTCCGGCATTACTGACAGCAGCTGCTAACTTAGCGCCGCTACACCATACCATTCCACCAGAAATTATCGGATACTTTATACCAAACAAACGGGTAACTCTATTATCTATATTCTTCATATTATTACAAACAAATTAAAAACAAAAATTTCTTTATCATAATCAATTTATATAATCTCAGCAATGTCTTCCTTCGTGAGTCCGTTGAAGTCGCCGGAGCTCATCAAACCGAGAACCACATTTTCAGTCGGAATATCTTTAAGGACCTCCATCAGCTCTGCTTTGGAATGAACGACTTCCATATCGTCGCGGGCAAAACCTTCCTTGATTCTCTCGTCGCTCATCATATCCAATTTCTTTATTGCTACTGCATGCGGATCGTAGAACACTACTGCCTTGTCGCAGTTGTCGAGACATTTTTCATAATGATTTATAAACACTTCGCTAAGACTGCTATAAGTGTGTAACTCAAAGACTATCATCAGATGTCGGTCGCGATATTGTTCTCTCAAAGCTTTCACTGTTGCCACGACTTTCGACGGTGCGTGTGCAAAATCGCGGAATGCAAGATTGTTTCTATCCTTATTTTCACATAACAATTCAAGACGTCGCGACGCTCCTTTAAACGATGCCATTGCATCATAGAATTGTTCATCGCTGATACCAATCTGACGACATACATTAAGAGCAGCGTTGACATTCTTCATGTTATGCTCACCAAAGATTTGCATCTTAATCATTCTGTCTTCAACGATTAGATGTGTATTCTCGCTGTCGGTCTGATATTCGTGTATGCCATATCCGTAAGTCGGCACTTTTGAACCCGCAGCTATCTTCTTCGCTTCAATATCGTTGGCATCATAAATCAGACATCCACCCTCTTCTATAGTATCCACATAAATCCTAAACTGCTCTAAATATGAGTCGAATGTTGGGAAAACATTGACATGGTCCCATCCAATTCCACTTATCACTGCGATATGAGGATGATACTTATGGAATTTCGGCACTCTATCTAGAGGCGATGTGAGATATTCGTCGCCTTCGATGACCATATATTTCGCTGTCTCACTGAGACGCACCATCACGTCGAAACCTTCGAGTTGAGCTCCAACCATAAAATCTGTCTCGACGCCAGCATGTTTCATCACATGAAGTATCATCGAGGTGATTGTCGTCTTGCCATGACTTCCGCCTATGACAATACGCTTCTTATCTTTGCTTTGTTCGTAGAGATATTCTGGATATGAATAAACCTTAAGTCCAAGTTCCTGAGCACGTATCAGTTCCGGATTATCGATACGAGCGTGCATTCCTAGAATCACCGCCTCGTATGTCTCGTCTAACAACTCAGGATGCCAGCCTATCTGTTCTGGCAAAATTCCTTCGTTTTTCAGACGTGTCTTTGATGGTTCAAAAATTTCGTCATCAGAGCCTGTGATTTCATAACCTTTTCTATGTAATGCTATGGCGAGGTTGTGCATCGCACTTCCTCCTATTGCTATAAAATGGACTTTTCTCATAATATTTCTTTTTCGCAAAGATAATAAAAGAGACGCCATAAAAATATGACGTCTCTCAAATAAATCTTAAAAAATTTTATTATTTGTTAACGAAAACTTTTTCAGAAACAACGTAACCTTCTGATGTCTCAATATTGATATAATACATACCATTTGCCCATGATTCTGTATTGATTTCAATCATATCTGAATTTACTTCTTGTGAGAACATCATCTGACCTGAAACGTTATATACCTTTACATGGCTGATATTATTAGCAGAAACATTGATGAATGATGTAGCTGGATTTGGATAAATCATTGTCTCTACTTCTGCTGTTTCATTAACGCCTACTGTTTCAACTGAGAATTCTATAGGCAAAACATATCTGAATGCGTTGTCGGTTGGACTGCCAGTAATCAAAGTTGCGTTGCTCTTATCTCTGATACCCCAGAATCCTGTTCCGGAACCTTCTCCGTCAGAGTTCTTGAAGACAACGCGATAACAACCTACTTCTGGAAGATTAATAATTTCTGTATAAACTTTATTAGCTTCTTCAAAAGTGATAGTTCTATAAGTTGCATCTGTATCCATATTAACGATTTCAATGCTTTGTGTCTCAGGTTTGTCGCCAGTTTTGATTTGAATCTTCATATAGCCTTCTTCGAGTTCCATAGGAGTAGAAGCATTGAATGTGTAGACATTATCGAAAGCATACTCATCAGCATTGCCATTGATTGTTACAGCTTCGATATTTACTGATGATGAACCATTCATATCGATTACTTCCGAGAAAACGAAGTCTTCTTCCTGACCTGTAGGAAGATTGCCGTCCCATTGGTATGTACCTAAATCCATTCCATTGTCGCCTGTGATGTTAAACAAAACAGATGTCAAGTTTTCTGAACCATAATTCTTGATGGTCAAGCGTGGTTGGATTTCATCTGAACATAAACCTACTGGTGTTTCTTCCATGAGTGTGATACCCATGTCATGTTGAGCTTCGAGATCTGCGAATGATATTTTTACAGCTTGATAAACTTCTTTATTTCCTGTATAGCTTTGCACCCATGCCACGAGTTCGCAGTTTTCTCTTGGGAAGCCAGCCATATTAACGTCAAAGCTAAATGAACCTGTATCTGATGTCAACTGTGTTCCGTTTTGATTTGGAATCATATCTCTTGTAACAAAATTAACTTCTGACATTCCTTGCCAGCCGTGTTGGATATGAGACTCCGTCAAAACAACAAACAATCTGACGTCAGATGCATTGCAAGTACCTACTTTTGCGACATCAACATCGACACTGCAATAAGAACCTTCTTTATAACTCAACGACATCTCAATTGTATAAGGACTAGCAACATTGATACGTTGGTTGTAAGCGTTCATGCCTTGGTTGTAAGCGGCTTGTGCATGTTGTTCGTTACCGCCATTTCCTGACATTGATGGAGAGAGTACACCGTCAACTTTCACTGTTGGATAGCCTGAGATGTAGTAATAGTATGCACGTGCATTTGTTTCTTCGGTATAAAACTTAGGGATAGAAAATGCGTTGGTGTGATAAGCCACCGCTGCTACTGATTTGCCTTCGTTCAACATACGTCCTATCGCTGATGCTGCTCCTGGACACCATGGGCAGTTGACTCCTGTAAATACTTCAAACAAGACACATTCCTTTGCAACGTTCTGTGCCATAACCGAACTCGACAATATTATCGAGATAATAAATGTTAATAAAGATTTTTTCATTTTAATAAATTTTTACTTGTGATATTCATTGTTAATACGATGCGCAAATTTACATATTTTATCTGAACATAGGCACAAAAAAAAGAGACATCACTACAAAGTAATGCCTCTTTTTTTTGAACAACTTTTATTATTTATTTACAACGATTTTTTGCGCTGTTCTCACGCCGTCTTTTGTTTCAACGTTAACATAGTACAAACCGTTTGTCCATGAACTCACGTTGATTGAAACGCTTGCATTATCAGAGTTTTCAGCATAAATCAATTGACCTGCGCTATTATAGACGCTGACTTTGCTTAAGTTGTCTGCAAAAATATTAACGACATTGGAAGCTGGATTTGGATAAATTTCAACTTCTTGTTTGTTGTATGTGTCATTTACGCCTTCACCAGAATAAACCAATTCAAATGGGAACTCATATCTGAAAGCATTGTCGACATTGCTACCAACAATAACAGTTTCTTTATTGATGTCCTTAACACCCCAGAAACCATTGCCAACACCGCCACCATTTTCGCTCTTCATAACCACTCTATAGCAACCAAAATCTGGAAGATAATATTCTTCTTGATACATCTTATTGGGTTCTGAGAATGAATATGTTTGGATAACTTCTTGATTTTCCATATCTAATATATCAACTGTCAATGGGTTGTCACCTGTCTTAAGTTGAAGTTTCATATAACCCTCAGGAAGAATATATGGAGTGACAGCATTATATAGATATGTATTATCGAATGAATATTCGTCATCGTTGTTTCCATTTAAATTCACCAACTCAATTATTACAGAACCAGTTTCGCCGAAGTCGATTTCATCAAATGTCAATTCTGCATCTTGGCCTTTGTTAAGAGAGCCTGTCCACTCGAATGAATCGAGTTCTGTACCAGCGCCGTCGATAACATTGAATGTAGCTGAGTTAATAGTGATATTACCATAGTTTCTGAATGTCATACGAGGTTTTATTATACCCGAACATGACTCTGATGGAACCTCTTCTATTTTTGTGATACCTAAGTCATATTGAGGAACAGCGTCAGCAATAGACAATTTTACTGCCTGATAAACTTCTCTAGTACCTGCGAAATTTTGAACCCAAGCAACTAATTGAAGGTTTTCTTTTTTGTAACCTGCAACACTGAATAATTCTACGATTTCTTGAGAATCTGATTTAATCTCAACACCTGATGTTGATGTAACAACGTCACGGACAACAGCATTCAATTCTGAAAGGCCACCCCATTGTTGTTGAATATGTGACTCTGTCAATGCTATATATAATCTCACATCATTTCCGTCACATTCAGCGACTTTGTTAACGACAGCCTTAACTTGGCATTGTGTTCCTGAATGATATTCAAAAGAAAGGTCGATTGAATATGGACTTGGAACATTGATACGTGTATCATAATGAGGTTTATACTTGTTATATTGTGCTTGGCCTTGGCCAGCGACTCCGCCACCTTCCATTCTTATCATACCGTCAATCATGATTGTTGGGAAAGATTGGACGCCGTAATAAGTAGCTCTGCCGTTTGTTTCTGCTGTTGCATACTCCGGAGGTGAATAGTAAGAGTTGTGGAATGCCAATGGTGCTATTGCCAAACCTTCTTCCAACATCATAGCGATACCCTGAGCTGCTGCAGGACAGAATCCGCAACCGATTCCTGTAAACGCTTCAATTAAAACACACTCACGTGCTACACCCTGTGCCGAAATACTTCCCGCCATCAACACAGATGCGACAATTGTAAGTAAAAACTTCTTCATTTTTAATAAATTTAATTTGTGATATTCTTTGTTAATACGATGTGCAAATTTACATTATTTTCTTTGAAAAATCATCCCATTTTATCAGATTATTTCTCATTTTTGCAAAAAAATATTATGCTCGACAAATTGCTCATAAAACACTTCATCGATTATCTACGATTGGAACAGTCGCTATCCGACAACAGCGTGACTGCTTATTTGCACGACATCGAACTTTTCATGCAATTTCTAGAAGGCATAAATCACTCTAAACATTTGAAAGACATCCAGCAAGAAGACATAGAGTCTTTCTTCGCATATCTCTACGACTTAGGATTCTCGGCGAGTTCTCAAGCAAGGATTCTTTCTGGTCTGAAGAAATTTTTCACATATCTTATTCAAGAGAAACTGATAACAGAGAACCCCACCCTTCTACTTTCATCGCCGAGTGTCGGTCGTCATCTGCCCGACGTACTTTCCTATCAGGAAATTAGTAAAATGATAGACTCCATCGACCTGAGCGAACAATTCGGTCACCGTAACAAAGCCATCATCGAGGTTTTATATGGATGCGGACTAAGAGTTTCGGAACTTATATCATTGAAGATTAGCAACATTTATATCGATGACGAATTTATCAGAGTTATTGGAAAAGGTAACAAAGAACGTCTCATTCCGATAAGCAAGTCTATATTAAAAACATTGTTCTTATATATTGACGGTGAAAGGAAGATGCAGGACATAAGTCCAAAATTTTCCGACACCGTTTTTATAAACAGACGCGGCGCCGGATTAAGTCGCCAGATGATTTTCTTGATAATCAAGAAACTTGCAGAAACGAACGGCATCAAAAAAAATATCGGACCACATACGATCCGACATTCTTTTGCTACACATCTGCTGGAAGGAGGCGCCGACTTGAGAGCGGTTCAACAAATGTTAGGACATTCAAGCATTAGCACCACGGAAATTTACACTCACGTCTCCGACCAATATCTGAGAGAGATAATTTCCTTATATCACCCTCGTTTTAATAATGATTCTCAATAAACTATCTTGCCTTTAGCATCGATGATAACACCCCAGACAACGTCTATCAACTCACCTTCGTTAAAGTAGAAATCGAGCATTAACTCATCATAAATAAGACAGGTATCGCCTTCTTGTTCTTCGATGTCATATTCCTTATAACCATTAGATTTCATCAACTCCACGACCTTCTTGCGATCCATGTCATAGACGCGTTCACCGAACAGCAACGCATCTCTGTTGGTGGTAGAGATACTCGAAACAATAGTATTTGCCATTCCTTCAAAACAAACCGAGATTTCTTCCTCTTCATAATCATATAGAACAGAACGGTTTCCTTCACCTTCTTCCAATGGCTCCATTTCTTCATTATTCGATGGTTCACCCATAATGTTTACAATCTCTTCTATCGACATTCCAAACTTAATGTCGCCGCAGCCTTTTAATGGTTCTATTGTTATCTCTTTCATAGAAAAATATTTATATTATTCAAATCGTATTGATTTCGACGGATTTATATTATTGATAACCATTGTCGGAATTAACATCATCAACGCCCACAACAAGAAGGTTCCAACATTCAATAGTATTATGTAAGAAAGATTCAGTTCTATTGGCACCGATGAAAGATAATACGACTCAGGAGAAAGCTTGATGATTTCGGTGTATTTCTGAATGAGACATATTCCTATTCCAAAAATATTTCCGAACAACATACCTATCAACAAAATCTTACGTGAACGCTGCAAGAATATCTTTCTGATAAAAGCATTATTCGCCCCCATAGACTTCAAGATTCCTATGGTGGAAGTCCTTTCCAAGACTATTATCAGAAGCATACTTATGATTGTGATACCGGCAACGACGAGCATCAGAACTATGATTATCACGACGTTCATATCTTGAAGTTCGAGCCAGTCAAATATTTGCGGATATAACTCATCGGCTGTAAATGAGACGAGGCTCGTAGGTATGCTATAATAAATAAAGGTATTCGCTTCGTTAACGTCAAATCCTTCGGTGACTTTTATCTCCAGATGACCGACGTTGTCATTTTCCCAGCCATTGAGGCGTCTTATCTGATTCAGGTCGCAATAGATAAAACGTTCGTCGCATTCCGTCAGTCCAGTTTCATAAATTCCCTTGATGGTAAATTTTCTTCCACGCGTCTTCATGTCCTCCCCCACAAACCAAATTCTAACATCATCACCATGATTCAGAAGCATCTTGTCTGCTATTATTTTAGACACAACCACGTCATTGGAACGCACTTCGTCAGTATATTGGGGAATATCACCATAAATTAAATTAGACTTTATATAATTCCAATCATATTCTTTACCAACACCTTTCAAAACCACACCGTGAATTTCCTCGTCTGTCTTGATAATACCAGCTTTATTTGCCGTTGGATAAACCGACTCTATAAAAGGCAATGATAATTTCGACTGAAGCAGACTGTCATATACAAAAGGAGTTTCTTCAATAGATTCATTTTGGTTTAATACCTGAATCTG
This sequence comes from Bacteroidales bacterium, assembly GCA_045592965.1. Taxonomy (GTDB): domain Bacteria; phylum Bacteroidota; class Bacteroidia; order Bacteroidales; family F082; genus Limimorpha. Next base: position 28,496 of record JAZNVS010000084.1, on the reverse strand, counting down.
TATTGGAGACACAAATCCTACGACTTTATCTTTTATTTGGTTCTTAAATCCGACAACTACAGCAATGGAAACCAACATAATGGATATGCCCAAGGCTATACTCACTATGGCTATCTTCATAACTATCGATGAAAGATTATCTTTCGACAGGGAAAAAATTCTTGATGATATAAACCGTGTTGCTTTCATTTTTTTCTTATCATTGCAAAAATAATCAATTAATTAAGTATGTACAAGATTTTTTTGTCTTTATTCGCATTTATTTGCTTTTACAACAATTTACTAGCTCAGTCTAAATCCTTTAGAAACATCCCAGATGCTGAAGAATCTGTTGTTGGCGCTTCTCGTTTGGAATTATATCTCTCTGATTTACATAATAAGAATGTAGGTGTCGTTGCTAATCAAACCAGTATATTCAACAACACGCATCTCATTGATACTCTTCTAAGCGAAGGCATTACAATAAAAAAGATTTTCACACCAGAGCATGGTTTCAGAGGCACGGCCGACGAAGGAGCTTTCGTCAATAACAGCATTGACGAGAAAACACAGCTTCCTATCATTTCACTATACGGAAGTAACAAGAAACCTAATTCACAGCAACTTGAAGACATTGACATTCTTATTTTTGACTTGCAAGATGTCGGAGCACGTTTTTACACTTACATCTCGACTATGACATATATTATGGAAGCTGCTGCCGAAAACGACATTCCCGTCATCGTCCTCGACCGTCCCAATCCAAACGGATTCTACATCGATGGTCCAGTCTTGAAAAGAGAAAACCAATCTTTCGTTGGATTGCATCAAGTACCTATTGTTTATGGACTTACAATTGGCGAGTACGCTTTGATGGTCAATGGAGAATACTGGTTAAAAGATAGTCTGCAATGCGCATTGAAAGTAGTTCCTCTTGGGAATTATAATCGTAGGTCAATATATAAGTTAGCCGTAAAACCATCGCCGAATCTTCCTAATTGGGAATCGGTTTACCTCTACCCTTCGTTGTGTTTCTTTGAAGGCACGATTGTAAGCGTCGGTCGCGGAACAGAAACCCCTTTTCAAGTTTACGGGCATCCCGACATGAACGGTGAATATAATTTCACACCGAAACAAGCCGAAGGCAGAAACAAGCCATTACTCTGCGATAAGGAATGTCACGGCGAATTTCTGCTCGATTATGCACACAATTATAAAAAGAATGAAAAGGAAATAAATCTCTCATGGCTCCTCAGCGCTTATAATCAACTGAAAGACAATGAGAAATACTTCAACAACTTTTTTATTAAATTAGCTGGGACCGATGAACTAAGGAAACAGATAGAATCGGGGCTCACCGAAGAAGAGATTCGTGCCAGTTGGAAAGAAGACTTAGATAATTATAAGAAAATCAGAGCTAAATACCTTTTGTATAAAGACTAAAGAAAAAAGTCTAAAGACTAAAGGTTTTTTCCACCATTAATCTTTAGACTTTCGTCATTAGACTTTAGTCTTATATCAGTTTGTTCTACCAGGATAGACCTTAAGAGCTTCATGAAGAATATTCATAGCATCTTTAAGGTCTTCTTTTTTAAGGCAGTAACTAATTCTCACTTCTTGAGTTCCACGACCTTCTGTAGAATAGAATCCGCTTGCAGGTGCCATCATGACTGTCTTTCCGTTGTAGCTATAATCTGTCAACATCCATTTGCAGAATCTCTCGCTGTCATCGATTGGGAGATGAGCCACGATATAGAAAGCGCCTTTTGGCGTTGGGCAGTGAGCACCTTCAATTTTATTTATGCCTTCGATACAGACATCGCGGCGTGATTCATATTCTCTCACGATATCGTCGTAATAAGATTGAGGACTGTCGAGAGCAGCTTCACCAGCCACCTGTCCGAATGTTGGAGGCGACAGACGAGCCTGAGCGAATTTCATAGCAGCAGTGATGAGTTCCTTGTTTTTAGAAATCATACGGCCAATACGGATACCGCAAGCACTGAACCTCTTTGAAGCAGAGTCGATTAATATAACATGGTCTTCTATACCTTTAAGATTCAATGCTGAATAGTGCGTTGCCTTTTCGTAGCAAAATTCACGATACACTTCGTCAGAAATCAAGAATATGTCATATTTGAGAACAATCTGGCGCAATGTCTCCATCTCCTTCTTTGAATAAAGATAACCAGTAGGATTATTAGGATTACATATTAATATAGCCTTTGTTCTTGGAGTTATAGCTTTTTCAAACTCTGAAATATCAGGCAAGGCGAAACCTGTTTCTATTGAAGAATAGATAGGTTTAACTTTCACACCCACGTTTTTAGCGAAGCCGTTATAGTTCGCGTAGAAAGGTTCTGGAATAATCACCTCATCGTCTGGATCCATTATTGTCATAAACGACATCAAGAGAGCTTCTGAACCTCCAGTTGTGATAATCATTTCATCAGGTTCCACATGAACACCCACCTTCTCATAATATTCGCAAAGCTTTTTTCTATAAGAGAGTGTGCCTTGTGACGGACTATATTTCACAACTTTTTCAGTATAATTACGAACTGCTTCGAGGGCAAGTTGAGGCGTCTCGAGGTCAGGCTGACCTATATTGAGGTGGAATACTTCTATACCTTTTGCTTTAGCTGCATCAGAGAAAGGCACCAGCTTTCTGATTGGAGACGCCGGCATATTTTGAGCTTTTTTTGAGATTTGTGGCATAATGAAAATTATTTGATGTTTTAAAAAAAAGCCATCATTAAAAAATGACAGCTTGTTATCGTTTAAAAAGATGAATTATTCACTGGGGATGCATTCATTGAATTGTCCTTCATAGGGAGCGCTTCTGTTTGTTCTGGCAACACCTTACCTACTATGTAAAGTTTCACGTCTTTGTTTGTCTTGGCGTTTGAGAATATTGTAACATATTTGCGGAAACTACCAGGACGGTTTGTGTTTTTGTAAGTAACCTTTATCACATCAGTTTCGCCTGGAAGGATAGGTTTCTTTGGCCATTCTGGCACTGTACAACCACATGACGACTTAGGCTGTGACAATATCAGAGGTTCATTTCCTGTATTTTTAAAAACAAACTCGTACGTTCCATTACCATTAAAAGGAATCTCTCCAAATTGATGACTTGTCTTCTCGAATGTAATCTCTGGACCATTTTCTTGAACTGTCTGTGCTTCAGCAACTGAAAGCATTAAAAACAATGAACAAAATACTGCTAATAACTTTCTCATATCATTAAATTTTACGTTATAAATACTCTTATTTATTATGCACCAAAGGTACATATTTTTCTTTAAAAAAACAGCAATTATAATTTTTTTTATTTTTTTTGAAAAAATGTTTTTTCTATCAAAATAATTTATATCTTTGCACTCGCAAAACGGCGAGGTAGCTCAGTTGGTTAGAGCGTCGGATTCATAACCCGGAGGTCATGAGTTCAATTCTCATCCTCGCTACAAGGAAGTCCCAGGGTTTTGGGACTTTTTTTTATTTCTATAATCATCCAAAACTCGTCTTATCTCCTTTATTTTCAAGTAGAATAAAGGTATGCTCTGACTTTAGTAAAATCTCTTTTTTTCAAATCTTCCGGAGCAATAATCACATACAACATCCCCATATCCATAAACATCAAATCATAATCATCATCTTCGTCAGAATCGATCTGCAGTAGATTCATCCAGCCCTCACATGGATATTCCCAATCCTCATATTCAAATTGATACGGCTCACCCAACAGCTTATGCCCATCACAATTCTCTTCGGTCAACTCAAAATATATTTTTCTCTCATTAATAATTGGGAAAAAGTCATCATCAAAGATTATCTGTCTAAAAGAATCCACATCTACATCTTCAACATAATAAACTTTAACATAATCTTGATTCCAGAGAGGACCACTTGGCGGGTCAAATTCATCGTAATATCCCAAATAATAAGCAATATCACAGAAAAAATACAACATACCTTTGTGCGGTAAAACTCCTCCCTTGTCATAAATAGCCAAATCTTCACAACGCAGCTGACAAAGAAACATCAGCGAGTCGTCAAATTCAAAACCTACGGGAACATCAGGACTTCCCCACCACTTACTCTTACAGAATAAATCATCTTCTGTTTTAGATAATTTTATTTGAATTGCAGACATTTTTTTTCACAAAGATACTTTTATTCTATGATATTAGTTAGACTTCAAACAATTATTTTTATTATTTTTGCAAAAAGTAAAACGAGCAGTAAAACAAATGACAGCATTCAAATTTATTTTGAAGCGTTTACATATTTTAGGCGTCCTTTTAGTGTTGAGTTCCATAGTCTTCCCAACTATCACAAAAGGGCAAGATACCATTTTCAACAAACTGCCCTACACCATCAAAATCGACACTATAACAAAAATCGACACCACCTACATAATAGACACGATTATAAATAGTTATACATACATAGTCACTGACACCATTTATGGCTTTACTGAAAAAGACACTATCGACAATTTTTCTTTACATCACAAATTAGAAGGAATTTTCGGTATAACTCTTAACCAGCTGGCAATAACACACTGGGCAGCCGGTGGTGAAAGTAACGGTAGCGGAAAAGTCACTTCCAACATTACCTATAAATACAACAGAAAACTTTTCAATTACGTGCTTAACGGGATTTTCGCATACGGCATGTCAAACTACACCAAAGACAGACGTTACGAAAAAAGTGAAGACCGCTGCGAAATATCCATGACAATGTCAAACAACAACAGCAAGAATCTGACATTTACTGCATTGGCATCATTGAAGACTCAATTTACAAACGGTTATACCTACCCCAACGACTCCATAGCTATTTCAGGCTTCTTCTCTCCAGCATACATCAATATATCAGCGGGTTACAATTACAACTTAAAAGATATATTATCCATCTATATAAGTCCCATTGCTGGTAAAATGACTTTCGTCGCAGATCAGCGATTAGCCGATTTAGGTTCTTATGGCGTTGAAGCTGGATATTGGAATGTCTATAACGGCGACAGCACTTGGGTTAAAGGAAAGAATATGCTTAGCGAATTGGGTATCAATATTCTGATAAAATACAAACAAGATTTCAGAAATAACATCTCCGTTTTCTCAACATTAAACCTTTATAACAACTACATGGATCCCGATAAATCTAACAGATGGAACATCGATGTTGACTGGGAAACCGGATTGAAATTTACCATCAACAAACAAATTTCCACCATAATTAATATACATCTTATCTATGATGACAACGTCAAGTTCGCAGTGACAGAAATCGTTGACGGAACAGAAATTAACAAACAAATACCAATATTGCAATTTAAAGAGTCGCTTGGTATTTCTTTTTTATATAAATTTGCAACAAACTAACTAACAAATAACTAATGAATATCCTAGTAACAGGTTGTAATGGACAATTGGGCAGCGAGTTTCAGAAAATCGCCAACTACGAAGGCGAGCACAACTGGCTGTTTACAGATATTGACACCTTAGATATATGCAATAACAAAGCTATCGAAGATTATTTCTCAGAACACGAAATTGATATTTGTATTAACTGCGCTGCTTATACCGCCGTTGACAAAGCAGAAGACGAAGGCAAAGAAAATGCCGAGCTTATAAACGTTAAGGCCGTAGAGTATTTAGCTAACAATTGTAAATCAAACAATATACTCTTAATACACATCTCCACCGACTATATTTTTGACGGAAACTCAATACGTCCATACACAGAAAACGACGCAGCATGTCCAAACTCTGTATATGGAAAAACAAAATATGCTGGTGAACAAAAGGTTGTAGCTTCTGGTTGTTCATACATTATAGTTAGAACATCATGGCTCTACTCCTCTTATGGAAATAACTTTGTAAAAACAATGTTACGATTAGGCAATGAAAGACAGTTCGTTAACGTAGTAAACGATCAGAACGGAAATCCCACATGGGCATACGACTTAGCAAATGCAATTTTATTGTTGATACAAAGAAACGGCAATAACGAAATCAAGGAAGTCTTCAATTTTTCAAACGACGGCATCATTCCATGGTGCAACTTCGCAGAGGCTATTTTTCATATCTGCGGAAGAAATTGCGAGGTACGTCCTATCAGCACCGCCGACTACGGCAGCAAAGCAAACCGTCCGTTATTCAGTGCTTTAGACAAGACAAAAATCAAAGAATTCACAGGAATAAAAATACCATTCTGGCGAGATAGTTTAATAAAATGCATAGAAGAAATTAATAACAATAATAATTAAAACTTTAACTATGAAAAGCGAAAACACAGAAATTGTTGAAAGAGCAAAGGCTTGGTTATCTAACCAATACGATGTAAATACAAGAAAACAGGTACAAGATTTAATCGATAATAATCCTGACGAACTGATAGAAAGTTTCTATAAAAATCTAGAATTCGGCACAGGTGGTTTAAGAGGAATCATGGGTGTTGGAACAAACAGAATGAACACCTATACAGTAGCAATGGCCACACAAGGTTTCGCTAACTACATAAAAAAAATGTTTCCTGAAATCAAACAACCAAAAGTTGCCATCGCATACGACTGCAGAAACAACAGCAAGGAGTTTGCCAAGACAACAGCAGACGTCATGTCTGCTAATGGTATTAAGGTATATATATTCAACGACTTAAGACCAACACCAGAACTATCTTTTGCAATTAGAGAGTTAAAATGTCAAGCTGGTGTCGTCGTAACTGCATCTCACAATCCAAAAGAATATAATGGTTACAAGGCATATTGGGAAGATGGCGGACAACTAGTTAGCCCTCACGACAAGAATGTAATTGCTGAAGTTGAGAAAATCACCGACATCTCAATGGTCAACTTCAAAGCCAACGAGAGTCTTATTGAATATCTTGATGAAAAATTTGACGAAATATACATCGACAAAATCATCGATTTATCATTATCGCCAAAACTCATCAATAAACATAAAGATTTAACATTTGTTTATACGCCAATCCACGGAACTGGCGGTCAGATAATTCCGAGATTGTTTGCAAAAGCAGGTTTTGAAAACGTTTGCTGCGTTGAAGAACAGATGATTGTTGACGGCAACTTCCCTACTGTAGTTTCTCCAAATCCAGAAGAGAAAGCCGCTTTGACATTGGCAATTGAAAAAGCCAAGAAAGTTAATGCTGACGTCGTTTTAGCAACAGACCCAGACGCTGACAGAGTTGGAATCGCTGTAAAAGATAATAATGGAGAATATGTTTTATTGAACGGCAATCAAACTGCTGCAATTCTAACATATTATATTTTATCACGTTGGAATGAGTTAGGTAAATTTACCGGTAAAGAATATACAATTAAGACTATCGTCACAACAGAATTAATATTTGACATTGCAAATAAGTTCGGCGTTGAAAAATTCGACGTTTTGACTGGATTCAAATTCATTGCAGACAAGATTTTGAACAATCCAGAAAAGACATTCATTTGCGGCGGTGAAGAAAGCTACGGTTTCTTAATCGGTGATTTCGTTCGCGATAAAGACGCTAATAGCGCATGTTTCATGATTGCTGAAATAGCTGCTTGGGCAACCGAACACAACAAGAGTCTGTATCAGATCTTGAAAGAAATATACAAAGAATTCGGATTCTACAAAGAAGGTCTTCTATCATTGACAAAGAAAGGCATAAGTGGCAATGAAGAGATAAAGAATATGATGTTCAAATTCAGAACAGACCCTCCTAAATCTATTTTAGGTTCGAGAGTCGTGGAAATCAAGGACTATAAGCAAGGTGTCAGCAAAGACAACAGACTCGGCATTGAAACAATCATCAACTTGCCAAAATCAGACGTTTTACAATTCATCACGGAAGATGGCACAAAAATCAGCATAAGACCATCAGGAACAGAACCTAAGATTAAGTTCTACTTTGGTATCAAAGCCAAACTCAATAATATAAATGATTTCGATAAAGTCAACGAAGAATTAGACTTCAGATTAGGAGAATTATCAAAACTCTTTTCTGAGTAATTGATTATTCTCCAATACGATTGATAGCATCTACTGCCAACTGATAATCAGGATGTTTCCTTAAAATCTGGCGGTAGATGTTTTTTGCATTAATAAAGTCCCCCATCTGCTCGTATGTCATTCCTTTGTTATACAAAGCATTGACCGATGTCGGATCTAATTCAAGGACTTTATTAAAACATTCCATCGCTTTTTCATTATCTCCTATATATACCAAATATACATAACCTTTATTATAAATGAAGTTATGATTATTTGGCATTACATTCAACAACTCATCATAATATGACAAAGCTTCCTCTGGAAATCCATTATCTTGCAAATACATCGCATAATCATAATACAAGGAATAATCCTCTGGAGATTTAGATATAGCCTCTTTAAAGAAAGATTTTGCTATAGTATCACCTTGAGCTGCATAGATATGAGCTATCTGTATTTTTGGCTCAATAAAATCATCTTCCTGGATACGAGCAGTCATAAAATTCTTCATAGCAACAGCTGTATCATTAGATGATAAAGCAATCATACCACGCATAAAATAAGCTCTTGGATTAAATCTATCTAATTCTAAAGCCTTGTCAATATATGCGTTAGCCAGATTAGCATTACCTTGCAAGAAACTCAACTCCGACAACTTAACAATTGGACGAGAATCCAATGGAGCATATTCACAAGCCTTGTTCAATGTCAACATAATGTTGTCTTCATCGCCCAGGAAATAATACAAATCAGCCAAAACCAGGTGAGCATCAACATTCTTTCTATCGATTGATAAAGCTGTATTGATATTCTGCATCGCCTTGCCAATCTGTTCACCTGCCATATTGACGCGAGCCTGCTCTATATAATACTCTGCACTTAATGTGTCTGAAGGGATATTACCATTCGCATCCTGACCATTGGGTCTTTGTTCTGTAACATCTTGTGTATCTGAAGAAGTCTCTGTTACCTTCTTTGAAGTATTCTCAGAGCAACTTGCAAAAAGCAAGATGCTCATGAGAACTAATACCATATTTTTCTTTGTCACTGCTTAAAAATCTTGATTACTATTATTTAATGCATTCATTATCTTTTCGTACAATTCTTCGCACAACTCTGGATTTTCATCAAGGAGTCGTTTCAAAGCATCTCTACCTTGACCTAATTTTGTTTCATTGTAACTAAACCACGAACCGCTTTTCTTTATTACGCCTGTCTCAACACCAAGGTCTATTATTTCACCCGTCAATGAGATACCTTCGCCGTAAAGAATATCGAATTCAGCTTTTTTGAACGGTGGAGCCACCTTGTTTTTAACGACCTTAACTTTCACCCTGTTACCACTGATATTTTCGCCGTCTTTAATCTGACTAACCTTTCTAATATCCAGACGAACCGAACTATAGAATTTAAGAGCGTTACCACCCGTTGTTGTCTCCGGATTACCAAACATAACGCCCAACTTCTCACGTAACTGATTGATAAAGATACAGACACATCCAGTCTTACTAATGGTAGCTGTCAACTTACGCATTGCCTGTGACATCAAACGCGCTTGGAGTCCCATTTTGCTATCACCCATCTCACCTTCTATTTCACTCTTAGGAGTTAAGGCTGCAACAGAGTCAATAACAATAACATCGATAGCTCCAGAGCGGATAAGATTTTCGGCAATTTCAAGAGCTTGTTCACCGCAGTCTGGTTGTGAGATAAGCAAGTTTTCTACGTCAACGCCGAGTTTCTTTGCATAGAAACGGTCGAATGCATGTTCTGCGTCGATGAAGGCTGCTATTCCACCTTGTTTTTGAGACTCAGCAATAACATGCAAAGCCAATGTGGTTTTACCAGAACTCTCAGGTCCAAATATCTCAACTATTCTTCCTTTAGGCAGACCTCCTATTCCGAGCGCATAATCCAAGCCTAAAGAACCTGTAGGAATGCTTTCTACTTTCTCAGCAGCCGACTCACCCAAACGCATAATACTACCCTTACCGCAAGCCTTCTCGATGTTTCCAATAGTTGCCTCCAACGCTTTCAATTTCTCTTTTCTGATTTTCTCAACTTCTTCTGCTGTAATGTTCTTTTCCATACTCATAAATTATTTAATACCAACAATATAAATTATCCCGTTTCAATCATTAATAAAACATCATATAACACATTTTATCATCAATTGAAAACGTTTACAAAGATAAGCGATTTCCATTTTATTGTCAAGGATTTTAACTATTTTTAACTTTTGAACGGAAATAATCACATACCGATGTTATCCCGCAGTTTTCGCAATCTGGTTTTCTCGCTTTGCACACATATCTACCATGAAGAATCAGCCAATGATGCGCAATAGGGATAAGATTTTCAGGGATATATTTAACCAATTGTTTCTCTGTTTCCAAAGGATTTTTTGCATTCTGCGTAAGACCTATTCTAGCTGAGACTCTGAACACGTGAGTATCAACAGCCATAGCTGGCTTGTTAAATGCAACAGAAGCAACAACATTTGCAGTTTTGCGTCCTACTCCTGGCAGCGTCTGCAAATCATCGACATTATCAGGAACCACACCTCTATAATTAATAACTAAAGATTTCGCCATACCCAAAAGATTCTTAGCCTTATTGTTGGGATAAGAAATCGACTTTATCAACGAATAAATCTCCTCCACCGTCGCCTGCGACAAAGACTCCGCATCAGGGAAACGTTCAAAAAATGCAGGCGTCGTCATATTAACCCTTTTGTCGGTACATTGTGCAGAAAGTATCACTGCAACAATAAGTTGATACGGATTCTCAAAATTAAGTTCCGACTCTGCGACCGGCATATTTTCGGTAAAATAGTTTATTATATAGTTAAACTTCTTTTTAAGCATTTTAAACAATTATTTTGAACAAAGTTAAAATTTTTTCATTAATATTGCATATAAAATTATCGTTATGGAAAATAATTTAGTCAATTTATTCGTCGGTTCCGACATAGAAGCAAATTACATTGCATCGCTGCTTATCGACAACAACATTAAATGCTTTGTACAAAACACATTAGAAGAAAGCATATCTGCTGGATGGGCTTCAGGCTCGTCTGACAACAGCAGCATAGTGAGAGTTGATATTTCAGATGCAGAACAAGCAAAAAACATTATAAATGAATATCTTAGATCATAGACAAATGAATATCTTGTAAAATAAAAGACAAAATAAGATGTTAACAAAACCTCAAAAATCTGTAAATAAAAATAAAGCGTTGAGAGATATTTTTAAGTTTTATGTTGATTTTTAATAAAAAAGTATAATTCCATCTTTCATATAAACTCTTTTTTTCGGATTTTTGCATAAAATATTAGACAATGGGAAAATTCACTTTATTGGAAGTAAAAACACAGAAAGACATCAAGCAATGGCTTGACTTTCCTGCAAAATTATATAAGGACGACCCTCATTATGTGAGACCAATGGACGAAGAAGTTGAAAAGGTTTTCGATAGAACCCAAAACAAATTATTTCGTCATGGCGATGCAACAAGATTCTTACTCAAAGACGAAAACGGCAAGATAGTCGGCAGAATAGCAGCCTTCTACGACGAAAAGACATCCAACACATATAAAAAAGACGAAAACGGACAGCCAACAGGAGGCTGCGGATTCTTCGATTGCATTGACAATCAAGAAGCTGCAAACATACTTTTCGACGCAGCTAAAAAATGGAATATCGAGCACGGACAAGAAGCGATGGACGGCCCTATAAACTTCGGCGATAGAGATTATTTCTGGGGGTGCCTATATGAAGGTTTCACTGACCCTGTTTATAATATGCCTTATAACTATCCGTATTACAGCAAGTTATTCGAGAACTACGGATTCCAGATTTTCTTCAAACAACTGACTTATCGCCGCGTATTCCAAATTGGAGGCTTCGACCCTATCCTGCACGAGAAAGCAAAACGTTTCTACGGAAATCCTAATTACAGCTTTGAGATATTAGACAAAAAGAATATCGACAAATACGCCGACGACTTCTTAATTATATATAACAAAGCTTGGGGCTCAATTCCTGGTTCTACCAAACTCACGCGTCAACATGCTATCGGATTGTTAAACAGCCTTAAACCAATCATCGACCCTCGTTTGATGCACTTTGCATATCACATAGACGAAAACGGCAACAAAGAACCTATCGGATTTTTCCTCCTTATGATTGACCTAAATCAGATATACAAGGGGCTCAACGGCAAAATGAATCTAATCAATAAATTAAGAGTTTTGTGGAGAGTGAAAGTATCTAAAATCTGCGACAGAGCAATTTCATTGGTATTTGGTATCGTTCCAGAACACAGAGGCAAAGGTCTTGAAGCAGGACTGGTTTGTTCGTTAGAATCGCAACATATTAAGAAAAAATTCAAGTACAAAGACCTACAACTTAACTGGATTGGTGACTTCAACCCACCTATGATGAAAATCGCGGAAAGTGCTGGAGCTTCAATCTATAAAACTCATATTACCTATCGCTACCTGTTCGACAGAAACAAACCTTTTACAAGAGCTAAATTACAGAAAAACAGATAGAAATACAAGTTCAGATAAAGCATTAATTAAATATAAACAAACTCAGACGGAGGGTCTCAAAACCCTCTTTTTTTATTAAAATAAAGGTTTGAAACTATCAAAAGATTTACTAAATTTGCACAAATTTAGAACATGATTAAAATTAACGATATACATAAATCTTTCGGTAAAGTTGAAGTGTTAAAAGGCGTCGATCTAACCATCGACAAAGGACAAGTCGCTTGTATTGTTGGAGCTTCAGGTGCCGGAAAATCTACTCTACTTCAAATCACAGGAACTTTAGAGAAGGCAGATAAAGGAAACATTATCATTGATGGACAAGATGTATACAAGCTTAATCAGAAAAACCTCGCCGCATTCAGAAACAAGAAAATAGGTTTTATCTTTCAGTTCCATCACCTACTTCCCGAATTTACAGCATTGGAAAATATATGTATACCAGCATTCATAGCCGGAACGCCAAAGAAAGAAACAACAGACAAAGCATTGCAGCTTCTTGATTATCTAAATCTTACTGACAGAAAAGACCATAAACCATCAATGCTCTCAGGAGGTGAGCAACAAAGGATTGCAGTAGCAAGAGCTCTTATCAATGACCCAGCCATTATCTTAGCCGACGAACCTTCAGGAAACCTTGATTCTCAATCAGCTAAAGAACTGCATCAATTATTCTTCGATTTGAGAGATAAAAGCGGACAAACTTTTGTAATCGTAACACACAATCCTCAACTCGCTGAAATGGCCGACAAAACATTCACAATGAAAGATGGCGTAATTATTTAAATCTGACAATATTTAACCAAAATATACGTTGAAGTCTAAAATTAGATTTATGCAAAAGATAATATTTTTAACACTACTGATATTCAGCACTTTATTCACAACAAACAACATTCAGGCACAAGATGCAGCTCCTACTTATCAGTCTTTGATTACAATGGGTGACAAAGAGTTTAACAACGAAGAATATATAAAGGCCAAGTCATACTATCAAGAAGCATTGCGTCTAAAAAAAGACGACGCCATAGCAAAGAAAAAATTAAATACCACTTTGCAAAAAATCAGAGAAAACAGCGAAAAAGAAGAGATATTTTATCAACACATAGATAAAGCTGACAATCATTACGATAACGGTGACTTTGAAAAAGCATTGGCCTCATACAATAAAGCAAAGAAATTATTTCCTAAAGACGAATACGTCACTGAACAAATTAGTACCGTTACAAAAAAGATTAACGATGAGAAAGATAAAATAGCGTCTTTCAACGAGATAATCAAAATAGCTGACGCTTTTATGTCGCAAAATAAATATACGGAAGCGACTCTTCAATACAAATCGGCTCTCGAACTATATCCAAATCATACTGTAACAAAAGAAAAATACGATCAAGCCAAGACAAAGAAAGAAGAGTATGACAGACAATCGGCTAACTTTGAACAACTAAAACGAGAAGCTAACGAGTTTGTCTTAAGAAAAAAATATGGCGAAGCAATAGAAAAATACCAGAAAGCACTAAATATATTTCCTAACGATAGTGAGTTAAAAGAAACCATCAATTCTCTGACTATCAAGAAGAATATATCAGACAATTACAACAACAAAGTCAATATCGCCGACAGCTTATATTTAGAGAAGTCATACGAGAAAGCCAAAACAGCTTACAATGAAGCACTTGCAGTTATTCCAGATGATGCCTACTCATTAGATATGATTTCAAGAATTGACGAAACACTCAATAGCGACGAATACAAATCGATGAAAGGATATTTAAGCCTAATTGAAGAAGCGAAACAATTAGAAAGCAACGACCAAATAGACGCTGCGTTGAGTAAATACCAAGCTGCATTAAGACTGAATAAAGGCGATGAATTTGCCACTCAAAAAATCGACCATCTAACAAATATAATCAATAATAGAAATAAGGAAATTGAAATCAACGCTCAATATGCCACTCTCATGAAACAAGGAGACGACTGCATCGCCAAGGAAGATTTCTATTCTGCTTTAGACTATTACACAAAAGCATACGAACTGATTCCAAACAAGACCGAAGCCAAAGAAAAGAAAGACAGCACACAAAAACAAATAAAAGAAATCGAAGCTCAATTGGCTCTGGAGAAACAGAAATGGGAAGAATATTACAACACATCAATGGCTACAGCACAGGTTTTCATGAATGAAAAGAATTACGCCGATGCAATCAAAGAATATAACAAAGCATTGAGATACAAAGAAAACGACAGCTCCGCAAGTCAGGGTCTTAAAAACGCTACAGAACTCAACGAGGCGAGGTTAGCTTCATTAGCTGCCGAATACAATCAATACATCTCAAACGCTGACATTCAATTTGAATCAAACAATTATGATAAGGCTATCGAGTTTTATTCAAAAGCAGAAGCATTAAACACTGGCAACACCTACCCTTCTGAAATGATTAATCGCATCAGCGAAATACTCCAAGCAAACAGATTGGAACAACTCGTCGACAGCAAGGTCCAAATAGCCTCAAATCAAACAAAAAGGTTCACTTTCAATCAGATTGACGTTACAACAAGAAAAAGCAATTATATCTTAATAAAAGCCAAGAACCTTTCCGAAAGCAGCTATACAATGTTCATCTCATATGGTAGCTCAAAAGGAACAAGCGGCAGTTTCATTTTAAGAATACCTAACAATCAAGATGTTAACGATTTCATCATCAGAATTGGTTCACAATATAAATGGTTCAGTGAAGACAATACGTGGATTGAGCTTACACCTGAAAATGGCGATATTGAAATCGAATTAATGGAAATAACAAAAGGTAATTAAAACCTTTGTATTTAGTATAAATAACGTATATTTGCAGAAATAAAAAAACAAACAAAATGATAAAAACAGATAGTCGTTACAATTTGTACATCAACATTTTAAAGGAGGAGCTCGTTCCTGCTATGGGATGTACGGAACCTATTTGTCTTGCATACGCAGCAGCCAAAGCAAGAGAAGTTTTAAATGCAATTCCAGATAGAGTTGAGATTTTAGCCAGCGGCAACATTATCAAGAACGTAAAAAGCGTTATAGTTCCTAATACTAATGGAATGAAAGGTTTGAAAGCCTCTGTAGCTATCGGTATCATCGGCGGAAATGCTGACAAGGAGTTAGAAGTTATAGCAAACGTAACCGCCGAACAAAAACAAGAAACACAAAAATTCTTAGATGAAGTTCCTATGACAATAAAACACATTGATTGTCAAGAGCAATTAGATGTCACTGTTAAGCTATACAAAGGAGACGATTCTGCATCTGTAAGGATTTCAGGTTTCCATACCAATATAGTCCACATAGAAAAGAACAACGAAACGATTTTCAAAAGCGATACAATCAGCGCACCTAACGAAGAACTTACCGACCGTTCAATCTTAAGTATGGAAGGAATCTATGACTTTGCAAACAGCGTTGAAATAGAAGATGTTAAAGAAATTCTCAAACGTCAATTAGATTATAACAAAGCCATTGCAGACGAAGGTTTAAGAAATGATTGGGGCGCAAACATAGGAAGTCTTCTTTTGAACAACTACGGCAATGACGTTAAGGTTAAGGCCAAAGCTTGGGCAGCAGCTGGTTCCGACGCAAGAATGAACGGATGCGAACTCCCTGTAATCATTAACTCTGGTAGTGGCAACCAAGGAATTACAGTATCAATGCCTGTTTTAGCCTATGCAAAGGAATACAATATAGAAGAAGATAGAATCTACAGAGCTTTAGTCGTATCTAACTTGACAGCCATTCACCAAAAGACTATGATTGGACGTCTTTCTGCATATTGCGGCGCTATCAGTGCAGGCTGCGCAGCTGCTTGCGGTGTTGCCTACCTCTTAGGTGAGAATCTTGAAACGATTTCAAAAACATTATCTAATTCATTAGCAATCACATCTGGTGTTATATGCGACGGCGCTAAAGCCTCCTGTGCTGCAAAAATCGCAACAGCTGTAGAAGGCGGTTTAATCGGATACCAAATGTGTAAAAATGCTAAGAACTTCTGTGACGAAGACGGTATTATAGGTAAAGGTGTAGAAAAAACCATCCAGAACGTCGGAACTCTCGCAAGTAAAGGCATGAGAGAAACCGACAAAGTTATTATCGGAATAATGACAGAATAATTATAAATCAATAATTTACTAAGAAAGTCGGTCTACTTCTATAACACCTTTTAAAGACCTTAGCTTTCTTAGCAATTGTTCAAGCAGATTCGTGTTATTCACTTGTAAAACAAGGTCTCCCACGAATCTGCTTTCTTTTGTCTCAAAATTCGCATTAAGGATATTTATATGCAAATCCTTGATTGAATTTGAAATAGAACCTAACAAACCAAGCTCATTATGTCCAACGATTCTTATCTTAATTTCAGAACTCTTGCCAGATTCACTATTCCACTTGACATCTATGATTCTATAAGGATAATTCTTTTTCAATGCTTTAACATTGTTACATCCCACCCTATGAATTGTAACACCGCCATTGATCGAGATGAAACCTATAACATTATCACCAGGAATCGGATTACAACATTTCGCGACTTTAAAAGCCAAATCGTTCATATTGTTTCCAACGCAAACCTCACCCACCCTTGGCTCTTCTACTTTATCTTTAATAACGTCACTATCAGACTTTTCACCCCTGTTATCCTTATTATCACTTAAGGATAAAATAAACTCTTTTAAACGAATTACATCTATCTTTTCCGTTGCTATTTGATGATAGAATTCAATACCTGATGACAAATTATACTCCTTAAGGATTTCTGTTAACAACTTATCTGTATAAGGTATTTTCCAATTTTTCAGACGACGATAAAACAAGGCACTTCCGAGTTCCGCTTCCTTCATCTCCTGATCCTTAAGATAGCGTTTGATCTTGTTTTTTGCCTTATCAGTAGAAACAACGCTCAGCCAATCCGATTTCGGATTCTGCTTCTTATTTGTTAGAATCTCAACTTTATCACCACTATGAAGCTCATAACGAATAGGTTGCAACTTGCCATTAACAGTAGCACCTGTACAATGGCTTCCGACTTGAGTATGAATATCGAATGCAAAATCAAGAACCGTTGCTCCTATAGGCAGCTGTTTTAAATCTCCATTAGGTGTGAAGACATAAATCTTATCAGACTTACAACTTCCTGACAATCTATCATCTAACATTCCATATTCAGGACTCTCCAATATCTCTCTAACCTGATTAAGCCATTCGTCTGTAGTTTGTTTATTATTCTTTCCTTTGTACTGCCAGTGAGCAGCGCTTCCCTTTTCAGCAATTTCATCCATTCTCTCTGTACGAATTTGCACTTCTATCCAGTTCTTATCAGCACGCACCGTAGTATGGAGAGACTCATAACCAGACACTTTAGGCGATGTAATCCAATCTCTAAGTCGTTTAGGATTAGGTTGATAAATATTTGTCACTATAGAATAAACCCTCCAACAATCAGTTTTCTCCTCACTAGTTTTACTATTCTTAATTATTATTCTCACAGCGAAAATATCAAAAATCTGTTCAAAGGGAAGATTGTTAGTCTTCATCTTTTCATAAATCGAGGGTATAGACTTTGTTCTCCATTTTATCACATAATCAAAATGTTCGTCATCCAAGGCTTTGCGTATAGGAGCCAAAAAGTTCTCCATAAGTTTCTCTTGTTCCGACGACGACACCTTAATTTTGTTTTTAATATCTTCAAACTCCTCAGGATACTCGTAAATCATCACCTTCTCCTCCAACTCCTTCTTTATCTCATAAAGGCCTAAACGATGAACTATTGGAATAGAAAGATATTTCACTTCCTTCAGATAGTTTCTAAACAACTTCGGCTCGACATCCTCCCTATGACGCATATCATAAAGACGATGAATAATTTTTATCAAGAGAACCCTAATATCTTCAATCAAAGACAGATACAATCTTCTAAACTGTTCTGATTGAAAGGAAACCTTATTTGTTTGTATATTGGAGATTTTATCATAACCATCAACTATCAAAGCTATCCTATCTCCAAAATTCTCTCTGATAAAATCCAACGACACATCCGAACTATACGTTATTCCATGTAAAAAAATTCCGACAACAGTCTTACTTCTCAAGCCTACCTCATTAGCAGCAATACTTGCCATCTCAATGAGACTCAGTACGAAAAGACCACCCGATAAAGTTTTCTTTCCATCATATTTTTCTAAAGCCAAGCGATAGGCCTTTTCAATATACATAATCTGTTCGGCATCCATCACATTTGCCAATGAGCGTATAAATATCTTATAGGCAACCTCAATTATCGCTATTTCATTTTCCGTGTACTTTGCCATAACCTATTGAATCTTAGCATAAAGATGATGATTTAACAAAGATGTGTGATATGGTTTCAACTCATCGTACGAGCCCGACTTCACCGCGCATTTACCTTTGTAATGAGTTATCATCGCACAAGTCTCTGCTTGTTCAAGAGTGTGTCCGCAAACTTTCATAAGCGTCTCTATTACATAATCGAAAGTGTTGACATCATCATTTAACAATATCAGACTCTTTTCCTCGTCCAACAAGTCGGTTGCGTCAGTTTCGTGTAAATGTTTCTCTTGCTTCATATTTCATAAAAATCCTTATGCAAATCTACATTAATATTTTTTATAATCTACTGTTAAATCGCGATTTTATGCTTTTTATTGCTTTAACAATTAAAAAAGAAAATATTCCAAAATTTCGACCTATAAAACAGAAAAAAAACGTATTTTTACATTTTATTTATTCTAAATAAAACTTAAGATATTTATGAATAGTCGTTTTTTTAAAAATATTATTTTCTTATTGTTTATCAACCTTCTAATAAAGCCATTCTGGATTTTGGGAGTTGACAGGACAGTTCAGAATTTAGTCGGCGACGCTTCATATGGAACATATCTTGCGATTTTTAACTTCTCATACCTTTTTTATATATTGCTCGACATAGGACTAACCAACTATAACAGCAAGAATATTGCTCAAAATAACCACCTATTGTCTAAATACTTTGTAGGAATCAGCCAGGCTAAGATATTCCTCAGTCTCGGTTATTTTATAATAATATTCGCAATTGGATTAATTATCGGATACAAAGGAGAGCAACTTAAACTATTAGGAATAATAGGATTAAATCAAATTCTGCTATCTTTTATCCTTTATGTCCGCTCAAATATTGCCGCATTATTACTTTTCAAAACAGATAGTATTTTATCTGTTCTCGACAGAGTTTTAATGATATTGATATGCAGTTTCTTATTATGGTCGGGACTTTTTCCAAGAAGCAACTTTAACATATATTGGTTTGTATATTCACAAACAATATCTTACGTAATCACTCTTGCAGTAGCAACTTTTATTGTATTACGACATACAGGCAAACTAAACTTCAAGCTCAACATTCCATTTATCTTAATGATAATAAAGAAAAGTCTCCCCTATGCTTTATTAGTTTTATTAATGAGTTTCTACAACCGCCTTGAACCAGTATTGATTGAAAGAATTCTTCCTAAAGACATTTCAGCAGAACAAGCGGGTATTTACGCAAGAGCATACCGATTATTTGACGCAGGAAATAACATCTCATACCTTTTCTCCGTAATCTTATTACCACTATTTGCAGCAGTAATTAAAAAAGGTGAAGACTTACAATCATTAGTAAAACAATCATTTGGGCTAATGCTAAGCATGACTTGTATAATAGCTATAGTTTGCATATTCTATAGCCAGAATCTGATGGAAACATTATATCATATTCAGGAAAATGAATCACTTGCTGATTATAATAACAGAATATATGAATCATCAAGGATTTTACAAATTCTTATGGGTAGTTTCGTTTCTATATCAATAACATACATCTTCGGAACACTTCTAACAGCAAACGGCAATCTCAAACAGTTAAACTTAGTAGCCGTTGTTGGGGTCCTTATTAATCTGACGCTTAACTTCATATTCATCCCTATATTCAAATCACAAGGCGCTGCCTTTACAAGTCTGTGCGTACAATTTGTAACGTGCGTGATACAATTCTTCATCGCGAAATCATACTTCAATTTAAAATTCGGATTCAAGTTTTGGATTAGCGTGGTAGCATTTGTCGCAATCTTATTACTCACAACATATATCCTAAAATCTACGTCATTACAGTGGGTATATTCATTTGTAATTTCATTATTCTCAGGAGTAATAATAGCATTTATCACTAAAGTACTGGATTTTAAGGATTTAAAAGAACTTATCTTTTCATCTATGGACCAAATCAAAAAAAGATAATTCTTAAAAAAAAATTTCAGAAAATTAGAATAATTTACTATCTTTGAGAAAAATTTCAGGAAAGATTTACAAAGACTTTTCTGAACATTTTTATTTATGTAAGTAATTAAAATTCAGAACAAAATAAAAACAGACATGGATAAATATTTCGACAACACATCACTCTTAAAAGTCGTTTTAAAATGGAAATGGCATATTGCCGCCGTAACAATTATCGCTGCTATTTTAGGCGCAGTCTTCTCTGGCCCAACCTTTATTACACCACAATACAAATCAGAAGCTGTTTTGTATCCTAACGGATTGTCTGAATTTTCTGACGAAACATATACCGAACAAATGTTACAAGTCATGGAGTCACAAGAAATTATGGACTCCATAGTAAAGAAATTCGATTTGATGAGTCACTATGAAATCGACCCTAATTACGAATATGCAAAAACAGCATTGATTGGCGAATATCATGATAGAATTTCTATTTCAAAAACACCATATGAAGGTGTGAAAATCAAGGTTTTGGACAAGGATCCGCAGCTTGCTTGCGATATTGCCAACGAAATCATCCGATGCTACGACATTGTTTTTGGCACCATCCATAAATCTAAAAAATGGGAAAACGTAAGAATGTTTGAGAGACAACTTGAACAAAAAACCGCATTTATTGACTCTCTGAAGAGAGAGTTAGCAAGAATAACTAAAGATGGTGACATGTTGAATTACACTTACTTATCAAAAGGCAACTCATTAGCTTATTTCGGAGAAAGCAACAATAAAGACGCAGAATACAATGTAGCTTCGGCAATTACACTCATAGAGTTAATTGCAACTGAAACAGAAGATTACAGTGATGTAAGACATTTCTATGAAGAGGAATTACGCCAAGCACAAGGCGAAATGACATATTCTAATATAGTTTCAAGACCATTCGTTTCCGACAAAAAGGCATATCCTGTAAGATGGATTATTGTTGCATTGTGCGGAATTGGCGCTTTCTTATTGTCAGTCCTCATTGTTGTTGCTATAGACAAAATCGAGATAAAGAAATAACACATATTCATTTTGCAAAAGAGCCATAAAATAGCAAGTTTTTACCTGATAGTGACATTATTCGTCGCTATCAGTTTATATTTTGTCGTAGAGAAGAGCATCTATCTTATGTTTGCACTTCCCCTACTCCTCGGAGTGCTCTTGTTATATTGCTTCTCATTTGATACAGTATTATTTCTTATAGCATTTTTAACTCCTCTCTCCATCAACATCGAAGGTCTAGGTGTAGGATTGTCTTTATCAATACCTGTCGAGCCTATGCTTGTCGGCGTTCTTTTCTTTTTCTTAGCTAAATTACTTCAGAACAAAAAGTTTGACATCGGAATTGCACGACATCCAATATCAATGGTAATTTATCTGATGTTTATATGGATTATTATAACAACCATTACAAGCGAACTTCCTTTGGTATCAGCAAAATATCTATTATCAAGACTATGGTTTGTTATACCAGCTTATTTTGTATGCGCGAAATTATTTAAAGATCCTAAAAACATCAATAAGTTCGTATGGTTATATATTGCAGGACTAACCATCGTTGTCATTTATACTACTATAAATCACGCAATGAGAGGATTTTCTGGAAACTCAGCTCACTGGGTGATGACACCTTTCTATAACGACCACACTGCATACGGAGCCGCTTTAGCAATATATCTTGTATTAAGCGCAGCATTTATATTCATTCCTAATATCAGAACATCTAGAAGAGTCTTGATAATAGCTTGTTTCTCAATATTATTATTAGGAACTTATTTGTCCGCTTGTAGAGCTGCATGGTTAAGTTTGGTGGCTGTTATTGGAGTACTAACTTGTGTGTTGTTAAGAATAAAATTTAAATATATCTTAACAATAGTTATTGCCTTAGTAGCCTTGTTCTTCACATTCCAACATCAGATTATTGACGTTATGGAACGTAACGAGCAAGATTCCTCAAATAATCTCGTTGAACATATTCAATCAATTACAAATATTTCTACCGACGCCTCAAACCTTGAACGTCTTAATCGTTGGAGTTCCGCTTTAAGACTCTTTGAAGAAAGACCATTCTTTGGATGGGGACCAGGTACATACCAATTTGTTTATGCTCCATTCCAATTGTCGGCAAACAAAACAATCATCACAACAAATTACGGCGATGGCGGTAATGCTCATAGCGAATATATAGGCGCGCTAGCTGAGATGGGTGTGATCGGTTCATTGATAGTAATATTACTCGTTGCAGTGTCTATTTATAAAGGATTAACAACATACAAAAAAGCAAAAAACAAAGAATCCAAGATATTGGTTCTCGCAGTTACCTTAGCGATAATCAGCTATTTCACTCACGGAGTTTTAAACAATTTCTTGGATACTGATAAATTAGCCATCCCTGTTTGGAGTTGTCTTGCAATCATAACAGTCATTGACGTATATCATTCTGGCAAGACAAATTATTATGATTCTATCTCCTAACTTCAACAAGTTCTAAATCAATAACGAGTGCCGAATTAGCGGGAAGATTTTCGTCTATTTTTATATCACCGAAGCCCAACTGTGAAGGGACAATAATTCTTGACTTACCACCCACTTTCATATAACCAACGGCTTCTTCTATTCCTGGAATCATCTGATTAGCACCATAAACAAAAGGGATCGGTTGTCCGTAATCCAAACTACTTTCTATCAATTTATCATAAATGTTATATATTGTATAATGAACTGACACATAATCATTAATCGACACAGAATCGCCACTACCTTTTTGTGTTTCAATAAAATACAATCCTGATAATGTTGGTTCTACCTCAATGTTATGAGACTTCAAATAATCAGCAATTCTTTCTGGTTCTTCAAGAAGCCTCTTAGCATTAGCAGCTTCTTCTTGTTCCTGAATAAGTTTTTGCTCAGCTTCATATTCGTCAGAAGTCATAATATCTACAACTTTCAAATTAAATTTAAATGGAGTATATGGAAGAATTGTTCCTTGAAACCCTTCTTCTCCCCAAGCTAAAGACGAAGGTATGATAAACTCAGCCTCACCTCCTTTTGCAACTAAACTCAAACCTTCGTAAAAACCTTGACCAAGTGCCATATCACCAAAAACTAATTCGTATGGTTTGCCAGTATTAAAATCAAGTAAAGTATCACCTTCAAGTGTTTGGAACATAAAGTATACCTTCATTATATCACCTGCTTTAGCAAATCTGCCTTTACCTTTATTTATATCAACAACAATCAAACTATCCTCTGTAATGACATAGTTATCATTATTATAATACGGCTCTAAAACTGATTCTTCCCACGCTTTTCTCCTCTCAATTTCATTACGCATCTCCTCCTCAAGAACATCTTTTTTAATTATTTTATTAAGAATAATATCCATCTCCGTAATAGTTCCAGGCTCTATAAAAGAAGGCAGATTCTCTCCTATCGACAAAAACAAAGAATCAACTGGAAAAATCAAAGACACATGATCATTAAGATGCATACTTAATAAAGCAGACATAATATCTCCGACAAAAGATGGTTCTTCAATAATCATCTCGAAGGGAATATCCGAACCTTTAGATGTAAATAACACTGAATCTGCTAGTTTTTGTGTCACATCAATAATAACCAAATCTCCAATTTCTGGCATTTCATTATCGTTATTAACCGAATAAAACTTCATCAATGCTCCATTTTCTGTTCGTTTATAATCCTTATTACAAGAAACAAACAAGATACATAAAGCTGTAAAAAGTATAAAAGAAAACTTTTTCATATACATAATTATTATTACAAATATTTAACAAAGAAATACTTAGTTTGTTTAAAAAAACAGCAGAACGAACACAAATTATATGTCATTCTGCTGTTAATAAGTTTACGATATGTTTGTATTAGAAATCAATCAATTCTACCTCAAACATAAGAGTTGCAAATGGAGGTATTGCACCAGCACCTCTATCACCATATGCTAAATAATAAGGTATATAGAGAACAGCTTTTTCACCTTTTGACATGAGTTGAAGGCCCTCATCCCAGCCCGGAATCACCTGACCGACACCCAATACAAATTGGAAAGGTTCATTTCTTGAAACTGATGAGTCAAAAACAGTTCCGTCTAACAATTTACCTATATAGTGAACTGTCACCTTCGTTCCAACCTGAGGCTTCTCACCATTACCATCCTTTGTCTTAACATAGTAAAGTCCTGTAGATGTATGCGTTGGATTTATATTATTATCTTTAAAATACTGATTAAGTTCCGATTCTGCCTTTACAGTTTCATCAACGTATGTGTTTTTCATATACTCAATTTGTTTTGCTGCAAATTCTGATTCTGGATAGAAATCATTCATCTTAACATCAAAGCGCATAATGTCGTTTGCTGTAAATTCAGCCGGCAATGTTGGTAACTGGAATAATGTATAAAACGTAGAATCAGTGCGAACTATGAAAGATGCAGAATCACCTTTATGCATCATTCCCATTCCTTCGAAAATATCACCTGCAAATAAAGATTCGTTCAATTGCAAAATCATTCTATTTGATGGGATTACAACAGACGTATCATTAATGTAACACGCCATTTGAACATCTAACAACTCCATAAGTTGAGGAACAGCACCTTCATTCTGGTTATAAAACTTGTAATACAAGCCAGTTTCAGTCTCTTCATAACCAGAAAATGACCTATTATCATTTTTACAAGATGTAAAAAATACACCTAAAGCTAATGTTAATAAAAATAGTTTTTTCATTTTGTTATTTTTTTAAGTTATTAAATATCATTTATTTATCATCTTAACATCATTATCTAAATAATTTTAACATCGATAACTTTTAGTTTATATACTAAAATTGCTTGTGGAGGGATTTTATTGCCATCTCCAACCAATCCATGAGCTAAATAAGACGGAATTATCAAAATAGAAACACTATTCTTCTTTAAATTAAGGACAACTTCCTCTAAACCACTTTCTACTCCACCTCTACCAACTCTAAAAGTTTTATACCCATCATTATTAGAAGAATACAAAAGTTCCCCATTCAATAAATACAGATCGTATTTTAACGTAACAATATCACCTTTATTAATATATTCACCTTCTCCATTTTCAAATATCTGGTATCTCAAACCCGTACCTGTTTTAATCACATCAAGATTATTTCTTTTAACATAATCGTCTATCATTGCAGATTCTTGTGACAACAACTCTCTATTAATTTCAATCAATGATTCACTAATAGATTCTTTATCAATTTGTTGTTGAGACTTACTATTAGTTGATCTGTCACACGATAAGAATACTATCACTATTGCTAGAACAGATAATATGTTAAAAAAACTTATCATTTTTGTCATTTAGTAAAATCTATCAATTCTATTTCAAATATAAGATTAGAATATGGAGGTACAGGAGCGTTTTCCATATCATTATATGCGAGGTAGAAAGGAACAATAATCTTCGCCTTTGAACCTTTATTCATCATCAGCAATGCCTCTTCCATTCCCTTAATAATCATATTATTACCTAATTGCACTACTAGAGGTAAAGACCTGTTGTATGAAGAGTCAAATACTTTACCATCAAAATAATAACCAGTATAATGGAAAGCTACTTTATCACCAATCTGAGGGGTATCACCATTTCCTTCCTTTAAAGAAATAAAAACTAGACCAGATTGGTTTGGAGTAGCATTAATTTTATTTTGCAACATATATGTCCTTATATCATTATCAGCATCAGCTTTTATTGTAGCCACCGTCTGCATTGAACATGATGTAAAAAGCAAAAGTATCGATAAAAAAACAGATATTATATTTATATTTTTTATTTTCATTTATTTAACAATTCTTTATAATCTGGTAAGATTGACAATAATTTTTCTATAGCCTCTTCTAATGAACAATAGAGCGTTCCTCCAGCCGCATTTTGGTGTCCTCCTCCATTAAAATGTTTGTTTGCTAAATCATTAACAGAGAAATCTCCTTTTGAACGGAATGATAGTCTAATTGCACCTTGTCGTTCTGTTATTAAAACAGACATCCTGATATTTGAAATTGATAATGGATAATTAACGACGCCCTCAGTATCTCCCACCTGATAATCAAAGCGTTCCAAATCAGATAAAGAAGCATAAATAAAAGCCGTACTATATTCGTTAAGCACTGTCATTCTGTCGTTTATCAGGAATCCCAAAAGTCTTAATCTATTTTCAGATGATGTATCGTAAATATTCTGATGAATTGTCTTATAATCAACACCTGTCATTGATATCAACTCGCCGCACATATTAAAAGTATTCTTAAAAATGGAATGTGAAAATGAGCCTGTATCTGTAATCATTCCAACAAGCAAATTAGTTGCAATATCAGAATCCAAATAATTATTAAAACCATGATATTTAATAAGTTCAGCAACCAATTCAGAGGTACTAGAAACATTTGTCTCAGAGAAACAAACCTCAAATTTTGTTGCATCAGCTCCAATATGGTGATCTATTAATATTTTTGGAGTTTTATTATAATGACACAAATCATTATGCATCAATCCTGTACGAGATGGCGTATTAAAATCAAGATAACAGAATAATTCAGCTTCATTCATTAAATAGACTGCTTTTTCCTGATTCTTATCGAATATAATAATATCTTCAACATTAGGCATCCACGATAAAAAACCAGGAAAATCATTAGGAATAATAACCACAGGATTTGCACCTAATTTCTTTGCAAATAAATAAAGCGACAAAGATGAACCCAATGCGTCACCATCAGGATTTACGTGACTAACAATTACAAGCTTCTTATATTTTTCAATCAACTCAATGATTGACGTGAAAATCAATTCATTATACATAATGCTGCTATATAGTATTCGAGTAACAAAATTACTAAAAACAAATTGATTTTACAATAACTATAAGATGAAAATATGAATTATTCTACATCATCTTTTCTCTAAAATTTCAAATGTGTTATCATCATAAATATAAATAATTTGTTTTATCATTTTTGATGTAACTTTATCATTATAAGAAACATTATCAATATTATTACTAATAGGTTTTGACTCACTTTGAGATTCTTTTGTAAAAAAACTATCCTCAAATAATCGAGGAGCTTCTTTTGATTCAGAAATATGCTCTCTTTGCACTTGTAAGTGCTCACTGACTGTTATAGGCTTCTTACCTAATATAATCCAATCAAAGTTATATTCAGGAAAAAGATCCTTTAGTTTTATCAAGAAATCTAAACTTGGCTTATTTCTTCCACTTAGTAGATGAGATACATTCGATGGCTGAATTTGCATCAGTTCGGCAAACTGTGTAGCTGTTAAATTTTTTGCTCTTATAATATGAGCTATTCTATCTTTTATCAAATCCATATTATCATCAAAAATTAAGTCTGGAACAATGTTATTTTTTTGATTTTTCAACTTAAAACTTTTACAAAAGTAAAAAATAATTTCTTACAAATGTAATAAAAACCGATTTTATTTTTGTAAAAACAAATCTAAATTAAATTATCCTTATTAAAAACTTGATATAAACAATTTAACAATTTGTTTTATAAATATTTAATAAGTTTTTTAATAAATTACATAAAGTAATGACAATTTGTGTTATTTTTAAAGTAAATAT
>JAZNVS010000083.1:0-18353 GCA_045592965.1 Bacteroidales bacterium | reverse complement strand
GATTGGGCTATGAAGCGCATGCTTCGCGACAAGTCCAACTACGTAATTTTGGAAGGTCTGCTCACGACCTTATTCAAAGAGAAAATCACTATCAACAGACTTTTGGAAAGCGAGAGTAATCAGGAAGACGAGTTAGACAAGTATAACCGTGTTGATATTCTCGCCGAGAACAGCAGAGGCGAATTGTTCATAATAGAGGTGCAGAACAACGATGAGTATGCGTATTTTCAGCGGATGTTATTCGGAGTGTCTAAATTAGTGACGGAATACATCAATAGAGGAGAAGGCTATCAGAACATCAAGAAGATATACAGCGTCAACATCGTCTATTTCGATTTAGGTCAGGGCAAGGATTATCTGTATCATGGCAAGACAGAGTTCATGGGAGTTAATACGGGAGAGATTCTTAATCTCAGTCCGTTCCAGCGTCAGAAGTTCAATGTCGATGCCGTCAGTGAATTATATCCGGAATATTATATTTTGAAGGTCAATGATTTCAATGAAAAGCCGTCTAACTTATTGGAAGAATGGATGTATTATCTTAGCACGGGTGACATAATTCAGGATTCCACAGCACCTGGCTTGGAAGAAGCGAGGAAGAAGTTGGAATTGGCGATGATGAGCAAGGATGAGTTGTCGGCATATTATCGTCATTTGGATAACACGGTGATATTGAGAGACAATATCTATACCTCGAGAGGCGAAGGCTTGTTGGAAGGCAGGGAGATGGGACGCAAGGAAGGTATGCTTGAAGGAATGCTGAAAGGTATGGAGAAGGGTTTGTCGGAAGGCTTAGAAAAAGGAAGGGAAGAAGGTTTGGCGAAGGGAAGAGAAGAAGGCTTGGTAAAAGGTCGAGAGGAAGGTTTGGCTGAAGGTATGAGAAATGCTAAGGCGCAGATAGTGAAAAAACTTATGTCGTCTGGAGCAAATATTGACCTTATTATGGATGTTACTGGCTTGACGGAGGTGGAGATAAGGAGTTTGTTGTGATTAAATGCTATGAGGTACTGTAAACCAAACTGTGTCAAGATAATTTTTTATTATGGAAGAGACTTTTTATTATGGTTTCCCTACCGGTTATGTAGATTATAAGTTCTATGATCTGCATTATAAGAAGGGAAAGGAATTGTATAAAAACAAACAATATGATGCTGCTGTCTTTCACCTTAGAAGGTCAATGTGTCATTATGATTGGGCTAAGTCTTGTCTGGCTTATTGCTACAATCATGGACTGGGCGTAGAACGAAATCCACTGACAGCTCTTACTTTGTATAAGTCCCTGATGTTTAGGACAAGAGAGTCTCAGTGGATAAAAGACGAGATGGAGAAAATAGAAACCGAGTTGAATATAACAAAGAAGAATTTCAAGGAAGATGAAGTCGCTCTTTTTGATAAGGAATTAGGAAATATTAAGGTTAAATTTTCTGCATATATCAATAATCCCATAGTGAGATTCTGTAAAGAGTATATCTCCGTGACGGTTGGTTCCGATGAAACAGCCGACGCCGCTATCACTGACATTTGTAAAGTCTTAGCTACGAAAGACTGGCATCGCCGTCACGACAATCTTATGCGTATAGATGAAAACCTGAAACGTGATTATCCGCTTTTTAAACTAAGAATAGAGAAGTCTGATGTGAAAGAGTTTTCTTATAAAACACAAAATGAAATATATACCATCTTGGTTCCACGCGACATTAATTTTGATCTTGTACAAACAAGAGAAGCTATTATAGAGTATGGAATCTCGCTGATGAAAATGCAAGCTAAGTCGTACATAACAAAACGAATAAAGGAACTTTCTGAACAGACTGGATTAGAATACAAAGGATGTAAAATAAACTCGTCGAGAAACAAGTCATATATAGGATCGTATTACTGTGAAAGTAAAATAGTAGAGATCTCATACCATTTAATGAAGTCGAGTGAGAGATATATCGACTCGCTCTTGATTCACGAGTTGTGTCACTCTATAGTAAAGAATCATGGCGACGAGTTTTATGCTTTGATGGAAAAAGTCTCTTCAAAGGAATTTGTTAAAATAGACAAGAATTATATCGGTTATTGCGGAAGTTTCGATATTTGAAAAATCACCATAAAAATCTTTAAAAATATCATTGAAATTAAAAAAATCTTTCGTAACTTTGAGGTCTCAAAAAAGATGTTATGACTTTTCATTTACTTGAAAAATATACATACTTGAACCTCAAAGAACGCGACAGATTTTAGTTGGCTGTCAGCTGTGAGCTACGAGCATGGTTCGCAGCGACCACTATAATGTGTAATGACCTCACTGCTCATTACTCACTGCTCAAGGAAAGAAAACAAAGAATTCACAAATTATTAACATAAATAAAAAAATAAAATCATGGAATTACCATTTGCAGAATCTTGGAAAATTAAGATGGTTGAACCCATCAAGAAAAGCACTCGCGCAGAACGCGAACAATGGATGAAAGAAGCTCATTACAATTTGTTTAACCTCAAAGCAGATCAAGTCTATATCGACTGCTTGACAGACTCAGGTACTGGCGCTATGAGCGACCGTCAATGGGCTGCTATGATGATGGGCGACGAAAGCTACGCAGGTTCATCTTCATTCTTCCGTCTTAAAGAAGTCATCACACGCCTCACTGGCTTTGAATATGTTATCCCAACACACCAAGGCCGTGCTGCTGAAAACGTTCTCTTCAGCCACTTAGTGAAAAACGGTGACATCGTTCCAGGTAACTCTCACTTCGATACAACAAAAGGTCACATCGAGAGCCGTAAAGCTTTCGCAGTCGACTGCACAATAGACGAAGCAAAAGACACTCAACTTGAAGTTCCTTTCAAAGGTAATGTCGACCCTAAGAAACTTGAAAAAGTACTCGCTGAAAACGCAGACAAAATTCCTTTCGTAATCGTTACCGTTACAAACAACACAGCTGGTGGTCAGCCTGTATCAATGCAAAACCTCCGCGAAGTTCGCGCTGTTGCCGACAAATATAACAAACGCGTCATCTTCGACTCAGCTCGTTTCGTCGAAAACGCTTACTTCATCAAGACACGCGAAGCTGGCTATGCTGACAAGACTATCAAAGAAATCGTTAAGGAAATGTATCAATATGCCGACGGTATGACAATGTCAGCTAAGAAAGACGGTATCGTGAATATGGGTGGTTTCATCGCTACACGTCACGAAGACTGGTACGAAGGTGCTAAACGTTTCTGCATCCCATTCGAAGGCTTCCTCACATACGGCGGTATGAACGGTCGTGACATGGACGCTCTCGCAGTTGGTCTCGACGAAAACACAGAATTAGACAACATCGAAACACGTATCAAACAAGTTCAATATCTTGCAGCTAAGTTAGACGAATACGGCATCCCTTACCAACGTCCTGTCGGTGGCCACGCTATCTTCGTCGATGCTGACCGCGTTCTCACCAACGTTCCTAAAGAAGAGTTCCCAGCACAAATGCTCGCTATCGAGCTTTACTTAGAAGCTGGTATCCGTGGATGCGAAATCGGTTACATCCTCGCCGACCGTGACCCTGTCACACGCGAAAACCGTTTCGGCGGATTGGATCTCCTCCGTCTCTGCATTGCTCGCCGCGTCTATACTAACAACCACATGGATGTTATCGCAGCAGCTTTGAAGAACGTTTACGACCGCCGCGAAGAAATAAAACACGGCGTACGTATCACATGGGAAACAGAACTCATGCGTCACTTCACAGTTCATTTGGAACCTATTAAAGATTGATGATATAGTTTAAAGTTTAAGGTTTAAAGTTTAAGGTGAAATACCCTTCTACTTTAAGCCTTAAACATTAAACCTTAAACCAAAGAAAAATGTTACTCAATATCCTCTTCATAATAGCACTGACATTTCCAGTCGCGATAGCATCTACAGCCTTTAACATAGTCGACAATGAACAATTGACAACAGGCAAAGAACGTAATCTCGGTCGTGATCTCGTATTAGCTTTGATTCTTGCATCTGGGCAAGGCGTGATGTATGTCCTCGGCACTATGCTCGGCGGTACTTTCATGCATCTTTTAGAGAGACTCTCGACATGGGTGGTGTTGGCACTTTGTTTTTCTGTCTCATTCAGAATGCTCCTCGACACACTGAAAATCAGAAATGGTGAGAACCTATATCTAATAAATAACAAAAAACAATCATTATTACTTTCGATAGCCTTGGGTATAAACGCATTCATCGTCGGTCTCACGGCTGACTTCATGCCATTGTTCCAAAACATGACACCTTTTATATTAATAGGAGCAGGATTCGTATGGTCACTTATCTCTATGGCGATACCATTTTCCAAGATGAAACTCACCCTGAACAGCCTTCTTAACTCCATCTTCGCAGGAATCATATTAGTGAAAGGACTGCTAGGACTAATCTGAAAAGTCATAAGGTAGCAGGGTCGCAAAGTTTAAGGCTCAAAAGCCTTAGTTCAAAATTTTTTTTCAAGTTCTTGGATTTTAATGTTTTCGGATTCAAAAAAAATCCGTTGATATTTGTCTGTTGTCCGTTGACTTTTATTACCTTTGCAAACTGATTTATAAGCTAAGGTATGATTCATTTGACGAAGATTTTTCATTTTGAGGCGGCTCATGCCCTGATGGGCTACGACGGTCGCTGCCGTAATATCCACGGACATTCATACGAGATGCGTGTCACCATAAAAGGTATGCCCGTCATGGACGATTCCAATCCTAAAAACGGAATGGTGATGGACTTCGGCGACCTCAAAAAAATCGTCAATGAAGAGATAATCGACCATTATGACCACGCCTTCATATTAAACAACCGAATGCCAAACGACTTCATCGAAGAGGTGAAACGTCATTACGAAAGAATCATAGTACTTCCTT
The DNA here is from genome assembly GCA_045592965.1 of Bacteroidales bacterium. Classification (GTDB taxonomy): domain Bacteria; phylum Bacteroidota; class Bacteroidia; order Bacteroidales; family F082; genus Limimorpha. The sequence continues at coordinate 13,481 of JAZNVS010000083.1, read as the reverse complement.
TCCAACCTACTACCGAATTAATGCTGATAGATTTCTCAAAAAAAATTAAGAACAGACTTCCCGACAATGTGCAGCTCGTCAAGATTTTCTTGAAAGAGACTGACGGTTCTTTCGCCGAATGGATTGAAGAATGAGATAATTAACATAAATAAGTATTAAATTAATTAACAAACTATGAAAAAGTTTTTAACTACTTTATTGCTTTTGGTGTTGTTTGCACCATTCGCAATGAGAGCCGATGAAGTCATTATCGGCGAAGGCACAGACTACGATTGCTCGGTGCCGTTCAACACGCTCTACAACTATTCGTGGAATGAGTCAATCTATCCTGGAGCTGAAATAGGCGGAGCTTGTACAATAAATTCAATAGCGTTCAACTGTAACGCTCACGACACAATCGGTACTCTCAACCTCACAGAGTTGGATGTCTACATGGGTATCACACAAAGAGAGACAATGTCGTCAAATATCGACTGGACTCCAGCTGCCGACCTCAGTTTGGTTTACTCCGGCACCAATGTGGTAATCGGTGACGACGCATGGGAAACAATAACATTAGATTCTCCTTTCTATTTCACCGGAGAAGGTAACTTGGTTGTTGTCGTAGCTAAGAAAACAAACTTCCAATACATCTCCGAATTGAAATGGTTCTACACCAGCGTCGATAACACAACATTATATCGTCGTAACGACAGTTCGGAAAGTATCGCTGACGAACATCCTGGTTCTGCTGATGGTACAAGATTATCTTACAGACCTAACATCAAGTTGAACTATATGCCAGGTGAAGTAGAATCTCCTGTCGTTCTTAATCCTGAGACAATAGACCTCGGATATCGTCCTATCGGTGCTTGGATGCGTCCTCAAAATATCGAAGTGACAACATCTGGCGATGACGCAGCAATTTCTTCAATCTCATCATCAAATCCTTTCTTCGTATATACTCCTGTCGAGATGCCTTACGAACTTACAACAGAAACTCCTCTCACAGTGAAGGTGTCGCATCTCTCAGGTAACGACGGCTCACAGACAGGCGAACTCCTTATCAACCATAGTTTCGGTTCTGATGCAGTACAGCTCACAGCAACAGCTTATACTCCAACAATATCTGACGTATGGGAAATGCCAATGGTAGTCGGAGAATATCCTTTCGTTCACACACCTGACTTCGAAAATCTTTACGACAACTATATGTTGCCTGGTGATGAAGAAGACGGAAAGGACGTAGTTTACAGACTTACCTTATCGGAAGAGACTACATTGTCGGCAAAGGTGAACGGAGCAAACGGCAAGGTGGCTCTCTACGAAACACACTTCAACGGCAAAGGCGGTCCTGACTTCGACAACTACTATGGAACAACAGCAGATCCAGACGATCCTAACGACCCGACACCTGACATCTTGGGAGAGACTTTCTTCGAAAACTTCGATGACGGCTCTATGGAAGGATGGAGAACAATAGACGCTGACGGCGACTTCCGTAACTGGAAAATATCTGCCGGAAATGGTATTCCTGGTATAGATGAAACAAAATGTATATATTCAGAGTCATGGGACGAAGTTTCAAACTCTGCTCTTACTCCAGATAATTACTTGGTTACTGATGGGCTATATTCTATAACAGATAATTCGACACTCTCATTCTATGCCAAACCTGTGGAAACTGGTTATTATATGGAACATTATGGTGTAGCCGTATCAACAGATGGTGTCAATTTTACAACACTTTGGCAACATAGTGTTACAATTAATGAAGCTGCTAATTGGACTCTTCAAACAATAGACCTCAGCAATTATGCGGGACGTAACATCTACATTGCTTTCCGTCACTTCAATTCTTCAAATGAGCATGCTATCTGCATCGACAACATTGAACTTACATCAGGTAATCGTTCTGCAAAATCAAGCACAATAGAAAACCTTACAGTTCCTGCAGGCGTTTATTATCTCGTAGCATCAGCAACAGAAAAGTTTACAGTATCTGTCATCACTGAAACAGAAGGCGGTAACAACACAGTATCTGAAGTCGTCGCTGAAATAGTTAACGACAACAGCGCAAAAGCATACTGGAGCTGGGACTTCATCAACAACAGACTCGCTTTCAAATCGGGAAGAGAAATAGAAAATCCTAAGAATACAAAAGGCTTCTCAAATTATAAGGTATATAGAAAAAATATCATTGGCAATAACGAAGCAGTACTCGTAGCAAACAATGTAACAGATACCGTTTATGTCGACAACACTTGGGGAACAGCTCAAGGCGGCGTATATAAATATGGTGTCTCTGTAGTTTATACCGACGATGAAACTCCTATCGTTTGGTCGAACAGCATCGATAAAGATATGAATGTCGCTGTCACCATTAATGTTGAAACAGAAACTGGCGCATCGGCAAACGGCGCACAAGTCTCATTCGTCAATGCCGACGACGCTTCTTATACATACGAAGCAACATTAGGTAATTCTGGAACTCACACATGGAACGACTTCCGTCTCGGAACTTACGACTACACTGTTTCTTTGGAAGGCTTCAAGACAAGCTCTGCAACAATAGACATCACAGAATCAACAGTTATTGAGTGTGTTCTTGAAGAGGTATTTGTGCTCGGCGACTTCTACGTCTCTCCAACAGGATGGGCAATGTGGGAAGATGACGCCGCTTCATTCGATGTGATGTTGGATGGTCAGAACGTTGCTGAAGTTGAAACAAATTATTATCAGTATGATGTCACAGACCTCGTGGAAGGTAATGAATATACAGCTAAGGTAGTTGGCAACAATACGATGGAATACACATGGACATACAGCCCATGCTCAAACTTCGTGGAAGTTACAGAATATTCCGTAGAACTCAATGGCAAAGACGTTGAGCTCTCATGGACTCTCCCAGTTCAAGGCGACGGTTCTTATCCTTCAGAATTCATGTTCGACTTCGAAGACGGAACATTGAATGGCTTTACAACTATCGATGCCAATGCCGACGGTAACAAATGGGGCAACTCAACACAATTCTCACAAACCGACTGCGGTTACGAAAGTGCTAACAGCGCAGTATCTCGTTCTTACGACGGAATGTATAACTTCGAACCAGACGATTATTTGGTAACAGCAAGCAAATATGCCATCACTGAAGATTCTAAACTCGTGTTCCGTGTCTGCGCCGAAAACTCCATGTATGCAGCCGAACATTATGGTGTAGCAATCTCAGAGTTCAGCAACGTATCGCCATCAGCATTCACCATGATTTGGGAAGAGACTTTGACAGCTAAAGGAGGTGAGAATGTAGATCGTGATGCAAGAGCACAAGGTACATGGTATCAGAAGACTATCGACTTGAGCGCATACGCAGGCAAAGACGTTTATATCGCTTTACGTCACTTCAATTGCTACGGTCAGTTCTGGATTAATATCGACAACCTGACATTGACAACAAATGCAAAGGCTACGGCAGATGATGGCGAATGGATTCATTATGACGACGACGCTAACTTAGACGCTGTAGGTATGAACAACGGTGCTACAATGCAATGGGGTATCATGTTCCCTGCTGAAGATTTGGTTCCATACGCAGGAAAAGAAATCACTAAGATTTCTATGTACGACAAGACAGCTCACGATGGTTCTATCTCGATTTACTTCGGTGGCAACGACGCTCCTGCTAACTTAGTACATACACAAGCATACGTTTGTACAGGTGCAGAAGACTATGCTGAATTTGAATTGTCGAGCGCGATAGACATCACCGGTGAAGATAATATCTGGATTGTGTTTGAAAACAATAACGGTCAGTTCGTGGCTTCATGCTGCGTAGGAAACGGCGAACCTAACGGACGTTGGATCTCCTTCAACGGCATCGAATGGTCTGACGTAAGCGAAGCTGTGGGAATGGACATCACATGGCAGATCCGCGCTTACGTTGAAGCTCCTAAGGAACCTAACTACACAGAATATGAAGTGCTCGGCGCAATGGTTTATCGTAACGGCGAACTCATCACCGAAGAACCTATCACCGAAGAAACATTCGTTGACGTAAATCCTGGCTATGGCGACTTCGAATATTCAGTAAGAGCAGTATTCGGCGGCGAAGATAATTCATACTACGCAATGTCATGTCCTCAAACACAGACCGTCTCTATCGTAAGAACATGTCCTGCTCCTCGTAACCTCCACGGTATCGAATCAGCACAGAACGGCGAGTTCGGCGTAGCATTGACATGGCCTTATACATTACAAGGTTCTGAATGGTTATTTTACGACAACGGCAATTACTCATCAGGCATAGGCTTGAACGGCAGTTCTTTCTACTGGGGCGTTAAATTCCCTGTCGAAAACTTAGAATATTATGGCGGCACCATGATGACAAAAGTTGCTATATTCGACAACGAAGCACATACAGGTAATCTCTTAGTTTATTACGGCGGCGACAATGCTCCTGAAATCTTGGCTCATACTCAGCCTTACGAAATGACAGGCGTTCAAGATTTCGTCGAGGTTGAATTGACTGCTCCGCTACCTGTAGACCCTTCAATGAACCTCTGGATCGTTCTTAACAACGATAACGGTAATTATCCTGCAGCAGGTTGCGCAACAACAGGAGATCCTAACGGACGTTGGATTTCATTAGACGGAACAACATGGCAAGATGTCATCTATGCAGGTCAGGGATTGGACTACACTTGGATGATCCGCGCCTTCGTGACAAGCGAAATGAAAGAAGTTATCGAACTTCCAAGAGAAGATGTATTCCAACATTATAACGTATACCGTGGAACTTCTAACGATAACTACGAATTAATCGCTGAGACAGAAGAAGGCAGCTACTTCGATGCAGTTGAAATTGGTACATATTATTATAAGGTGACATCAGTCTATATTGTCGACGGTGAAGAATGCGAATCGGAAGGTGCTAATGCTTTCGGCAATGAAAACCAGAGATTCGTCATAGTTGACGTTACAAGCGTAGACGAAAACGGTGTCAACGACATGATGATTTATCCAAATCCTGCTAATGACTTTGTTAAAGTGTCAACAGTCAACAGTCAACAGTCAACAGTTCGGATTTATAACACACTCGGAATGTTGATTGAAGAAATCGAGATGACTTCTAACGAGATTGAAATCAATATTTCAAGCTACACACAAGGAATATACTTCTTCATTGTTGAAACGGAAAACGGCAACGTGACGAAGAAGGTTGTTAAAAACTGAGAAACATAAAATTTGAGAAATTATTTCGCTACGAGCTATGAGCCTTGAGCAGTGAGCCAAGACTCGTAGCTCGTAGTTTATAAAGTCGTAAGCAATTTTATGATTATCTCTCGCAAAGACGCAAAGGAACGCAAAGTTCAAAAAGCTAACAGCTAACCGCCAACAGCTTTAGTTTAAAAGCCTTAGTTCAAAAGCCAACAGCTTTCTCAGATCCACAATTTCTCAATTTCTCAGATTAAAAAAATCCGTTGTCTGTTGTCCGTTGTCTGTTGACTTTTATTTATCTTTGCATTATGATATCGATACAAAATCTCAGCATGCAATTTACGGGCGAGGATCTCTTCACCGACATCAGTTTCATGATTCGGGAGAAGGACAGAATAGGTCTCGTCGGAAAAAACGGAGCGGGAAAGACAACGCTCATCAAGCTACTCTGCGGTCTTGAACAACCTTCAAAAGGCGACGTCATAATGTCGGACGATGTTACGATAGGTTATCTGCCCCAGGAGAAAAACGTTCATAGTACAAAGACTGTTCTCGATGAAGCAATGACAGCTTTCGAAGAATATTACGAGATTGAACGCCGTCTCGCAAAATTACAAGACGAGCTGTCAGACAGAGAAGATTACGAAAGCGATTCGTATCAACGTCTTTGCGAGAAGATGAGCCATCTCAACGAACGTCTTGCTATCATGGGCGGACATTCCATAGAAGGCGAAGCCGAACAGATTCTCATAGGCCTCGGCTTCGAACACGACGATATGCAACGTCCGATGAATGAGTTCAGCAACGGATGGCAGATGCGCGTCGAACTCGCTAAGATTTTGTTACGTAAACCTAAACTGCTACTACTCGACGAACCTACTAACCACTTAGACATCGAGTCAATACAATGGTTAGAAAGTTTCCTTAAAAATTATTATGGAGCCATCTTCATGGTGTCGCACGACAGAGCTTTCCTCGACCGCATCACCATAAGAACGATAGAGATTTCATGCGCTAAGATTTACGATTACAAATGTTCCTATTCAGAATTTATCGAAAGAAGAGAGGAACGTATCGATATTCAGAAAGCGGCTTTTGATAATCAGCAGAAAGAAATCAAGGAGATAGAAGCATTTATCGAACGTTTCAGATATAAGGCTACAAAGGCAAAGCAAGTGCAGTCGAGAGTGAAACTGCTGGAAAAGATGGATGTCGTACAAATCGATGACCAAGATAAGTCGGCTATACATTTCAAGTTTCCTCCCGCACCGCATTCCGGCAAGGTTACATTGGAACTACATAATGTCTCGAAATCATACGGTGAGAAACAAATCTTAAATAATATTAACCTTCTGATTCCAAGAGGGGAGAAGATAGCTTTCGTAGGACGTAACGGCGAAGGCAAGTCAACATTATCCAAAATCATCGCTGGTGTTTTGGATTATGAAGGAGAAGTGAAACTCGGTCACGAGGTGAAGATAGGATATTACGCCCAAAACCAGCAGGATATGTTGGACCCTGAGAAGACTGTCTTCGAGACTCTCGATGACGTTGCCACAGGCGATATGCGTGTGAAGGTAAAGTCGCTTCTCGGTGCTTTCCTGTTTGGCGGCGAGGCTATAGATAAAAAGGTGAAAGTTCTTTCTGGCGGCGAGAAAGCACGATTATCACTTGCCAAGATGCTTCTCTTCCCGACAAATCTCCTCATCCTCGATGAGCCGACCAACCACCTTGATATGCTCTCTAAAGACATTCTCAAGTCGGCACTCATACAATTCGACGGGACTTTGATAATAGTATCGCACGACCGTGACTTCTTGCAAGGATTGACAAACAAAGTTTATGAATTCAGAAAACCTCATATAAAAGAATATATAGGCGACATCTATGACTTTCTTGAAGAGAAGAAACTTAAAGAGTTGGATGATCTTAACAAGAAACAGAAGTCGCAACCTGTTGAAAGTAAAGTGTCTCAAGGAAAGATAGATTACGAATTGAAGAAACAGAACGACAGGGAGACAAAACGCATTGAACGAGAAATCAAGAAGTTGGAAGAACAGATTGAATCGTTGGAAAACGAAATCGCCGAGATGGACAAGATTATGTCGTCGCCAAGCGATTTCCCTGATGTTAATATCGATAATGCTTGGTACGATTCTTACGGAAAGAAAAAAGATCAGCTTCAGAATCTTATGAATCAATGGGAAGATAAGCAGATGGAATTGGAGATGTGAGATAAAATTTTTTTCAGATTCTCAGATTCAAAACATAATTCATAATTATTTTGATTATGCATTAAAAAAACTCTGGACCATCCTTACTTTTTATAACAGGCGTACCTTCTCCATTCCACGATTCATATCCGGGAACAGAGTCATTTATTAATGTTTCAGACAACAATTCACCAGAATTGGAGAAACGCCCGAAATAGTTATCTCCAAATACCATAAAATCACCATTATCCATTTCAAAGATATTTGAGAAATAAATAACTTTATGATAATTGGATTCACCATCTTCATATATATACTCAAACTCGTTTTGAGAAAACATCATGCTGCTTGAGAAAAGCAGGATTAGGATAAATGATAATTTTTTCAAATTTTATTTTCAGTGTTATTTAGTTTAGTATAAATTTCCAAAACCTAGTATTATTATCTTTTTATGATTTTTTGTGTCGTATTGAAATTGTCATTACGAATATTTATAAAATACATTCCATTTTTCATATCCATTAAATCAAACTCACAATATCCAGTCATACATTTATATGTATTCATTACTCTTCCCATAAAATCATAAATCGTGACATCATATTGTTTATCATCAAGTTGAAGTTTCATTGCTCCGTTTGTTGGATTAGGATAGACAGACATAGTCTTTTCTTCTTCGACTTTTACATCCAAAACAATGGCATCAGGAGGGAACATGATATTATCGATCATTGCATATTCTTCATTCTCATCCATGACAACAATCCTTTGGAATTGCCAATTTAATACGTGCTTTCCCTTTTCAATCTTATATGTCGATTTCGACCAATCCAATTCTCCACACCAATCACCAAAACAAAAATCATCCACATTAAAATACAAAGCATTTTGGTAAAACATTGTGTTAGTTGAAGATATTTTTTTATAAAAGGATACTTCAGCATCATTCAAAAATTCAACTTCAATCAACAATTTCATCCATCCTCCATAATTTTTATAAGAAGCTTTCGCGCAATAGTTTCCTTGATATGGCGAGACACTATCTATTGCCCAACTTCCATTTCCTATAAATTGCCAGTCGAAAGCACTGAAGTCTCCTGTTTCGAATGTCTCTTCTTTTCCACCTACCACTATATAATATGATTCATACGACACATATTTACCGGAAGATGTCGATAAAATGAGTTCATAATTTGCATCAGGTAACATTTCATCCAATCTAAAGGAAAATGTGTATGTAAAAGTTTCTGCTTCAGGTAGATATTCGACAATAGTTGTGTTTTCATCATAATAAAAATTCTGTGTTGGACATAACACAGTAAATAGTACATCTTCGGCCGTGCTATTTCCTGAATTTTTTACTGTAAAACAAATCGTTGCTGATTCGCCAGCAACTATTTTGCCATCACCAGAAGCGTCCTCTAAAATAGCATCTATGACACTAAAATCAGGTGCGTATATAGTGGCGTCATATTCATAAGTCCAAGTTTCCGAACCATTTGTAATTGTTAGTGTAAAATTAACAATTGTATTATTGGGTACGTCATCACTTATTACAAAAGCGAAAGCGTTGCTTAAGTTTACATCAGAATCACCCATTATAACGTCTACATTCTCAACAGAATCTGTTATATTTACATATTCAGGTTTATCACAGCTCAAATTTACGGTTATATTGTTGGCAGCAGTATTTCCTGAATTTTTCAATAAAATATTCATAGTGTGTGATTCTGAAAAATCCATTTTACAATCCGTATCGTTGAGCGTATAATCCAAACACACAACATAAGGTTTATTGTCTGGCACTATTGTGATGTCAATAGTTTTAGGAAAAGCATTAGCGCCAAGCACTTTAAGTTGAAGGGTATCGTTATGTCCTATATTTTCTTCAAAGATAATATTTGCATATCCTTGTGAATCAGTTACAGCTCTACCTATCATTTTGCCATTCTTAAACATTGAGCACATGAAGTTAGACATCAACACACCCATTTCATCTTTAACAGTTAGTTCGTATGAATGTTCGTCAGATTGTATTGCAGAAGAAGAACAAACTCTCAGTATATGAGGTTCGTCCAACCAGACAGATACTGCGCCATCACCAAGAATATTCATACAGTATGTATTCCATCTATATCCATCTATCTCTTGCGCCCAAGGTGCAGTTTTTATTTTAGATTCGCGCAATGCCATTGCCAATATGCTTATGTTATCACCATATTGAGCGCTTATCATCTCTCTATGCAAATGAGCGGATGGTCCTTCTGATGTTCCCGTCATATAAAAACCCTCGCGTGAATTGCCTATTGCTGCGAAACAGAAATTATCGATAGCAACCATACGTTTCATAACACACACTACGTCTAAAGCTCCGCAATGACATCCATGTGAGAAAAAATAGGTGTAATTATGATCCTTGCCGTTTAGTGACGAGAATTCACCATCTTCAAAATCATCATTAAACATTGCTGCCACGTAATTAGTGCCGGCATGTCCGACGTGATGTATGGATTGAGCGCCTCTATTGATAGCATTCATAATATTCATTCTGCTCCAATTGCCATGTTCTGCATATACGCGGGTAAAATTATAGTCTTCAGGAATACCCACAGTATAATAATCATTATCATCATGTTCACCTATAATAAGTTCGAGGTAATCGCCTCCGTAAGTAGGAGTGTTATCTGCTTTTTCACTGCCAAGCAAAACGTTGCGTAACTCACCCAAAACAGGACTGCGTTGATATGACAAACTTTTATGAATCATTTTTGAAGCTTGAGATGAACTATTTGTGAACGTCAATCTTGATATACCCACTTCTGGCAGAAGGTCTGCTTCTTCTATCTCGCCCCATTTATCATCACCATCATCATTCCAATTACCATCTAAACAAGAATAATACATATCTGCAGGAATCTCGGAATTTTCTATTTCCCCACCATTGACAGATGCATAAAGACCTCTATGAGGCACAACATTAACATCGCCGCCTATGGTCACCATAAAGATTCCCTCGTTTTGGTATTCCTGGATTATATAGTTACGGATCTTTTCCTGATAATCACGACCTTCCATCTCAGAATATATATATTCAGTAGAAACAACCTTGGTTCGTATACCTATACTATTATAGTAATCCGTATATTCAGAAAAATCATCTACAAATCTTTCCCTTGTAACAACAAGCATGTCATATCCCGACAATGTGGTTGCTCTGCTCTTATATTCTCTCATCACCTCAGCATTCTGCGCCAAACTTCTTACACTATTCATGCTATAATGATTTTCCCTCAGCATTGCTGAATGATCTTCTTTTTCCGGAACTGTATTAACAACGATTTTAACGGTTTTAGCATAGCGTATTTTTCCTGTTGATGGCACATATCTTAATGGAGTGAAATTCAAGAAGGCAAAAGCATATCCGTTGAGATAATGGGTTTTAACATCTGTATGTGCTTGTTCTGGCAATTCGCTTTTTATTGCGTAAACATCTTCATTTTTAGAAAACGGAAGCGTCTCTGCTGAAGAATATGGGACGAATCTCTGTATAGGATATAAATTATATTCTCCTTCAACTTCCACAAAATCTGAGAAATATACTTCCGCCGACGAGGCTTCTGTGCCTTGAGGAAGCAAAAGTCTCACTGAATAGTATGGCAAGCTTGGTGATCCTATTTCACCATGCTGCATACAATCTTTAAAATCAACCTTATGATAATCTCCAACCTTTACAATATGCGGATTGCCAAAATTATAATACATTTCAACACTCTGGGCATTCATATTAATAACCCATAAAAACGTCAAGAAAATCAAAAGAGACTTTTTCATAGCTTTGTTTTTTTTATTGTTGATAATTGTTCGCTCCACAAATATCATAATTATTTTTTAAAAACAAAACGTTTTTTTAATTTATTATAAAAAATCGGGGGAGACTGTCCGAAAACATTTTAATGTAATTTGCGTATTTTTCTCAAAACTTTTCACAGATTTTCAGATTTTCAGTTTAAAAAAAAGACGTATCAATTACATATTGTTAATTTTCAATGGTGTAATTGGTACGTCTCTACAGATGACGAATTCTATAATTCTGGAACTAAGGCTTTTGAACTAAGGTTCAAAGTTCAAAGTAAAGATCATCTTACCTTAAACCTTAAGCTTTAAACCTTAAACCAAAAATTATTCAATAACAATCTTCTTTGTTACATTATATTCTTCGTTGCTGATATTGATGAAATATATTCCAGGATTGTATTCTGAAACATTGATTTCTATTTCATTTGTTGCGGACGTGGCAAGCCGCGTCCCTACTAACATTCCAACAGTGTTGTATATCTTGACTGTTGTCTGTTGTCTGTTGTCTGTTGACACTTTCACAAAGTCTTTAGCCGGGTTAGGATAGACGGAGATGTTGTTATCAGTATTTGTTTCTTCAACACCTATCGTTCCGCCGATATCGAAGGCAGGAATTTTTTCTGTGTCGATGATAGGATAACCGTCGTTGACGAATGGCTCTACATCTTTCTTGTAATAATTGTCATATTTGTTGAGCATCGCTACAAATTCGTCGCTCTTCATAAAGTCGGTTGAGAGCGATTCTCCATAGCCGTTGCTTTCGTTATGATCTGCCATAAAGCAGTTGTCGGCTACGAAGGTGTTCTCGTTTTCAACTTGAGCAATCAATCCTGATGAAGAGTTGCCGTTGATGTTTCCAATGTTATAGCATGACAACAACGCGCTGATTCCTCCTGCAAAACCAACGATGCCGCCGGCGATACTTGTGCCGTCGTTATAGATTATCGTCTCCACGTTACCTGTGTTGTAGCAGTTCTTTACCGCCTTGCTTGACAGACCTGCAATGCCGCCGACTTTCACGTTGTCGACGAAAGAACATCCCACGTTGATGTCGCCGGTGTTATAGCAGAACGATGTGTTGAACACTAAACCTCCGATGCCTCCGACAACAGGATATAAGCCGTCTTCCTGAGTGACATTGATGTCGCCGTGATTAGAGCAGTTATAGATGTAGGTGTTTTCTCCGCATTCGCCTACGATGCCACCGATGGCGAAGTTAAATCCGTCTTTCACTGTGATGTTGGCGTAGCTGTGGCAGTTTTCTATAACGAGTACTTCATCATAATAAGCGCCGAATGTAACGGAACCGAAAGGATTATCGGCAACGTCTTCAAACACGAAATCGGTGTCTGTTATTGTGAGGTTCTTGATGTAGCCTTGTGCGTAGCTGAACAAAGCGAACTCTAATTTACTGATGCTATGGTTGCCGCCGTCGAAATAGCCGCAGAAAGTGCTGTTTCCCAGCAGACCGATTGCTGTCCAAGGAAGATAGTTAAGGTCGATGTCGGTTGTGAGTTTATAATACATTTTTTCACTGGTTGCCGAATATGGGTGTTGCGACATGAACGCCAGCTGCGCTGCGTTTTCAATGAGGATAGGGTTGTCTTCGGTGAGACCTTTCCCATTAGAAACGTCGAACTCTTCGTAACTTCCATCCCATACGGATACCTGAGCCGTCAAGGATGCCGTCATTGCTAAGATGACTATGGAGATGATAAATTTTTTCATGATAATAAGATTTATTTTTTTTACAATAATAAGCAATGATTCTTTTAATTATTTTTTAATGAATTTTCCTGAATTAACGTTGTTGTTAGATGATGTTTTCCAGATATAAACTCCAGCTTTCAAATCATCAGCATTAATGATATTTTCACCCTCATTCTAAGATAATTACATTATTATTAGTTGATGTCTGGTTTGTAATTACCAGACAATTGTTTTATGAATTTGTTTTTTCCCAATATGTAAATGTTAATTTTCATAACTTTCAATTTTCAACTCTAAAATAACCGTAGTACTGCTCACCGTTACTCAAGGTGATGTCCATTCTGTAATAGCCAGCATCATTAAGGGAATTTCTATAAATTGCTTTGCAAATGATTTATGAATTTTTATTGAGAAGATTTTTGTATTTCTTGAAAGAGCATAGCGAGCTATGTGATTGAAAGAAAGATGAAAAGATTCCGATAAAAAACATAAAGCATGCAAAAGTTTTTA